>CALGTD010000047.1 GCA_937901895.1 uncultured Spartobacteria bacterium | reverse complement strand
CAGCACCTCAGCACCTCAGCACCTCAGCACCTCAGCACCTCAGCACCTCAGCACCGCCCCACCCGCACCCGTGATTTCCGGTCTTTGATCCTGAATTTTCGACCTCTGACTTTCGATTTTCGACGTTCGACTTTAAACCCTACGACCTTCGACTCTGTCTTATGAATATCTGCTGTATTGGTGCCGGTTATGTCGGCGGACCCACGATGGCCATGATCGCCCGGAAATGCCCCGACATCCGCGTCACGGTTGTCGATATCAATGCCGAGCGCATCGCCGCATGGAACTCCTCCGACCTGCCCGTTTACGAGCCCGGGCTGCAGGAGGTCGTCGAAGCCTGCCGCGGGAAGAACCTCTTCTTCTCCACGGACGTCGATGAGGCCATCCGCGCGGCGGACATCATCTTTGTCTCGGTCAACACCCCGACCAAGACCTACGGCGTTGGAGCCGGCCGCGCCGCCGATCTTCGCTACCTCGAGCTTTGCGCCCGCCGGATCGCCGAGGTTGCCAATGGTGACAAGATCGTGGTCGAGAAATCCACGCTGCCCGTCCGCACCGCGGAGTCGCTCAAGCGCGTGCTCAACGCAAACAGCCACGGCCACCATTTCGAGATTCTGTCGAACCCGGAATTCCTCGCCGAGGGCACGGCCATCCAGGATCTGGAAAGCCCCGACCGCGTGCTGATTGGCGGCGATTCCACGCCGGAAGGGCAGGCCGCGCTTCAAAAGCTCGTCGATGTCTATGCCCACTGGGTGCCGCGCGAGCGCATCCTCACGACGAACCTCTGGTCGAGCGAGCTCTCGAAGCTCGTCGCCAACGCCCTGCTCGCGCAGCGCATCTCCTCGATCAATGCCGTCTCCGCGCTCTGCGAGGCCACCGGCGCCGACGTGGACGAGGTGGCGTTCGCCGCCGGCCGCGACAGCCGCATCGGTCCGAAGTTCCTCAAGGCCTCCGTCGGCTTCGGCGGGTCGTGCTTCCAGAAGGACATCCTGAACCTCGTCTATCTCTGCGAGTATTACGGCCTCAAGGAGGTCGCCGACTACTGGGCGAGCGTCGTCGAGATCAACGACTGGCAGAAGAACCGTTTCGTGCGCCGGATGATCAGCACGATGTTCAACACGGTGTCCGGCAAGCGCGTCGCGCTGCTCGGGTTCGCGTTCAAGAAAGACACGAACGACACCCGCGAATCCGCCGCCATCTACATCGCGCGCGCCCTTGCCGAGGAGCAGGCGCAGGTCTGCATCTACGATCCGCAGGTGACGACGGAGACAATCGAGAAGGATCTCGCCTACGTCGGCATGACGTCGCAGCAGATCGCCGATCACGTCACCGTCGTGAACGATCCCTACGTGGCCCTCGAAGGAGCGCACGCCATGGCGGTGCTCACCGAATGGGACGCCTTCAAGACCCTCGATTTTCCGCGCGTCCTTGCCGGCATGAAGAAGCCCGCCTTCGTCTTCGACGGCCGCAACATCCTGCCCCATGCGGATCTCCGCCAGCTCGGCTTCGAGGTCCACGCGATTGGGAAGGCCTGATCCGCGAGGACTCGCGGAGCAGGAGTTATGGGTTGCGCGTTGCCGGGGTGGGTCGCCCGTTGAAGGATGGCGAAGATCGAGTCATTCGAAGACCTGGAGTGCTACCGTTCGGCGCGGGCGCTCCGGAGGAAAATCGCCACTTGGGCGGGCACCCTCCCGAAGACCGAGGAATATCGGTTGAAGGATCAGGTGCTGCGAGCCGCGAGATCGGTGACAGCAAATATCGCGGAAGGCTTCGGGCGACAGCATCCTCAGGAGAACCTCCAATATTGCCGCCAGGCGAGGGGATCACTTTGCGAACTACTCGATCACCTGAACGTCGCCGTGGACGAAAACTTTATCGATCAAACAATCCTCGCGGAGATGCGGGAAGCGTGGAGTGAAACGAAGGGGATTCTCGGCGGATATATTTCCTATCTTGAAACGCGGACCACGAGAGACCGACGGTTTCTCACTCGAGCCGACCGTTCCAAATCCGCAGCAACCCGGCAACGCGCAACTCATTCATAAGGATGTTCCGAGGTGCGGAAGTGCGGAAGTTGAAGGTGCCGAAGTGCGGAGGTTCTGAGGTGTGGAGGTTGAAGGTGCGGGAGTGCGGAAGTTTTGAGGTGGGGAGTGCGGATGTTGACCTTCAGACGTTTCGACCTTCAGACGTTTCGACCTTCAGACCTTTAGACTTTCAGACTTTCAGACGTTTCGACCTTCAGACCTTTAGACTTTCAGACTTTCAGACGTTTCGACCTTCAGACCTTTAGACTTTCAGACTTTCAGACTTTTACCCCCTTGACTCCCTAAAAAAAGAATCCCGGCGCACATCCGCCGGGACCTGTATGGTTTCTCTTCGAAAGTCGCGCGGCTACGCGGCCTTCGGCAGAGACTCAGGCGTCGCGGCGGTCGCCTTGACTTTCCGGGTCAGACCGCTGCGGCGCTCGCTCTGCGGCACGTAACCCAGGGCGCGGTAGAGCGCGCCATCGGGACCGTGCGCGGAATCCGCGCGCACCGCATTGGCGACGGCGAAGATCGCCGCGCGACTTGCAGCGTCTGCTGCATTCTTGCGGGCGACGGCCGCGGACCGCAGCGCCTCCAGCGAGGCGATGGCGGACCGTTCGTCAATCGACGGCTGCACTGCCGCGCGGAATTCCGCGAGCGTCATGCCGGCGAAGGTCGTCTCCGGAGCCAGCTCGGTCCACGCATGCGTGAACCGGGCGATTCGATCAGGAATTTGATATGCCATTGTCGGTGATGTCTCCTTTCCAGCCCGTTTCCGGGAATACCGCCCCGGAGGAATGAAACACCCTCGTTCTCCGATCCGATGTGAGATCGGCGAACGCCTTGGACGCGACCTCCCCCCGAGGTCGTGACCCAAACGACGATTACGCCTTCTGAATCGACTGCCAGACTGTCAGGTTTTGGGATTGTGTCAAGCGCATGATCAAAAAAACTCACCACAAAACCGCAAGATGTCGACAAGGTGTCTCGCTGACCCCTACAGGTTGTGGTTTCCATCAACATATGCGGATACGTGCATGAGTGATTGCGGGTTCCGCATCGATTCCGGCGTTCGGTGCTGTTTTTTCGTCCATTCCGACGGGTCGTCCGAATCGGCCGGGCGGTCGGCACGTTTGGCGTGCCGGTCGGCTTGTCATTCCGGCCGCCGCGCACGACAGGCCGACGCCTCGGCTTGTTGTTCCCGCCGCCCGGCATGACATGCCGGCCTGTCGGCCTGTCTGGCGCGCCATCTGGAATGAGCGGCCGACCACTCGGAATGATTGGATTGCCGGCCGGAATGATCGGCCGACGACTCGGAAAGGTCGAAATTCCGCCACTTTCGGTGCCGGACCGGCTTCGTTTAACAGCTTGAAGAGCCTTGCGTGGAATGACTTCCGCTTTGATCGACGCACGTCCGGGGGCATTGTCCCGTCCTGCGATTCCGCTCCGTCCGCGTGCCCTGCCTGAACGCTATTAAAGCCGGCCGTCTGTCGAAACGACGGATGCGAAGGAGAGATCCGTGAGGTCGATCGGCTTGCTCAGCCATTCGTCATCGACCGTGGCGAAAAAAGTGGGCTTTGCGGTTGGGTCCGCTTCCTGCTTCGATGTTGGAAACCGCCCGGTGACGGCAAGGACGATCCCGATGCCAATCAGAATGGTCGCAAAAGATACTTGCTCATGATCTATCGGTGCTTTGGACGATCGAGAAGACCCCTTTTCTCCGCAGGAGTCGCAACCGCGACTTCGTCACGATTTCGAGACAATGCTCTCAACGTCGGTTCTGCGTCTCATTTCCACCTGCCTGCGCTCTTGATTTCGCTTATGGAGTCTTGCCGCTTGGCGTCGGCTCTCGACGCTCGAATTTCGACCACGGACCTTGTGACCTTCGACTGATCCTCCCATGTCCCCCGATGCTCATCCTTCCGTTCCTCCGGACAATGCTTCTTCCTCGTCTCCCGGCGCTCGACCCTCGACGGTCCGCATTCCACGCGCGCTCCTTTGGATTGCTGGAGCAGTCCTCGTATGGTTCCTCGCCACCGAGGGTGCGACCGAGGCTTGGTATCGCTGGAAAGAATCTGTCACGCCCAGCACGGTTCCTTGGAACATAGAATTACCGGAGGAAGGAAACTCAACTCGATTTCGGCAATACCAGTCGCGATCGATGACCGATAAAGAACAGGAACTTTTACGCTACGACAACGGAAGGACTGGATCTTGGATCGGTGACGACGGGAGCCATCTAACGGTTTTTCACCTTCAGTGGCTGCCAGACAAACGAAAGAACGGCACGGATATCCTCCACAATCCGACTATATGTCTTCCTTCAGTGGGGCTCGAATTGGTTGCCCCACTGCCTGAAGTGGACATCTCTATCAAGGGAGTTCGCTTTCGTTTCAACGCGTGGCAATTCAAGTCCAGCACGACACCTGTATTCGTGTTTACCGCTGTTCGAAGAGAAAGAGATTTCGACTCGGTAACATACTCGCGCGAAAAGAAGGAGCAGCGACTCTCTAAGCTGCGAAAGGTGGTCGACGGAAACCGGGGAAATCCCGTGGAAACGCTTCAAGTAGTAGTCGTGGGTCCTAGTGACCGCGAATCCGCCATTAGATCCTTGGTTCGTGAAATGGAGAAATTCGTCTCTAACGGATGAATACCGTGGATAAATAAATACAGAAAATGCTTTCCGCATAAGCCAGAGGTCTCGATCAACCTATACGTTATGAAAACCCCAAAAGTTATCGCAGAAGTAGGATGCAATCATAAGGGCGAAATGGCTATTGCCAAGGAACTCATCATGGTTGGGGCCACGTTCTGTAAAGCCGACGTCATCAAGTTCCAGAAGCGTCATCCTCGAGAACTCCTGACCGAGGAACAATATAACGCTCCGCATCCGAATCCGATGCATGCCTACGGAAAAACCTATGGCGAACACCGGGAATTTCTGGAACTTAGCGCGGACCAGCACAGGACGCTCAAGGCATGGTGCGAGGAGTTTGGAGCGACTTACAGCACGTCGGTATGGGACTTGACCTCTGCGAAGGAGATCGTGCCTCTGGCTCCGAGCCTCATCAAGATCCCCTCGGCCTGCAACCTGCACTGGCCGATGCTCGCGTATCTCTGCGAAAATTACGGCGGGGAGATTCACCTTTCCTTCGGGATGACCACTCACGAGGAGGAGGAGAAGGTGGTCGCCTTTTTTGAGCAAAAAGGCCGCGCGAAGGATGTGGTGCTTTACTCCTGCACCTCCGGGTATCCCGTCGCGTTTGAAGACATTTGCCTGCTGGAGATCGTCCGGTTGAAGGAAACGTTTGGCAGTCGGGTCAAGGAAATCGGTTTTTCCGGACACCATCTGGGCATTGCCGCTGACATCGCTGCGATGACCTTGGGGGCCACCTGGATCGAGCGCCATTTCACTCTGGATCGCACGTGGAAGGGCACGGATCACGCCGCGTCCCTCGAGCCCGACGGAATGCGTCGCCTCTGTCGCGATATCAAGCACGTGGCCGCTGCACTCGAATACAAGCGTGCCGAGCTGCTGGATGTGGAAAAGGTTCAGCGCGAAAAACTGAAGTGGGTCGCGCGCTAGCGCGTTGGGTTGTCACACGAGACCTTGCCAGAGCATAGCGGGCACACGTATGCACACGATCGCATTCATCCCCCTCCGTGGGGGGAGCAAGAGCATTCCTCTCAAGAACATCAAGCCCATAGCCGGGAAGCCGCTTGCTCTCTGGACGGTCGAGGCCGCCGCGAATTGCGCAGGCATTGATCGGGTGTTCGTCTCGACGGACGACGACAAGATTCGGCAGACGGTGGAGGCCCTTCTCCACCCGAAGGTTGAGGTGGTGGGCCGCAGCGCGGAATCTGCCAGCGATACCGCCAGCACCGAATCCGCAATGCTGGAGTTCGCCAGCTCCCGGGAGTTTGATCGCATCGTATTGATTCAGGCTACGTCGCCTCTGTTGACATCCGCGGACCTTTCCGCTGGCCTCGCAGAACTCGATCGATCGGGGGCGGACAGCCTGCTTTCCGTCGTCGAGCAGAAGCGCTTCATCTGGAAACGCGATGACAACGGCATCGCCACGCCGACGAATTATGACTTCACGAAACGCCCGCGTCGGCAGGAGTTTGCGCCCTATTACGTCGAGAATGGCGCATTTTATATCTGCTCGCGTTCCGATCTTTTGAAGAGCGGATGCCGGTTGTCGGGTCGGGTCGCGCTACATGTGATGCCCGAGGAGACTTATTACGAACTCGACGAGCCGTCGGACTGGGCGGTGATCGAGAGCCTTCTCCGTCAGCGTTGCCCGGAGAGAGCAAATTTTCCGGGGCTCCGTATTTCTCCCGAGGAGTTCGCCCGGCGCGCGGCCAGGATCAAGCTCTTCCTTACGGATGTCGACGGCGTTTTAACGGACGCCGGGATGTATTATTCGGAAACCGGGGATGAGTTGAAGAAATTCAACACCCGTGACGGCAAGGGAATCGAGCTTCTGCGCAAGGCGGGGATAAAGACCGGTATCATCACCACGGAGAATACCAGAATCGTCGAACGCCGCGCGGCAAAGCTGAAGATGGATTATCTGGTCCAGGGAGCGGAGGATAAGTTGCCCGAGCTGGAACGCATCTTGGCGAAAACCGGCTTTGCTCCAGATGAGCTCGCCTACATCGGCGACGATCTGGCCGACATTCCCGTGCTCGAAAGGGTCGGGCTCGCTGCCTGTCCGGCCGACGCGATCCCCCAAGTGCAGCGCGTCGTTCATTTCCAAACCGAATCCACTGGAGGCGGAGGTGCCGTCCGCGAATTCGCCGAACGGATCCTCTCGGCCCGTGCCAGCAAACGAGCACTGACCTGCCATCCTGAAAGCGCCATTATGGCTATTTTCTGACGGGCGACCCCCGGCTTCGATCCGCTGCTCTTGCGGAAGGATTTCAGGCGAAATAATACCCACATCGAGTCGAGGGCTGGAAGGAGGCGTGGCAGCGGCTCCTCTTTCGACCCGCGCCCCAGCGCCGTCTTCCTTCTCGCGATCCGGCTCGCGATATGCTCCCGTAAAAACCACACCCACTCCTCGCCAATGGCCAAGCCATCCTACGATAAGCGCACCATCAACAGCGCGAACCCCCTCGCGCGCCATGCGCAACGCACCCGGCACCGGCGCGCCTTCCAAATCGTCCAAAGGCTCTTCGAGCGGAAGGACGGCGACCTTCTCGACTTCGGCTCGCACAACGGGGCGTTCCTGAACTCCCTGTCTGCCGAGGGGTGGACGGGAACCCTCTACGGCTTCGACCCCTATGCGGATCCCAAGGAGCCGCGCTACGTTCCCGTGAAGCGCCTCGAGGAGATCCCCGATCGCAGCCTCGACGCGCTCTGCGCCTTCGAAACGCTCGAGCACGTGGAAGACCCCACGCTCGAGGAGTTCATTGCATTGGGTCGGAGAGCGTTGCGACCCGGAGGCAAGGTCATCGTTTCGGTGCCGATCATGGTGGGCCCGGTGCTCCTGTTCAAATACCCCAACGCCGTCTTCGTCAACAAATCCCGCTGGCGCTACACCCTGCCCGAGTTGTTCCGAAGCGCCATCCTCTGGAAGGACGTCCCGCGCAGCAAGACCGGCCCCTACCTCGACCACAAGGGTTTCGATTACCGCGTCCTTCGAAAGACGCTCGGAAGTCGATTCAAGGAACTCGACATCCAATATTCTCCCTTTCCGCGCCTGGGACCGGCTGCGAACTCCCAGGTGTTCATGTGCTTTCGGTATGATGATTGAGAGTATTTGAAATAACTAAGGTTAATAGTATGAAAGATCAGTCCCATGAACCATGTTTTCTAGGTTCAAGATTCGAGCGGGCGAAGGACAATGTTCCAGTGCATAGGGTCCCCGAGGGAGGATTGGCAATGATCCTGGAGTTTAAGCGATTGTTGGAGGACAATGAAGATTCGCTGGAGTTATGTTCTGCCCCTTGTGGTGCTTTGCCTGTCCCTGAGGAATCCGTATTACTTTCCCGAAGAGATCGCTATGGATTCCCCATGACTACGCGGATCTCTCGTGGGTCGGGAGTCGTATGGACTGCACTACGAATGAGTTCTCGATTTTTGTCGATTTTCTATAGGAATTATTATCAAGGAATTTACAGAGGATCTTCCGATGACACAGCTCTGCGATTTAATAACCAAACGAAGCGCTGTCGGGAAATACTAAAAGATGTCGAAAGGAACGTGCCGCTTGAATCACTTAAAGGAAAATCGGTCCTCGATGTAGGTTGCGGTGCAGGGGGAATGTTGATTCCTTTTAGAGAAAGGGGTGCGGAAACATTGGGATGCGACATCGGGGGCGAAGAAGGGTTCGAATATGGGCGCAGCCAGAATCTGGATCTGCGGTCAATCGAAGTAGAGGCACTTGTTGGAAAACGAAAATTCGACGTGATAAACATTTCTCATGTCTTGGAGCATATCCCGGAACCCATCACATTTCTCCGGATTATACGCTCTTTGATGACAGACCAAGGGCTTCTAATTATTGATGTCCCAGGAGTCAGGAATCTCCGGGTGTATTCCGGCGATTTTCTCAGATATTTGCAAAATGCCCACCTTACGCATTTCTCCGCCCACACGTTATCTCGTGTATGTGAGGCCGCGGGTTTAGAAATGAAATATGTCGACGAGAGAGTGATCGGGCTCGCAACCAAAAATGAAGACCCTCTATTGAAGCCAATATGGAATCGGGAGGAATGTCAGAAAACTCTGCGGTATTTGGAAACGCTAGAAAGAATCCGCCCAATGAATATTCTTTGGGAGAAGGGTAGAAGATTAAAAAAATTTATATTGAAGCGTTAGCGCTGCACATCGCCTGCAAGGACTTCCGAATTGAAAAGTCTTGAAGCTTGTTCAAAGGGGACGATTTACATGCAAGCTGAATGATGAATAGCGCCCGCGTTCGTGAGTTAACTAACCCATTTTCACAGGGTCAAGTCTGTTGAGGCGCTTCACCTTGGTCGCGTCCTGCTCGGTCAACTATCTGGAATGAATACCCGCATCTCCTTGTTCATCTATTTTGGGGCGAATCCATGAGCATACTATTTGTAGGGCATGGCATTGATAAAGACAACTGGGGAAACCGTTCCACCAGCATGGCATTAGCTCAGATGCTCCTAGATAAAGGTGCAGTCGGGGATTATCTATTTAGTCGGGAAAAGTCTATCCGATTGGGAGGCTTAAAGGAACGGGTGGCGGGGAAGCTTGGGAGGATAAGATTTCCTATTTGTAGTGCTTCGATCAAGCGCCTGCTGGAAGGTATCACCAACGCCTATAGATATATTCAGACTACCCCGGAAGAGTCAGCCGACTGGATTCTGAAGAACGAGCAAAAGTTCCCATTCCTGAAATCGTTGTGCGATCGGATTCGAGGATCAGCCGCCATTGTCGTCAATGGGGAGGGGGATATGATCTTTTCGACTCCACCCCGGCAAACATTTCTTTTTTTGTTAGCGCTGTTGGAACTCGCGAGCCGATTCGGCCGTCCCGTGTATTTTGTAAATAGTATAGCTTCCTCGTGTCCCAAAACCGGTTTGAATGAAGAAACATTAAAGCAGGCTCTTCGGCAACTGAAACGATGTTCGGCGGTTGCATTACGTGACCCAGTTTCATATAAACTGCTTCACAATAGCCTGCCTGACGGGCTGTGTAGCTACGTGCCCGACGCCCTCTTTTCTTGGAGACGCTATTTCGGGAATTTCGATAGCAATCTCGCGGCCGCTTCGAAAGCAGGGTTGGAACTGATGCGACCGATGCTTGAACATACTCAGTTTGCCACAGTAGGAAAATTGACCGGCGATTACGTAGTAGTGACAGGCGGTTCACGAGCTTGTAGATTTCCTAAGCAGGCGAGGGAGAGCTATGAACTTCTAGTCAGGCGCCTTTTGGCTGAACGTATCACTGTGGTGATCTCTGAGTCTGCAGGTGCTGACTCGTTTTTGCGCCCAATCGCGAGGCGCTTCGATCTCACCTATATAGGCGCAAATACCCCGATTCTCGCGGCAGCTGCGATCGTAGCGAATGCTAGGACATTTATAACAGGTCGATATCATCCAGCAATTCTCGCCTCTCTCGGGGGCACGCCTTGCATCTTTCTGGGGTCGAATTCCCACAAGACGAGAAGTTTGCAAGATGTTCTTGGATATGATGTTCCTCATGAATATGGGGCTATTCCTTCAGTTGACGACATTGAGGGAATCATTGAGGATTGCCAGACAATCCGAAACGAAGGAACTATGCTGCGATCGCGCATTGCGAAGACCGTGGATGATCTTGCGTTAAGGGTTGAGGGATATTACGCGTCTATCACCGCTGGTATGCTCTGAGGTCTAGCTTCTTGCAGCGCTATTGAATACCGAATGGCAAAGGAGGTGCGAAGAAAGTAAGACGACTGCGCGCCAGTCACACCTTCTCCATCGCTAAGGGATTCATCTCTTGGTCCCGCTCTAAAATGTATCCTGTCGCTCAAGTCGCTACTCGGTGGTTGCGTAAAATCATTCACTTCTCAGCTGGGGAGGCAGCGATACAAGTTCTCCAGATGGCGCTCGCTTTCTATATCGTTCGCCATGTCGGTAAGAGCGACTACGCATATTATACGATCAGCAATAGTATGATCGCCCTCGCGAACATGCTATGCGCAACGGGGGTAGCGATAGGGTTTCGAAAATTGGGGGGGAAACTCTGGAACCAGCATCGGGAGTATGCTTCATTGATCGCATCGGCCAATCGCCAAAGACTCCGCCAATCAGCGTTCATTTTTCCGCTTATTGGCGCGATCACATGGTTTCTCCTTGCCCGGCAGGGCGCTCCTCCCGCTGTAGCTGGCGGACTTGCGATTTTGACTTTGCTTGTTGTGTTTCCGGATGTAGATCGTGCTGTCAAAATCGAAGCGCTTCTCATCTCCGATAGGTGGAAGACTGTTCAATGGCAAAAGTTGTTAGTAGTGTTACTACGCATAACATTGGTTTTTGCGATGGTCTTTACGATTGGTTTGGAAATCGAGCAGCTGTTATTTGCGGCCGCCGTTGCTGCTTTCGCTGGGAGCTGGTTCGTCGAACGCAGCGGGCGTGACATCTGGAGTCGAGAAGCAAGACCTGACGCAGGTTACACTGGGGAGATGCAGGCGATGTTTAGAAAGACATTGCCTAACGCCCTATTCGCCGCCGTTCAAGGCCAGCTCGCAGTGATAGTTCTTGGAATCGTCGGCTCTTCGACCTCCATGGCAGATTTGGGGGCGGTCACCCGTCTGAGTGCCCTGTTCATCGTTCCAAGCGCATTCGTGAGTAATGTGTTTGCTCCATCATTTTCAAAGTGTGGGGACCGGAAAAAACTGATCCTGATATACTGCGGTTCTCTGCTTTCATTTTTAGTGTTCAGTGTGGGTTGTCTTCTGCTTGTCGCCTCGTTTCCGGACATCTTGTTGTTTATGCTCGGCCCTAATTATTCAGGACTTCAAAAAGAGCTTATTCTCGCTGCCAGTCTGGCGCTCGTGCTATTCGGATCGAGGTTGTTTGCCCGGCTAAACCAGTCGAAAGGATGGATTGATATCGACGCGCGATGGAATATTCCGGCCACCATTGCGGTTCTGGGGATCGGCATGACAGTTTTTGATATGGCGACGGTAGATGGAGCCTTAATGTTAACCATTTGCACAAGATTGCCATCGATGATTTTGCGCTTGGTTGACGGAGTTCTTGGTCTCTATCAGAGAGAGTAGAATTTGGATATTCTATCGCTCGCTAATGTCTCGACACATCTCTCTGGCTGATACTCTAAACCTATTGAAAATATATGAATTGCGGACGAAGGCTGAGGAGAATAGTCAATAAGAGGAACGCGCGCCTCTTGCGGGAAGACCCGGTTGGATTGATAGCGGCGGTTCGCCACCAATTGACAAATGGAATCGGGCTAACGGTGGAGTCCCTTCTTCATCGACGTTTGACACACGTAGCCGCCTTCGGCACGCACAACGCTGGTGATACTCTGCTGCCTACGGTCTTAAGAGACCTTATCCAGCAAAAAATCGGCGGAATCCATTGGGATCCGTTGCATGTGCATGATCTTGTTAACGAATCCGAGATCAGGCGGATGAATCGGAGTGACGCCGTCTTCATCGGAGGAGGCGGGCTGTTTATCCGGGATTCAAATCGAAACGATGTCAGCGGCTGGCAATGGCCGGTCCGAACGGAGGATATCGAAAAAATCCAAGCGAAGCTGGTTGTGTTCGCGGTCGGCTATAATCGATTCCGGGGTCAGGATGAGTTCGATGACCACTTTCAAAGCAATATTGTGAAGTTGGTCGAGCGTGCCAGCTTCGTGGGGCTACGGAATCATGGTAGTATCGAGAATATCAGGTCTTATTTGCCAGCGGAGTTGCGCGAGAAGGTTGTATTTCAGCCATGTATGACCACTCTGCTAAAGCATATCTATCCGGAACATTTCCGGATACCCCCATGCGAGGACGGAGTGGTTGCCCTAAATTGTGCGTTCGATCGAGCGTCTCTCCGTTTTGGGGACCGGCAGAATGTTATTCTCGACAGGATCGCTGTAGCGATGAAACAAATCAGCAGATATCACCGAATCGCTTATTTCTCCCATATCGAAAGCGATAAAGTGATGCTCCCGGCCTTGGAGCGTGCAGCTGTTCCCTTTGAGCATGTTCAACTTTATAATCGGCCATCAACGGAGGTCCTCGAACGATACAGGGGCGTAAAGTTGGCAATCGGTATGCGCGGTCATTCACAAATGATCCCGTTCGGATGTGGGAGACCGATCATCTCGCTGATTTCTCATAACAAGTTGCGATGGTTTCTCGACGACATCGAGGCCTCCGATTGGGGCATAGAGGTCGACGATCCCGATCTCGCGGACCGGTTGGTGCATCTGGCAGGGGAGGTGCTCGATGCAGCTCCCGAGGTCACCGATAGGCTAAAGAGGGCTCAAACGTTCTTATGGGACGTCACTTGTGCGAACTGCGAGCGAATCCTAAAGGATATATATTCCTAAAAGGAACTCTCCCTCTATCTGCAAGATATACTTATGGTCCCCTCCACTAGGGTTAAACGCTCAATTCAAGAGTTTTATGCTACGAAACAGGCGATTTCGCGGGTCCTCTTGAAGCGCGTCGAGGAAGACTCATGGTTACGAGAAACCGGGTTCAGTCGGCCGATGGCCTGTTTAGTGACGGGATATTTCTGCGGTGGAATGCCCCATGGAAAAGTAGAGTGGTGGAGGTCTCAGATTTATCAGAAAGAGAAAATAAGCTTTGAGGATTTGGACGGATTGACCCGCAACGCAAGGGGTGGAATACATCTTTTGCTTTCTAGCATCTTCGCTGTGGGTGCAGGAGCGGGAAAGCTTTTTGTGCGCCTGCTGGCTCATCCATTCAAGCAGTGCCTTCGGTCAAATTGCGTCACGGTCTTCGTAACAAAGCAAACGGTCAGTAACGCCTCCCGCCGTGTCTTGAAAGCCCTTGGAAATACAGAGAATGTCCCCTCTGGATTCGTAAATACAAATTTGGGTGGAGGATTTTATAAGCAGGAGCGGAGGGAGGGGGGAGTAGTTGGTGTATATCCCGCTTCATATCACGATATCTTTCGGGCCACGATAAGGTTCTTTAGATTCGTTTATCAATGTGGCCCACTATTGGAGAGGATTGCCGTTATTTGTGGACATCCTGCCCCTTCAAGGCGGGTTCTTGAGGAGATATACCGCGGCTTTATTATGGGGTGTTGGGCAGAGTCCGCCCCGATGCCGAGCAATTCATCCTGGGTATTCGGCTTTCTCCGTTGTGATACGGCTTTTCTAGAAGCGGCATTGCAAAAAAGGGGTAGATTAACGGTCCATTGGTTGCACGGAACGTTGAGTCGATATTATACGTTCTACGCCCACGCGGACATCTGCGTGGCATTGAACGAGGCGGACGCGCAGACGGTGGCGTCCTACGGATGTTATAGGAAGGTGGTGACGATTCCTTCCGAGAGGGATTGGCCGGGGTTGGCGGAGAGGAACGACGGCGGCGCGCTGGTGTTGTTCACGAATCTCCTGCATCCGGCCCAGCAGCTCGAGCCTGCGGAGCTTCGGGAGAGTCTCGAAGCGCTGTTCGAGGCGGCGCAGGCGGTCTGGAGCGGTCCGATCCGCTGGCGCCCGCATCCGAGGGAGCGGGACGCGGCGGATTTTTCGGAGTGGGTGAAGCGCGCTGCGGCGCGCTCGATCTTTTTGGAGGACAGCGCGACGCTGGCCGATGCGGTGCGCGGAGCGGGGCTTGCGGTCTGCACGTTGTCGGGGGTGATTCAGGATGTGGTGCGGGAAGGGCGTGTTCCCGCCCTGTGGACGCGGACGGGATACGAGCGGATCGGAATCTGGGCGGCTCAACCGGCGGAGATCAGTTGCGCGTCGATCGAGGAACTCCGGGAGGTCGTGGGGAAACTGGCGGACCGGCAGTGGGCGGACGCCATGGGAGAGCGGCTTTGGAACATTTGGAATGTGGGGGCGCCCGAGATTCCGCCGATGTCGTTTTTCGAAAACCTCGGGAGAAGTTGCAAGGCGGGTGCCGGGGGCTGAGGGTGCGGTGAATGAGCCGATCCCCCATTTGGAGCGCCGTGCTAGGGGCGGCATGCCTGGCCCCGTTCGTCGTGGAAGCGAAGCCCTCCCTCGAGATCGGGATGCACGATCCCTGCAATCTCTTCCAAACCGGGGAATCGGTCGCGTTTCCGGTCTCCGCGCAGGATCTCGCACCGGGGGAGGAATTTTCCGCGCTTGTCACGGATTGGAGAGGACGGGAGGTGTGGAAGCGGGAGGTGCCTAACCAGGAGGGAAAGGCTTCGCTCGAGATCGGCATCCTCCCGAACGGGTATTACGAACTCGCGGTGCAGGCGGGGGAGACCTCGGCAGCGGCGACCTTCGGGGTCGTGACGATGGTCGATCGCACGGCGGAAGAGGCGCGCGCGGGCGGATATCGCTTCGGATTAAAAATGGGGGGGTATCGAGGGAAGTTTGATGCCTACAAGGCGATGGGGGCCGCCGCCCGGCTCGGGTTGCAATGGACTCGGGAGACGTTCAACTGGAAGATCGAAGAACTGTCGGCGCTGCCGGTGAACATCGTTTACAAGGTAGAAAAGTTTCCCCCGGAGGCGTATGACGAGGCGCGGTATGGCCCGCGGAAAGAATTTCGGCTTCGCGAGTTCGGCTGGAGCAAGGCGACGGTGCCGCTGGAAGAGCCTTACAAGCGCTGGCTGAAGGAGGAAATTGCGAAGCTGCCGGAGGCGGCGGATTTGTTCGAAATCTGGAACGAGGCATGGGGGAAGCTGCCGCCGGCGGATTTCGCAAAGGTCGCTCAGTGGACGAAGGATGCGATCCGCGAGGTGCGGCCGGAGGCAAGGGTCGGGCCCAATCTCGGTGTTCTGGATTACGATGTCGAATTCATCGATGCGGGGGGAATGGACGGGATGGATGTGCTGTTCCTGCATCCCTACGGGCACGCCGAGCGACGGGACCTCCGCGCAGTGCTTCGAAGGATTCGCACGTTCTACGAGCAGAGAGGGTATCACGTGACTCTGCACGTCACCGAGTTCGGATCCTCGACCCCGCCCAAGGGGCCGCATTCGGGCAATACCGAGCGCAACCAGGCGCGCCAGGCGGTGCGGGCGGCGCTGGCCTTCTTCGCGGAGGATGTGAAGTCGTTCTCCGCGCACTGCCTTGGCCAGCTCGAGAAGGAGCCCGCCAACCGGGATCAGTGGTATGGATTCTTCCGTGACAATGCCCAGCCGAAACCCGTCCTCGTCGCGATGGCGCATGCCGCCCGCCGCATCGACGGAAGCCGCTATGCAGGGGATTTGTTTCTCCAACCCGATGTCGGGGCGCGGCTTTTCGAGAAGGATGGCGTGCATACGCTGGTCCTCTGGACGAACGATCTCGAGATCCCCATGGAGATCGACGTCGGGGTTCCGGAGGTCACTCTTTCCGATGTCGTGGGAGCGGAAAAGGCGGTCCGCACGAGGGACGGGCGGCTTTCGTTGGCGCTTTCCGGAGACCCGGTTTACGTGGTGGGAGTGAGTCCCTCGCTCGAGGATCGCGCCAGCAAGGAGCTCTGGGATGGCCAGTGGGTTGCGGGTCGCTTTGTCCGAGGTGAGCGGGTCGCCCGCCGAATGACATCGCCGCCATCAATCGATGGCCGGGTCGAGGAGCAGGAGTGGAAGGGCCATAGCCGCATTCCGCTTTCGGCGCCCCGTGTCGACAAGGCGGACGCGAGCGCGACGGGATATGTGGCATGGGATGCCTCGCATCTCTACGTGGCGGCGGTTGTGCGGGACGACGATCCCTTCGTCAACACGCAGCCGCCGTTCACCGCCTATCTCGGCGACAGCGTGGAGTTGTTCGTGGGAAGCGACGTAAAGCGCCAGATCCCCGAGTTTGTGCATACCCACGATCAGCAAATGATCTTCGCCCCGATCTCGCAGGATGGGCGGCCGGTGGCCGGGGGGGTCAACCGCAACGAACGGCGGCTGGACGGGATCGAGGGCCTGAGGATGGCCAGCGTGAAAACGACGGACGGATGGTCCATGGAGCTGGCCATTCCGTTGAGCTATTTCCGGGATTTCCTGGGAGAGCCCGGTCACATCGCGGCGTTCGAGATGCGGGTGAACGATGTCGATACAGAGCGCGACGGTGATCGGGGCGTGCGGTTCAAGATCGATCCCGCGGACGGAGGTTGCCCGAACCATCTCGATGCGACCGTCTGGTCCACGTTGCAACTGGTGGAATGAGACGACACGAAAATCCTCGCGAGCAAGCGCCTCCATGGAAGGAATGACCCGGGCTGGACTTGTGGTGAAGCCGAGCATGCAGACGCCGTCCGATGCAAAGGGGTCGGAGGAATCCTCCGTCGATTCGTCGACCGTGGAGGAATTCCATGCGCTGCGGAACGAATACGGGGCGTTTCTGCTCGGCGAAGCGGAGGAACTTGCGGGAGGCGACGCCGCGACGCGCGAGATACTTACCCTCGTCGCCCTCCAATTTCTCCTCACCGCGGTGGGCGAGTCGACGCTGGCTCGGTGGAAAGCCCGACCCGCCCGATCAGGGAGGGTGAACGGCAGGTCTGTTCCACCCTGGCTCGAGCTTCTCTCCTGGTTGCTCGTGTGGGCCTCATTCGGATTCCAGATGGCGATCGGTCTCCTCTCCGCGGGATGGCGGCGTCCGCAGATTCCGCGGGATGTGTTCGACGAAGTCTTCGTCTCGACGGAGGACAGCGGGCCGGCGAACAAGAGACTTTTCGAATATATGGACTCGCTTCGGGAGGATCGCCCGGTGCTATGGCTAAACCTTCGCCCGGGCCGTGACGCGCGGCCACGCGCGGCGCAGGACGGGAGAGTCGTCGAGTGCCGGCCGTGGTGCTGGCACGACATCCCGGCGGCGACGCGGCGCTACGCGACGGCCGCTCCGCACGTGCGCAGTCTTCTGGTGCGGGCATGGCCATTTCACCGCCCTCGGACGTGGGTCCGCTGCATGGTGAGAAGCTGCCGCAATCTGGCACGGGGTTGCTGGGTCGCCGAAACCAGCGCGGCACTGGACCTTCCGCGGACTGTCCGCTGTGTTTTCTCGCTGCTCAAGCTGGATGCCGCGATCCTCGAGCAGGCTCTGCGGAGCCGCGGGATTTCGACGATCCATTGGCTACACGGGACCGTCGAGATGCGACATCATTTCGCGGGATTCGCGGATTGGTGCGTGGCGATGACTCCCGCAGATGCCGACGTCCGGAGAACCTTCGGATTCTATCGCAACGTCACGGTTCCGGATACGACGAATCGGTTGGAATACGAAGAAGGGTCGACGACAGGAGGTATCCTTCTTTTGACCAACCTGCTCCATACCAGCCATCGGTTGCCGGAGACGTTGCGACTTGAGAGCCTGAAGCGTCTTTTGAAAGTGATGCGAAAAACGGGGGAGGCTGTTACATGGCGACCTCATCCGGTTGAGCGGGCATCTCCCCGGTTCGCGGAATTCGCGACAATGGCCGGAGCCGCAGGGATTGTAATTAGTTCCGGAGGCCCGTTGTCTCACGAAATACAAACGCATCGATGGAACGTATGCACGTTTTCCGGGGTGATCGGGGACGTGCTTGCTCAGGGACGGTTGCCTTTCGTTTGGGCCGAGGTCCCCTACGAGAGGATTGGGTTGTGGGCGGCAATCCCTCCCGAGGTGGAATTTCGGGACATTCTGCAATGGGAACGTATCCGAGATTTGTCAGTTCGAGAGAAAAAGGACATCTTCTCGCGAATGATACACCCATGGGGAATCGGGATTCCACGTGCTCTGCCGAGCGGGTTCTTCCGCGGCCTCCCCCTGCTCGATCAACAGTAACCCCATGAACACGGTTCAAAAATCTGTCAATTTCCCTGCAAACCGATCAATCGCTTCAGGACATGCGCTTAGGTGGGATGACCTTGCTTTCGTTGTATTGGTAACTCTCACTGGCGTCAGCCTTTTTTCTGGTGTTGAGACACGAATTGCGGGAAAAATCGTTCGCCCCTTTGACGCTTTGATAACTTTGAGTGCGGGGTGGATGATGCTGGCTCACTTGAGCCTTACTCTCAAGGCCCTTGAGAGGGTGAAAGGAATTGTCCTGGCGTGGACTCTTCTTATTGCAATACGTGCCGCGAGTGCCTTTTTTAATGGGTTGGGCAAGGACGCAGTTGTGGTGGTCATTCAAGGTGGAGAATTTGTTATGCTGCTTCTCGCTGTTGCCGTGGCTACACGTAATGTGGAGCTGAGGGAACTATTCATTAAGTGGTTTTTATTATTAGTTTCGGCTATCGCTGTTTACGCGTTCGTTTTGCATGTCGGCGGAGGGATGCTCGCCAATCTCAAGCGACTGGATGAGCCAAAATACTCCTTTGGATTCGTGTGCGTTTTTCTGGTAGGAGCTTGGATCAGCGGGCGGCCGCGGATGCCATCTTGGGTGCGAATAGGTCTGATTATTCCCGCTATCGCCCTCCTTCTCATCTCTGGAGAAAGGAGTGCGTGGCTTGGAATGATTGGCGTCGCAGCAGCGTTCGTCAGACTTGGTATCTTTTCTCTTCGTAGTCGTAATATCGCGCGGTTAATCCTGCCGATGATAGGCCTCCTCGTATTGGGGTCGGTAACTGTGGTAGTGCTCGCGCATACTAACGAATTTGTTTCGCGCCAGATGCAGCGGTTCGCTGAACCGATCACTCTGGTTGACTGGAAAAATGGCGAAATCTTTTATCAGTATGCAGAATCGCCTAGCAACAAAGCGCGGCTTTTCCAGGTAGCTAATCTTATCGATATTGCCAAAACCATGCCCCTTACCGGGACGGGGACCGAATTGTATCGTTATTATGCATATTCTCGGTCGGCGGGCTCCGGGTTGAGCGTGATTTCAGGTATGCACGGCCAATATACACTTTTTTTTGCTGAGAACGGGGTGTTGGCATTCGCGCTTTACTGTATGATTTGGATTCTTTTCTTTCGTGGGTGGCGAAAACTCTGGGGCGTGGGAAATGCGGGGACGCGGGAGTCGCTTCTGTTCGTGTATGCGGTCGGTATTTACTCGGCAATCATCACTTGGTTTATTGCGGGGGGGTCAGCGGGGCTCTTCATAACGTTTCTGCCGATAGGATTGCTTGGCGGAATTCTGTTGCAGACGCGTCCTTCCGCGAAGGGGTTCAGGGGGGGGGCTAAAAGCCCCAGACGGTCGTTGAGAAGCCGGGTGGCTTTTGGTGGGGATTCCATTGCTTTGCGACTCTCTGCTAATAAGAATCGAGCGACGCAGGGGTTATGAAAGCTAATTTGGCGATCACGATGCGCCCGATCGAAAAAGGAGTGTCGGGTAGTGGGATGCACCTACACCGGCTACTCAGGGCATTCGTGCGGCAAGCCTCGGATTTCGATCTAATATTCCTCCATCACACCGACCGCGTCATCGATCTTTACGACCACGGCCGAGCTATCAAAATTTCCCGGAATCCATTTCGGGCGGCATGGGAGTTGCGGAAACATCGCTTCGACATCATACATTACTCACCGTTGTCCGCGTTCTCGCCGATGGCGGTTCGGGCGAGATTCCGGTGTGCGACGTTGCATCCGGATGATGAGCTGATTATTCCGAAGCAATTTTCTCTCCTTCGTCGATTGCATTCACGGCATTTCGTGAAGATCTACGCTCGGATGATGGACCGCATCTTCACCGTTTCGCGGACAAGTGCGGGGTTAATTCGAGAGTGTTACGGGATATCGACCAATCGTATTTTCCTTACGCCGAATGCCGTTGACGACAAATATCGGGTCCTCCCGGATTCGGAAGCTCAAGCGGCCGCAAAAAGAATTGTTGGCGGTGGCCGCTTTGTCCTACATCTCTCCAATTTCTCTGAACGAAAGAATCCGTGGACCTTACTGGCAGGTTGGGGGAGGCTTGCCAGCCAACCCGCGTTTCGCGATTTAACGTTTGTAATTGTTGGCAACGGGTGGCGGGGTAACTCCGCCGTCGACAGGGCTCTCAAAGAAAATGGTTTGGCCGACCGGGTTAGGCTTACCGGTTTCATTGAGGAAGAGGATATTCCGAGGTTGATGAATGCAGCGGAAGTTTTTGTTTTTCCTTCGCTTTCCGAGGGGTTCGGAATGCCTAATTTGGAGGCGATGGCATGTGGCTGCCCGGTTATTACCTCTGACGCGTTTGCCATTCCGGAAATCGTCGGTGAAGGTGCGCTCATTTTGAAGGACAAGACCGACCACTTAGAGCTGGCCGCGCGAATTGAGGACATTCTGTCCGATGAGGCCTTAAGGGCGAAACTTCGTGCTCGCGGACTCGCCAGGGTGGCAGATTTCAGTTGGGAACAAAGCGCGAGAGTATTGCTGGAGGGATACCGCTCCCTCCTAGCCTGAATAGTCCCGGAGTTTTCGCGAAGAGTGTTTCTCCCCCGCGTAATCTGAACTGTAGATCGCTTTGCCCAAGCTACTCTCCTTCTCGAATACCGCGTGGTATCTCCACAATTACCGTGCGCCGGTGGACCGCATTTTGCGAGAACGCGGGTGGGAGGTTGTGATGGCGTCGCCAGACGGCGAGTTTCGCGACGAGGTGGAGGCGGCGGGATTTCGGTGGCACGAGATCCAGATGTCGCGTTCGGGGGTGAATCCGCTGGGCGAGTTCGCGACCTCGCGCCGGCTGGCGGAGGTGATTCGTGCGGAAAAGCCGGATGTGCTCCACACCTTCACGATGAAGGGAAACATCAACGGGGCGCTGGCCGCGAGGCTCGCGGGACTGCGAAACGTGGTGAGTTCCATCGCGGGGCTGGGATTTGTCTATTCCAGCGAATCGGCGAAGGCGCGGATTTTGCGACCGTTTGGGAACGTGGCATATCGCTGGGCGCTGGCACGGGGCGAGACCGTGTTTCAGAACGCGGGGGATCGGGAGGTGTTCGTGCGGGACGGACTGGTTCCCGCGGATCGCGCGCATCTGATCCGAAGTTCCGGGGTGGACGTCTCGGAATTCCGCCCGGTGGAGCCGCCGGCGGGGCGGGTTCGAATCCTCTACGCGTCGCGCCTGCTCTGGACGAAGGGGATCGGTGAGCTGGTGGAGGCGGTGCGTCTTCTGCGCAAGCGGGGGATCGATTTTGAGCTGCTGGTGGCCGGACAGCCGGATCCGGGAAATCCGGCGACGATTTCCGCGGCGGACATCGAGGGCTGGGTGCGCGAGGGATTGATCACGCATCTGGGGTTTCACCGGGACATGCCGGGCTTGATGCGGCCCTGCCACATCGCGTGCTTTCCGTCGAAGCACAAGGAGGGCGTTCCCCGCTTCCTCGTGGAAGCGGCTGCGGCGGGACTGCCCATCGTGACGACCCGCAACCGCGGGTGCATCGAGATTGGGCGCGAGGACGTGAATGCCCTGCTGGTGCCGATCGCGGATGCCGGCGCGCTGGCGGTTGCGCTGGAGCGATTGATCGGAGACGCGGCGCTGCGCAAGTCGCTGGGAGCCGCCGGCAGGACGATCGCCGAAGAGGAATTTTCCGTCGAACAGGTCGCCGCCCAGACGGAGGAGGTTTACCGGAAGATGGTTGGGAGCCAGTGACGAGCAACAAGCGACAAGCGACAAGCCCCGTGTAAACGGGGCTTTTTTTGTGTCCGAACGTCTCGGGAGGGACGATGACTGCAGCACCACCGCACCACCGCACCTCAGCCCCTCAGCCCCTCAGCCCCTCAGGCCTCAATACGCCGTTTTCGGAGGGACAACGAGTTGGAAGGCCGTGCGGAGAATGATGTAGACATCCAGCAGTAGCGACCATTCCTCGATGTATTCGATGTCGCATTCGACGCGGCGCCGGATGTCTTCGCGGGATTTTGCCTCGCCGCGGTAGCCACGAATCTGCGCAAGCCCCGTGAGCCCCGGCTTCACGAGCGAGCGGATGTGGTAGGACTCCATCGCCTGGGCAAATCGTTTGTCGTGCTCGGGCATGTGAGGGCGAGGGCCGACGATGCTCATGTCGCCGCGCAGCACGTTCCAGAACTGGGGAAACTCGTCGATGCTCGTTTTCCGAAGCAACCGCCCGAGAGGAAAGATGCGGTCGTCGTTGGCGGACGCCTGCCGTGCGTGGTCGTCGTTGTCCACGCGCATCGTGCGGAATTTCAGGATCTCGAAGGGGGCGCTCCCGACACCGGTGCGTTTCTGTCGGAAGAAGAGAGGGCCGGGGGACTGCAGACGGTGGATGATCCCTACCAGCAGGCAGAGCGGCGGCAGCACAAAAACGACAACGGGCAGCGCCACGACAACGTCGAATGCGCGCTTCAGAATTCGGGAAAGCGGATCTTCGAGCGGCTCTTCGCGGACGGTGATCAGATCGAGGCCGAACTGCTGAAAGTGATGGATACCGTGCCGGAATCGCTCGGCAAGATGGTTGACCGCAACCAGCCGGATGCCCGCCCGCTCGGTCGCGTCGACGATGCGGTGCAACTTGTTGTCCTCCTTCGGGAACTCGAGAAGGATCACGGATTGGATGGGATGGGAGGAGAGAACGGCATCGACATCGTCGATTTCGCCGATCACCGGGATGTCCTCGAACGTCTGTGATTCCTTCCCATCGGTGAGCAGCCCAGAGACGTGCACGCCGAAGGCCCGCATGTATCGCAACCAGCGACGGATGCCGGGAATGCGTGAACTCGGGCCAATGAGAAGGGCGCTGTTCGTATGGCGGCCGGAAAACAACACCTTGCTCAGCCACATGGGCAGCGTGGCATTCGCGACGGTCAGGGAGACACAGAGCAGCGGGACGTAGGAGAAGAGAAACAGACGGGAGATCGCGCGGTCCTTCGTGAGAAGGAGCGTGAACATCAGAGCCCCGGCGACGTAGAGGGTCTGGCGCAGCGCGACCTTCACCGCGCGGAAGGGATCGTTGCCGAACAGGGCCAGATCGCGTTCGTCCCCCGGCATCAGATTGATGAGCAAGCCGATCAGCGCGATGACGTTGTAATAGATGTATCGCTCGAACTTCAGGTCATCGGCTTCCCCAAGGATCAGATTCAGCACCAGGAGATAGCCCCAGAACGTTGCCGTCAGGACAGCACACATCCCCACGACATGGGCATTATAGAGGCCTCGCGCGCGGGACTGGATCATGGGTTGGGATATCGAGCGATGGTTTTAGTGCGAACCGAAAGCGAATCATTGTCCAGAATCCCGCGCCGGGTGCAAACGCTAATCCCGGCGGGAGATGTTCCCGTCTTGCACTCATCGGCCGGAGGTTCAACAGTGCGCGCGATGGAAGGCAACCGGGGACGAGCGTCGAGGTGTCGAGAGCCGGGAGTCACGGGAGGGCGACGCTCCCGCGGAGCCGAAGCTGCAGCGAGGGACGAGCGTCGAGAGCCAGAGCGAAGCGTAACCGGAGGCGAAGATGGAGATGGCCTTCAGGCAAACAGCGTCACCGAAGGTGAGGCAAACGAGAGGGTCGAGCAAGGAGGGCAACAGGAGCGAAGCGAAGATAGTGTCACGGGAGGGCGACGCTCCCGCGGAGCCGAGGTTTGGAAACTTTGTGCGCTGTTGCTGGGGTTGTTCGTTGCCGCGTGTGACCGCTCGGAAAGCGACGCAACGCAGGACTTCACCGTGGGGGTCTGCCATGTCCGATCGTTCGAAAACGCGGAGATCGCCGCCGAGGCCGGAGCGACGTCGATCCGGAACACGATTTCCTGGCGCGCGTTGGATCCGGCGGGGAGCGGCGTCGTCGTTCCCAAAGCCCAGCAGGAGCGGCAGAAGGATGCCCGCCGCCTGGGACTGAAACTGCTGACACCGATTGCCTACAGCCATCCCCTGTATGACGGGGGTGGATATCCGGTGTCGGAGAAGTCGGTGACCGCCTACGCGCAGGCATCGGCGTTTGCAGCGGCGGCGCTGCGCCATCCGCAACCGGTGTTCGAGATCTGGAACGAGTGGAATCTCGGAATCGGCATGCCCGCGGAAGCGGGAAAGGGGGCTCCCAGGGACTACGTCCGGCTGCTCTCGGCGGCGTATGACGTGATGAAGAAAAAGCCGCATCCTCCCACCGTCCTCGGCGGGGTGATGGCCGGAGCCGGACTCACCGATGACTGGCTCGAGCAGGCGTGCGAAGCGGGAATGCTCCGGCATCTGGATGGACTGTCGTTTCATCCCTACTGCTACTGGATGGAGGGCCTGAAGGTTCTTCCCGAGCAGGGGATGTTGTGGCTGATCCGGTCGCTGGAAGAGATCGTCGATCGATATCCGGGCGGGGCCCGTGTGCCGCTGTATCTGACGGAAATCGGCTGGCCGACGTATGAAGGCGACGGCGGGGTTTCGCTGGACGAGCAGGCCCAGTTCGCCGCGCGCACGCTTTTGCTGGCGCGTGCGAATCGGCGAATCCGCGGCGTGTGGTGGTTCAATCTGCGTGACCGGGATTCCTCCAGCGACCGGATGAACGACCGGTTCGGACTGCTCTTCAGCGACGGCACACCGAAGCCGGCCTTCTTCGCGTTTCGGGATACCGCCCGGTTGCTGGGGAATGTGGTCGATGCCCGCCACGAGCGGTTGGGAGGAACCGTGCATGCCATGCGACTGACGCTTCGCGACGGACGCCATGCGATTGCGTGCTGGGTGGCGCGTCCGAACGTGCAGGCGCGGATCGAGGTGGCCACGACGAAGCCCGGCATCGCCAGTGTCCAGTTGATCGGAAGCGGCATGGAACGACGGGCGGAGGAATCGAAAGGGAGGATTGTCGTATCGGTGGGGAACATGCCGGTCGTTCTTTTCGGCGTGGACGAGGATGCGGCTCTCCAACCGACCGTGGTGGGGAGATAGGGGGGAGGAGTCGAGCGTCGAGCCGGGAGGCAACCCGAGCGGAATGTCCGCACCTCAGCACCCCCGCACCTCAGCACCCCCGCACCTCCGCACCTCCGCACC
>CALGTD010000046.1 GCA_937901895.1 uncultured Spartobacteria bacterium | reverse complement strand
GCAACTTGCGTCAATCTGCATACTCCTTAATCGATTTTGAGATAGCTTCTAGTCTCCGATGGGGGCGGGTTTCACCTAAGCGGGGTGACGTGGCAAAGGACCGGAGACGCGATTCGATCCCGCCTCGACTTGCACTTCGAAGGAACCGGGCGGGTGTTCGTGGGTTATACTGAAGTGTTCAACGGCGGGTTCGTGGTTCGGAACGGCGGCGTGGAACTCTTTGTCGACGGTGAGTGGCAGGCGCTCGAGTTCGCCGATACGGATATGGTGTCGGTCATCGCCGACCGGGGATCCTATAATTTCGGCAACTAAGCGGAGTGCTGCCTCCGGCTGTGTCGTCGCCTTGAAGACCTGGTGTTCAGGTTACTGGCCGCCGGTTTTTGTGGCGGCGGAATTCACGATCAAGTCGCAAAGGTTCGGCGTGGCGAAGTCCATCACGACGACCCCGCGGCGGCGGGTGGGATTTTCCGACAACCATCGGGCGAGCCGCGGGTTGATCGCGTCGGAGACCGACCGGATGTCTGGAATGCCGAGCGCGCCGTTGCGCACGCCGCTCGTGAAGTTCAGGCAGAGCGTGCCGGCAGGGAGCTTCTGCGTTTCGTCGAACATTGTGACGATGTCCCGCCACTTGGTGTCGACCTCTCGCACGCGGAAGCGGTCCTGGACGCGAAGGTGTGCGGGTGAATTCCATTCCCATCCGGTTGCATCGATGCCTTGCGTGTCGCCCTCGTAGCGGCGAAGCAGGACAATCTTCCCCCGGGCCTCGCCGAGAGTCGGGATGGCGGTCCCGGTCAGCCAGCGATCGGCATTTTTTTCGATGAACGCATTCACCGTCCCGGCAAAGTCCCGGGTGTTTCCCTCGGCACCGGCGGTTTGCTGGATGCTGAGAATGACGGTCTCCGAAGGATGTTTGTCGAGAAAGGCCAGCACGTCGGCGATCACGTCGGCGAACATCTGGTGCTGAAAGACGATGCCGTGATGAATGGCGAGATCGTCGTCCTTGTGCCGGCAGCGAATGTCGAGGAAGCGGACACCCGCCTCGAGTTGGAGGGGAATCGTGAGATGCTGACAGGTGGCGGTCGAGCGGATCGGCTCCCGGAGGGCGCCGGAGTTGTGCGTGCCGGGGATCGGGAGTTCGGAAAGCCGCGCGTCGTCCGGAAACGCGGCCATCCAATCCGGACCGCCGGCGCGGAGCACCGCGATGGAGAGTGCGAGGAGCAGGAAAACTGCGAGGCGCCGCATGGCTGGATGGTGCCACAACCGTGCGGGTTTCGCGTGCGGATTCGGTGAAATCGCACGGAACCCTGTTTGATCAATCTACGCCCGGCTGTCTCCGACCGATGAATGAGCGGCCGGCGTAGTGCCGGCCGCCCGTGCGTAGGAAGCGGTCTACCGGACGCGCTGGAGGCGAAACTCCTGCCACGCGTTGGCGTTATCCGTGTATTGCTCGAGGCGGACGTTGTTACCGGTTGCTCCGCCCGGGATGTCCCACGTCTTCCCGGTGTGGAGGAAGTAGAACTTGAAGCGGCCGTTTGGCTTCGGAATCAACCGCACCTTCTGGTCACCGATGTTGGACGGGTTGTAGTCCCAGAGATGGCAGTCGTCTCCGTTTGCGGTTCCGGCTCCAACGACGCAGAGGACGCGGGAGAGTGCGTGAAGGCTCGAGACTTTCAGGTGTCCCTGGCCGACGCTCTCGAAGCGCCATTTAAACCACGGGTTGTTCTCCTTCGTGTATTGAATGATGAACGCGCCGTTGCTGCTGCTCATACCCTCGACGCAGATATATTTGCCGGAGTCGGCCTGGATGAAATAGTCGCCCCACGGCTGGAGGCGGAATTTCTGAATGGCGCTTCCGTTTGCGGTTGCCTGCTGGATTGGAGCGTCGTTGGACGTCGACCCGCCCGCGACTTCGAGCACCTTGCCGCTTTTCACGTTGCGGATGTAGAACCAGCCGTCGCTGACATCGACGAATTCCCACTGCTGCGCGGTGTCGTTGCCGGTGTAGGTCGAGGAAACGAGGCGCGCGCCGTCGGCGGTGGAGCCGCCGGCGATGGACGCGGCCTTCCTGCTGACCCACGAGTGGAGCAGGAAGCGGTTGGAGCCTTCGGTGGGAACGAGCATCCAGCGCTGATTCGGGCCGTTGTAGTCGTATTGCCACTGGTTGATGTAGGCGCCCTCGGCGGTGTTTCCTCCGATGAGGTCGAGGGTCTTGCCCGTGTGCTGGTTCACGATCATGAACGTGCCGTCGAAGTGCAGGGCGGATCCGTTGAGGATGAGGTTGCACTTCGTCGCATCGGCGAAATCCATCACGACGATGCCGTAGCGGCGGTTCGTGTTCGATGGGAGCCAGTTCGAGAGGCGGTTGTTGATGTCATTCGAAACGGCCGGAATGTCCGGAATTCCAAAGATCCCCGAGCGCACACCGCTGGTGAAATTTACGTAGAGAACATCCTCCGGACCGGTGCGTGCCTCCTCGAACATCGAGGTGATCGCGTCCCATTTGTTGTTGTTGTTCGAAACGTTGTATTGATCCTGAATGCGGAGCTGCCCGTTGGAGAACGTCGTGTTGTCCGGCCAGTTCGACGCGTCGATTCCCTTCGGGGTGGAACCCGCGCCAAACCGGCGGAAGAGGACGATCTTGCCGCGCACGTCGCTGAGCTTTGGGATCGCGGACCCGAGATGCCACTTGCCCGGGTTCTTCGACACATACCAGTCGAACGTCTGCTCGAATGAACGCGTGTTGTTCGACGGCGTGTGCTCCTCCTTCACGCTCATGATGACCGTCTCCGTCGGGTTCGCGTTGAGGAACCCGATCACCGCGTTCAGCACGTCGTCGAAATTGGCGTTCTGATAGATGCTGCCGTGGTGGATGGTGAACGCGTTGTCGATGTGGCGGCAGCGAATGTCTAGAAACCGGACGCCGGCATTCAGCTGCTGGGCGATTGTAAGGTTCTGGCATTTTGCCGTGCCGCCGATGGGCTCGTAGAGCGCGCCGGAGTCGTGCGTGCCAGGGATGGACATCTGGGAGAGGCGCACGCTGTTGAGTTGCGTGGCCATCCAGTTGTTTCCGGCGGCGTGGACATGCGGGGGGATCGCGGCGACAAGCATCGCCGCTGCAACCAGTGCAGGGAGTTTCATAGGGGGGAGTTGGGTTGCCGCCCCGCCACGAGGACGGAAACGGTGCAAGGATTCGCAATTCGGAGGGACGGTGGATGTCCGTCGTCCGGAAAATTTTCCGAGCGGGATCGCGCTTCGTCCGGCGGGTATGCGGCGTGTCAGGCGGGGAAGTCCGCGAGAAATTCCGTGAGAACCTCGAGCGCAGCGTCGATGTCCTCAGGACTTGCGTATTCGTCCGGATGGTGGCTGAGGCCGGCGCGGCAACGGACAAAAAGAAGGGCGACGTCCGTGACTTCGGACATCGCGACCGCGTCGTGGCCGGCTCCGCTCACGAGCAGGGGGCAGGAGCCCTGATGGCGTGCGACGGAGGCGGCGAGCCGTTCGGAAAGGCGTGGCGCGCAGGCCGCAGCGGGGGCGACGAGCGGAATCTCGATGCGGCTGCGGAGTCCGCGTGCCTCGAGAATCGACCCGATGTGCGCGAAGAGGTCGTCGCAGAAACGCTCGCGCATGGCATCCTCCGCGTCGCGAATGTCGATCGTAAACTCGACGTGGCCGGGAATCACGTTGCCTGCGCCGTCTCGCACGCGCAGGTCGCCGACGGTTGCGACGATCCGCTTCGATTCCCGGGCGAACCGTTCGATTGCGAGCACGCATTCCGCCGCTCCCGCGAGGGCGTCGTGCCGGAGGGGCATGGGGGTCGTTCCTGCGTGACCGGACCTCCCGTCGACGATGACGCGTGCGCGGGTCTGCCCGGCAATCGCGGTGGCCACGCCGAGCGCGAGGTTTTTCGCCTCCAGCACGGGCCCTTGCTCGATGTGGGCCTCGATGTATCCGGCCAGTCGACGGGGGGGCGGAAGGGGAAAGCGGGGCCGATGCGCAGCGATGGCTTCGTGGACGGAAATGCCATTTTCGTCCGTGCAACCGAGCGCGGCGTCGTTCATCCGGCCGCAATAGTGGCGGCTCCCGAGATAAGTGGTCTGAAAACGCACGCCCTCCTCGTCGGAGAAGCCGACGACTTCGAGATGGAACGGCAGGGCGTGTCCGCGCCTGGCGAGCCGGTCGGCGGCGAGGATTGCCAGCACGATGCCAAGTGCGCCGTCGAACCGGCCGGCGTTGCGCACGGTGTCGAGATGGGAACCGCAGGCGACGGTTGGCGCGTCGGGATCCGGCGAAGCCAGGCGGCCGATGAGATTCCCCACCTGATCCTCGAACACGGCAAGCCCGCATTCGCGCATCCAGCCTGCGGCGCGGTCCTTCGCGCGTTCGAGAGCGGGGGAAAGAAACGTGCGCGTCAGCCCCGGTGGCTCGTCCGTGATGCGCCCCAGCTCATCGAGCCATTCCCATGCGCGTGCCTCCACGATTCAGCTTCCGCGGTAGGTGCTGTAGGCCCACGGCGTGCAAAGAAGCGGCACATGGTGGGATTCCGTGGCGTTCACGATGCGAAATCGCACGGGCACGATGTCGAGGAAACCCGCAGCGCTCTCGAAATACGCGCCGACATGAAACCGAATCTCAAGCACGCCGACCCGCATCTCCTCCGCGTTGAGCAGGGGCTCGTCAGTGCGCCCGTCGACGTTTGTCTGGGTCACCTTGATCCGCGCACCATCCTCATCGAGGAGCTCGATGTGCATGCCCGCGGCGGGCCTGCCTGTCGTGAGATCCAGGACGTGGGTGGAAAGCTTCCCGCTCATGGTTCGATCAAATCGTTCAATCGGTATTCCGCGATTCGGCGGACCTCGTCGAGCGCGTTCTGCAGCTCGATGTCCTGACTGTTCGCAAGACGGCGCCCAAATGCGTGCAGGATCGATTCCTTCGTGTGATTGCGGACGCACACGATGAAGGGAAATCCGAACCGCTGGCAGTAGGCGGCGTTCAGGTCGGTGAATCGCTCGTATTCAGCGTCGGACAGGCGGTCCAGTCCGGCCGAGGCCTGCTCGCCTGCGGATTCCGCCGTGAGGGCGGCTGCGCGGGCGAATTTTCCGGCGAGGTCGGGATGTGCGCGGAGCAGGGCGAGCTTGCGGTCATCGGGAGCGGTGAGGACCACCTCCCACATTGCGCGCAGCAGATCCTCGCGGCTGGCGAATGGCCGCGCCGTCGCGACTTCGCGTGCGATCCAGGGAGAGTGTTCCCAAATGCCTCGCAATCCCTCCACGAACTCATCCGTGGGCAGCGCGTTCCAATGCGCGATGTTCACGACGCCATGGATACCGGGCATTTTCGACCGCGTCCATCCGCGACAGCTCGCACGCCGGCTGCTATAATCCGCAGCTCTATGGCGACGCTCGGCAAAAATCGATACGGCAAGGAAAAGGTCCGCGTCCTCCGGAAACACATCGACGGCGACCGGCAGTCGGTGGTGGAAATTTCGGCCGACGTTTTGCTCGAGGGGGAATTCGACAAGTCGTTTCTCAGCGATGACAACTCGCAGATCGTTGCGACCGACACGGTGAAAAACACGGTGATCGCTCTCGCGCACGATCACCTCGGGCCGTCCATCGAGAGTTTCGCCATGGTCCTCGGACGGCATTTTCTCGACGCCCACCCGCAGGTTGCCCGCGTCAATATCGAGCTGCGGGAAAGGCGGTGGGAGCGGATGACCATCAATGGCTCGCCGGCGCCGCATTCGTTCATCCAGTCGTCGAAGGGGGAGCCGTTCACGCGTCTCGTGCAATCGCGAAGCGGTCTGGAACTCGTCTCGGGCGTGCGCGGCCTGGTCGTGCTGAATTCCACGGGTTCGGCGTTTGTCGGATTTGACCACACGGCTTTCACGACGTTGCAGGATGTGACGGACCGGATTCTGTCGACATGTATCGAAGCGGAATGGACCTTCGCCAGTGCCGAGGTTGATCATCACGGTGCCGACGCCCGGATCCTCGATGCGCTGCTCACGGTGTTTGCGTCGCGGTTCAGTCCGTCGGTTCAGCGCACCCTCTTCGAAATGGGCGAGGCTGCGCTCGATGTGGCTCCGGAAATCACGGCGATCCGGCTCGCCCTGCCCAACCGGCATTATTTCACCGCGGACCTCTCGCCATTTGGCATGGAGAATCCCAACCTTACGTTCCTTCCGCAGGACGCGCCACACGGTCAGATCGAGGCGGTTGTTCATCGATAGCGGAGCTGTTGTGCTGTGATCCGTTGTCGAACTTCGATTGCATGAGTGTCTCCACGCAACGTCGCGTCGTGGTCTCGGGGATGGGCTGCGTAAGTCCCCTCGGGGTCGGGTGCGATGCCACGCTGGCCGCGCTGCAGGATGCGCGCGATTGCGTCACCCCGGTGACGGAGTTCGACGTGTCGCGCTGCCGGAGCACGACGGCGGGACAGGTGTCCGACCTTTCCCGCGCAGGAGTGATCAACGCACGTGCCGGACGCTGGAGCCGTGCCGCGCAAATGCTGCTGATTGCTACGCACGAGGCATTGGGACAGGGCGGATCGTTTTCCCCGGAGATCGCGGTGATCGGGACAACGAGCGGCGGCATGCCGCTGGGCGAGGCGTTCTATCGTGCGAGCGAGCGGGGAAGCCACGCGCCTCGTCGATGGGTTCGGGACTACGTGCCCCAGCAGCCGGCGCTGGATGCGTTGCGAACGCTCGGAATCGATGCGCCGCTCCGCGTGCTTTCGAATGCATGCGCGACCGGAACGAACGCGGTCGGCAACGCGTTTCATCTCGTGCGCTCCGGTCGTGTGCGGCGCGCGCTGTGCGGCGGCTACGATGCGTTGTGCGAGCTGGTGTTCGCCGGGTTTGCATCGCTGCAGGCGTCCACTGGAGAGAAGTGCCGGCCATTCGATGCCGGTCGCAGCGGACTGGTGCTTGGAGAGGGCGCGGCGGTTTTTCTGCTCGAAACGGCTGAGGATGCCGAGGCGGCGGGTCGGCCGATTCTTGCGGAGATCGCCGGATACGGCGCGGCAAACGACAACCATCATCTCACGCAGCCGAATCCCGATGGCAGCGGACCGCGCATGTCGATGGAACGGGCGTTGCGGGATGCCGGCATGGTATCCGACGGCATCGACTACGTGAACGCGCACGGCACGGCCACGCCATTCAACGACGCCTGCGAGGCCCGTGCGATCATGGACGTCTGTCCGGAGGCGACGGTGAGCAGCACCAAGGGGCAGATGGGGCATTCCCTGGGGGCGGCCGGCGCGATCGAGGCTGCATTCTGTATTCTTGGAATCCGCAATGCCTTGGCGCCGGCGAATCTTCATTTCCGCTCTGCGGACGACGGGGTCGCGCTGGACATTGTCGCCAATGCGCCGCGCCCCTTGCGCATTCGCGCGGCGCTATCGAATTCCCTGGGATTCGGCGGATCGAATGCATCGCTCGTGATTCGGGAGGTCGCGCCATGACGCCACGCATCCAGGGAATGGGTTGGGTTACGCCGTTCGGGCGCGATTTCGAAACCGCATGGGACGCGGTGAAACTTGGTCGGACGGCGGATCCACGCCTCGTGAAACATCCTTTCACCTCCCGCGAATGGCCGGTGCTGTCCGCGTCTCCGGACGCGCTTGCCGATGTCGCGCGGATCGCCCGCATCCGACGCGCCAGCACGATCTCTCATCTCGCGATGGCGGCGGCGATGGATGCGATCCGGCGCGCAGGGTGCGATCCTGCCTCCGAAAACGTTGCGGTCGTTTTCGCGGCGACGAACGGCGGGGTCATTTACACGCGTCGGTTTTACGCGGACGTATCGACCTCCGGTGTGCATGCCGGCAGTCCTCTCTTGTTTCCGGAAACCGTTTACAACGCTCCAGTCAGTCACATCGCCGCGCAACTCGGGGTGAACGGCGTCGTTACGACGATCGTCAATGACGCGACGGCGGGCATCGACGCCTTTGCGGTGGCCACGGAGCTGCTCGAAAGCAATGCGTGCGACCGCTGCCTCGTCGTCGGTGCGGAGGAATTCGATTGGGTGGTCGGTGAAGCCTGCGAATCGTGGTCTCTCGTGACGCGTGGCGAAACCATCACGCCGTTTCGTGGAGGAGGGACGATCTTTGCCGAGGGAGCCGCTGCGGTGCTGCTGGGGCGCGAGGGAGGTCCGGCGGTTTCAACGGTCGTGCCTCCGCGTTCGTTCCGCTCGTTCGAAGAGGGCGCGGATCTGGCGAGTTCGCTTCCGGCGTCGAAAATCGTGATCTCCTCCGCATCGGGGACGAAGTTCGACGCCGTGGAACAGGGCGTTGGAAACCGCCAGCTCACACCGAAGGCGGCATTTGGCGAGGTCTTTGCGACCTCATCCATTCAGGCGGTGGTGTGTGCAGCACTTGCCCTGGCGGACGATCAGGAAGCTCCGGACGCGCTGGTGCTCTCGACGGGATTCAGTGCGCAGTTTGCCGCGCTGAGGTTGACGCGCTGAGATTTGCTTCGTCTGCGCCGCCCCGGCGTGCTATCGGGACGCTCGTCATGAACCTTCGTCCAATCGTTCTCCTCGCAGCCGCGTGCAGTCTCCTGTTCCAGGGATGCGAAACGACGCAATCCGACACGGCTGCGCGCCGGGCTGCAATGATGGAGGCGATCCGGCAGGAGCCGCCGGGGGATTATTACATCGGCCGCCGCTTTTACAAAAAGGTCTACAAGATGTGGGGCTGGGTGCGCCGGCCCGGCCAGCCGTGGAGCGAGGCCCAGCTTGTGATGCTCAACGAGCAGAAAATGCTCGCCCCGGATCGTGCGCAGAACCGCCTCGGGTCGGACAACGATTTCGAATACCGGCTCACTGGATACTTCACGGGGGAAAAGGTCTATGAGCCTGCGAGCAACGGCTTCTACCCCGAGTTTGTCCTCACCGGTGCGGAGATTCGTTCCACCTCTCCGCCGCTGATTTACGAGAACGAGCGGCAGAAGGAACCCGAGGTGCGCATCCTCAAGAAGCCGATCTAGGCCTTACGCCTCGAAGGAGAGCGCGCCGTAGTCGAGTCCGCTCGACTCGCCGTAGCGCTGAAATTCTGACGGATGGCCGACCAGCACCGTGCGGATCACCGCCGAGTCGTCGGCGAAGCCGATGTCCGGCACCGTGTCGGGAATGATGTCCGTTCCCTTGTGCAGATACATCAGGCCGAACAGCGCTTCGGCGAGGGCGCCGACGTCATCCGGTGTGTAGGTGCCGTCGAGGCAGTCCTCGACAAAGCGCACGAGAAACCGGGCCTGCTCGCGGAGATGCGGCTGCCGCGGAGGATTGGCTTCGGTGATTCGCGCGAGCACCAGTGGAAGCTCCTCCTCGAACAGGGCGATGTCGGCCGGGGTGATTTTTTCCGAACCGTGGCGGACGAATTCCTGGATGTCGTTCATGCGGAGAGAGTCGTTGAACCACCGGATTCGCCCGGCGGGAGGCAACTGTATCGCGAAACCCGGGAAAAACGCTCGCAGTTTCTCCCCGCGAAGAGGCTCGCTGGAAAAACCGTCCACTCGCGCTACACTGGCTCCGAATGAAATCGCTCGCCCATGTCGTTGCGTTCCTCGCGGCAGCCAATCTCTTCGCCGCGGATCCGATCCAGCGGGAGAAGGGCGTGATTTATCTCTCCGATTTCCTGACCGAGCCGATGCGGCTGAACGTCCTGGCGCCCGCGCCGGCTTATTTCAGCCTGAGCGGTCAGCGGTATGTCGGCACGCTGCGCGTCCCACAGGCTGTCGAAGTGCAGGCGATTTCCGACAAGGCCTATCGCATCCGTGGCCGCGCGCAACAAGGGATGATCCTCGGCTGGGTAAGCCCTTCGTATCTGGAGAAGATTCCCGAGGAAACGCTCGAGCGGCTTCGCGCCAGCGAAGAGCGGCGGGTGGAGGTCGAGGCGCTGATTGCCGAGGGTGAGGTCGCGATCGGGATGACGGTCGACGAAGTCCAGCGCAGCCTCGGCAAGCCGCAAAAGAAGACGACGCGGAAAAGCCGCGACGAGGCGCCCGAGCAGATCTGGGACTACGTGAAATACAAGTCCGTGCCGCAATATACGAACGTCGTCGGTCCGAACGGTGTCGTGAGCGTCGCGACAACCTACGTGAAGACGCCGGTCGGCAAGCTGACGGTCACGTTCCGCGATGGAATCGTTGAGTCGATCGATCAATCTGAAGGCACGATCCTCGAAGGAACCACGACGACGGTCGCGCCTCCGATCACCGTTTTCTGGTAGTCGTCCGCCTCCACGGCGAGGCGCCAAAACACAGTTGCCGTCCCCGGACATGTCGTGTATCCATCTTGACGCGCGTCCGGCGGTGCTGTGGCGCGGGAGAAATGGCGGGGTAGCCAAGTGGTAAGGCCGGGCTCTGCAAAAGCCCCATGCGTCGGTTCGATTCCGTCCCCCGCCTCTCTTCCCATCCATCTGGAGTAAGGGAGTTATGGGGAATGGGTGGATCAAAAGTGTCAGCAACTGTCAGCAGTTTTAAGTGCAGACGCATGCTTGTGAACTCCTGGCGGGCGCTGCCGGGCCAAAAAATCCGACCGGTTCCATCCTCTCGGGAATCGCCTCATCGAAATTTATGGCGCTTCATCCCAAAAGTTTTTGGGCCAATTTGGGCCACCGGGAACTGCTGCGTATCGTATCGCAGGGCATTCAGCCTTGCACCTCAACCGCGCGAAGCGAACATGACCCACCACAACTCCCGCGAAAGTAGAAAGATCATTCTCCCCGTTAGAGATGGGGCTTCGAACAGAAAAGCATTGGGATTGCTAGGCAGATGCTAGGCAAAAAAGACGGCACTTTTGGGCACCTTCTGACAGGTTTCGATTGCCAGAAATTCCCCGATTTTTCGGCGCTCTACAGAGTAAATCGGGGATTTTACCTCAGAAAAAGTAGGGTAAAAAGTGGCGACCCTAACGGGATTCGAACCCGTGTTACCGCCGTGAAAGGGCGGTGTCCTAGGCCACTGGACGATAGGGTCTGAAGGGCCGGAAACTATGCGTTCCCCGGGCGGGGGAGGCAAGCCGGAATTTTGTGCGGCTTTTGGAAGGTTTTCATACGGCGATCCGGCCGTCCTCGATTCGGATGATCCGGTCGCCGCGGGCGGCGAGGGATTGATCGTGCGTGACAACAACGAGGGTGCGCCGGTCGTCCCGCACCACACCGAGCAGGAGATCGACGATGGATTCGCCCGTTTGGGAGTCGAGATTACCGGTGGGTTCGTCCGCGAAAAGGATTCCCGGGTCGTTGATGAGCGCACGGGCAATGGCCACGCGCTGTTGCTCGCCGCCGCTGAGTTCGGCGGGAAGATGATGCATGCGGTCGGCGAGGCCGACGCGTTCAAGCAGCGCGCAGGCGCGATCGTGCGCGGAGCGTCCGGAGATCATCGCGGGGACCAGGACGTTTTCGAGGGCGGTGAGTTCGGGGAGGAGAAGGTAGGACTGGAAGACAAAGCCCATGCGGGCGTTGCGCAACCGTGCGAGCCGGTCGTCGCCGATTTTGTAGAGGTTGTTGTTTTCGAAAACGACCTCGCCGGTTTCCGGGCGTTCGAGGCCTGCGATCGTGTAGAGGAGGGTGGTTTTTCCGGCGCCGGAGGCCCCGCACAGAAAGATGGATTCGCCGGTCCGCACTTCGAGGCTGATGCCGCGAAGGACCTGAATCGAGCGGGAGCCGATGCGAAAGGAGCGGGAAAGGTCGCGGGCGACAAGTTGCGGAGTGTGCGGATCGGGCATGCAGGTCAACGGGGAGCGGAGGCGGTGCGGATGGGGGAGGAATCGGAGATCGCGCGGTGGTTGTCGAGCACGGTGACGTCGAGGACGGCGAGGATGCGGGCAAGGCGTTCCCGCACGGCGGTGCGGGGATCCACTGTGAAGGGAACGTTCCGGGCGTTCCAGGCGATCATTTTGCCTCCCATGGCGCGGTCGAGAAAAATGGCGCGTTCGTTGTGCGAAGGCTGGGACACGACGATGCAATCGGGCTGGTCGAACACGGTGGAGGCCCGGACGACGGAGTCGAGCGTGCGGAGCCCGGCATCGTCGCGAATGATCCGATCGGCGGGCACGCCAAGTTTGACAAGATCCTCCTGCATTTGCAGCGGCTCGTTGTAGTGGGCTTCGGAGCCGTTGCCGCTGACGATGATCCGCCGGACCTTTCCTGCGCGGAAGAGCCTGGCGGCGGCATCGATGCGATAGCGATAGTGGATATTCTCGCGACCACCGCGGACAAATTTCGCCGTGCCGAGCACAAGAGCCGCGGGACGTGCGGGAAGTTTCGAGAGATCGTCGTAGCAACGACCGGCCGACGCGATCTCGACGGCGGCCTCGCAGGCGATCCACGCAAGCACGGCGAGGGCGGCCAGTGCGGCGGTGAGTTTTGTGAAACGCGCGACCAATCTCCGCATGGTGGAAGTTTCCACGGTCGACGTTCCTGCGAGGACTGACAAGCGATGACTTGCGGCGAATGCTGGAAGAGGTCGCGGATGCGTGTAGGCTGCAGCCATGGTCAAAAAACTTCTGCACACCCGCTATCGTGTCAGCGACCTTGAGCGCACCCTGGATTTCTACACGAAGGTGCTCGGTCTGACGATCGATCGCCGGTCGAAGAGTCCGCGGGGTTCGGAACTCGTATTTCTGAAAACCCCCGGCAGCGAGGAGGAAATCGAGATTTGCAAGTTCGACGAAAGCGGGCCCGTGCAGGTGGGGCCGGATCTGACGCATCTTGCGTTCGAGGTCGATGACATCGAGGCGTTTGCGAAGCACGCGGAAGCGCTGGGCTATCCGCTCAGCGACGGACCGACCAGGACATCGAGCGGCTCGGTGATCGCGTTTATCGATGCGCCGGAAGGCTACGAGGTCGAGTTGATTCAGAAGGCCTGAAGAGATCGCAGCCCGGCCGGAAAACCCTGGCAAAAGCTCCCCCCAAAGACATTTGCCGAATGCCCTATTCCAGCCGGGCTGCCTCCTGAATACGGCCAAGTAGAAAAGCAATGCCCGTGCCAAACTTCGAACCGAAGACCGCGTCGGACAGGAAGGATGTCCAAACGCCCCCGGACTCCGGCAAAATTGGAACGGGTCGTCTTCGGATGCCGACGATTGGCTGGTGGGCGTTTGCGGGCTGGTTCATCGCGCTTTACGTGCTCTCGTCCATTCCAGGGAAACATTTCGGAGAAACACCATTCACCTGGGCGGACAAGAGCGTGCACTTCGTATTGTTTTTCTCGGGAGCGGTCCCGTTCACGCTGGCATTGCTCGGGACGCTGCGGCTGCCGGTTGCGGTGTGTGGCCTGCTGGCGTGGGGGGCAATGGTCGCGGTCGGCGTGCTGGACGAATATCATCAGCTTTTTACACCCGGACGCAGCGGGATGGACCGCGGTGATATCTGCGCGGATGCAATCGGTGCGGCGATTGGTGTAGCCTGCGTGTGCTTTTTCCATGCAAGACGACGTGCGAACACGAATCGCCGGGCTGCGGGCGCAGATCGAGCGGCATAACCGACTCTACTACGAGCAGTTCGCTCCCGAGATTTCCGACCGCGAATACGACGCGCTTTATCGCGAACTGGTCGATCTCGAGCGGGCGCATCCCGAGTTAGCGTCCGAGGATTCGCCGACGCGGACGGTGGGAGCTCGCACGCTCGAGGCATTCTCCCAGGCGCAGCATCTCGTGCGGATGCAGAGCCTGGACAATACGTATTCGGAGGAAGAGGTCGCCGATTTTGTGAAACGTCTGCACCGGTTGCTGCCGGGAGAGGAGGTGGCGCTCACGGTCGAACCAAAGGTGGATGGTGTGGCGATCTCGTTGCTGTATGAGGGCGGCCGCCTCGTGCGCGCGGCGACGCGCGGTGACGGCACCACGGGTGACGATGTCACTGCGAACGTGCGGACGATTCGTTCGATCCCAGTCGAGCTTGCGAATGACGCGCCGGAGCGGATCGAGATCCGCGGCGAGATCTATCTGCCGAAAAAGGAGTTTGCGCGGATCAATGCAGAACGCGATGAGCAGGGACTGCCGGCGTTTGCGAATCCGCGAAATGCCGCCGCTGGGTCACTCAAGCAGCTCGACTCCCGGCTCGTGGCGACCCGGGGCCTGGATGCCGTTTTTTATGCATTCGGGTTGCTCGATGGGAAAAATCCCGACACCCAGAGCGAGTTCATGGACTGGCTCGTCGCGTGGGGGATGCCCGTGACCGGCTGGCAGCGGTTGGCGACCGACGTGGAAGGCGCGCTGGCGGCTATTCGCGAACTTGGAGCCGTGCGGCACGACTTCGTGTTCGAGACCGACGGTGCGGTGTTGAAGGTCAACCGTCTTGAGCAGCAGCGGGCGTTGGGATCCACGAGCAAGGCGCCGCGCTGGGCGATCGCCTACAAGTATGAGCCCGAGCGTGCGGAGACGAAACTGCGCGACATCACGGTGCAGGTCGGCCGAACGGGCGTGCTTACGCCGGTTGCGGAACTCGAGCCCGTCTTTGTCAGCGGAAGCACGGTGGCGCGGGCGACGTTGCACAACGAGGAGGAGATCCGGCGGAAGGACATCCGGATCGGCGATACGGTTGTCATCGAAAAGGCGGGGGAGGTCATTCCCGCGGTGGTCATGGTTCGCTCCGACCTTCGCACGGGTGACGAAGTCGTCTTCAGGATGCCGGACCACTGCCCGGCCTGTGGCGAGGCCGTCGTGCGTGAAGAGGGGTTCGTTGCGGTGCGTTGCGTGAACCTCCACTGTCCTGCGCAGCTCAGTCGTCTTCTCGAACACTTCGCGATGCGCGGTGCGCTCGACATCGAGGGGCTCGGCGACAAACTCGCTCTCAAGCTGGTCGAGAAAGGAATGGTTCGCACCCCGCTCGACCTGTTCGGCCTCACGCTTGCCGATCTGGCCCCGCTCAATCTCGGCACCGACGAAGAGCCGCACACGTTTGGGGAAAAGAACGCGACCAAGCTCCTGGCCGCGCTCGACCGCGCAAAGACGATGCCGCTCTGGCGCTGGCTTCACGCGCTCGCCATTCCTGAAATCGGTGCGGTCACCGCGCGCGACATCGCCGCGCTTCACCCGGACATCCGGGCTGTCGCCGATTCGGAAATTCTGCGCGACATCGTCCGGCTCGATGAACTCGTTTCACAAAAAGGTCTGTCGAAGGAGGAACGCGAAGTTCGCAACCGGGAGGCAGATGCCCTCGGCGAAAAGCTCCTCGCCGCCGGTGCCGCCCGAAAGTCAAAGGGGGCGAAGCACCCGCGCGACGTCAATACCGCCATCGGCCCGGTTGCCGCAGCCGCGGCGGTTCGCTGGTTTTCCAGCGAGGAAGGTCGCAGGACGCTGGACCGTTTCGATGAATACGGAATCCGCCCCGAGGTGGAAGCTCGGGCGGAGAGCGTTGCCGAAAACGGAACGCTTGCAGGCAAAACCTTCGTCATCACGGGCACGTTGAGTAAACCGCGCGAGGAGTTTGCCGAACGGATTCGCGCCTTGGGCGGAAAGGTCACCGGCTCCGTGAGCAAATCGACGGACTATCTCCTTGTCGGGACCGACGCGGGATCCAAGCTGACAAAGGCGCAGGAGCTTGGCGTGAAGATCCTTGACGAGGCGGCGTTCCTTGCGCTGGTCGGGACTTCCGATGCACAGCCAGGTCAGCCGGAGCTTCTCTAGGTTTTTCATTTCAATCCCGCCGGGTTTCGCGAAAAGGTGACCGCGTGAATACCCGCAGTCTCTTCGACCAATTCGTTATTCCGAACTACGGCCGCTTCGATCTCACGATCGCGCGTGGCGAGGGATGCCGGGTGTGGACGGAGGAAGGTCGCGAGTTGATCGATTTCGGTGCGGGCATCGCGGTGTGCTCGATCGGGCATGCGCACCCGCGCGTGACGGAGGCGATTTCGAAGCAGGCGGCAACGCTGGTGCATTCATCGAATCTTTACCGGACCCTTCCGCAGGCGCATCTCGCGGAGCGACTTGTCCGGCACGTTGGGGAGCCGGGAAAGGTGTTCTTCTGCAACAGCGGGGCGGAGGCGAACGAAGGGCTGATCAAGCTCGCGCGGAAGTTTGGCAGCGCGACCGGTCGCTACGAGATCCTCACACTGACGAATTCCTTTCACGGCCGGACGATGGCCGGCATTTCCGCGACGGGACAGGACAAGGTGAAAAAGGGGTTCGAGCCGTTGCTGCCGGGATTCGTGCATGTTCCGGCCAACGACCTCGAGGCGATGCGCACGGCCATCGGTCCGAAGACGGTGGCGATCCTCGTGGAGCCGATCCAGGGCGAGAGCGGGATTCACCTTGCAAAGCCGGAGTTTCTGCGGGGCTTGCGGGAACTTTGCGATGCACACAACCTCCTTTTGCTGTTCGACGAGGTGCAGTGCGGCCTTGGCCGAACCGGCGACTGGTGCGGGTGGAAGTCGATCGTGCCGGAGGGAGTGACTCCCGATGGAATCAGCTGGGCAAAAGGAATCGCGAACGGATTTCCTCTCGGTGCGTTTTGGGCGCGCGCGCGAGCGTTCGACGAGCGCGGACCGCTCTGCGACCTTCTGGGACCCGGCACCCACGGCACCACATACGGAGGAAATCCCGTGATGTGCGCCGCTTCGCTCGCCGTGCTGGACGAAATCGAGGAGAAGGATCTGTTGCGAAACGCAAAGGAGATGGGCGAGCGGTTTGCGCAGAAGCTCCGGGCGTTGAACTCGCCGCTCGTGCGGGAGGTGCGCGCACTGGGTTTGATGATCGGGATGGAGGTCGTCGGCGATTTCAACGCACGCATCGGTGTCTCCGATGACGGTCGCATGGCGTCGATCGTTCTCACCGAGCGACTGATGCACGCCGGCTTGCTGGTGGTGCCGGCTGGAGCATCGACGATTCGGTTTTTGCCGCCTCTCAATATTTCCGGGGCCAATCTCGATGCGGCGTTGGGAATTCTTGCGAGCGTCTTGATGTCGCCTGAAATCAAGCTGGCCTAAAGTTTTTCAGGCATACTAGCCTGCTTTCATGAACCTTCGACCCCCTTTCGGGTGTCGCTGCGCCGTCGTGGCAGCTTTCGCCGTCCTCGTTTCGTTCCTTCCAGCCGTGCAGGCGCAGGTTGCCTACACGCGTTTACGGGACTGTAACTTCGCGACCGGCGGTGGCCCGAGCGGATTGATTCGGGCCAGCGATGGGTTTCTTTATGGGACAATGGCATTTGGCGGAGAGTCTCCCGGTTTTGCGACGGGCGTTCTTTACCGCATCAATCCAGATGGCTCGGGGTTTCAGGTCCTGCACGCGTTCGATGACGACGAGGAAGGCGCCAGTCCTTCCGGACCGCTTGCGGAGGGCAATGATGGCCGGCTCTATGGCGTCTGTTTCGATGGAGGGCTTGTTGCGCCGGGACTTGGAGGGCAGGGCTCCGGAACCGTATTCCGGATCGACAAGGACGGCTCGGACTTCGAAGTGGTGAAGCAGTTCGATGCGACGAACGGAGCCGGCACCACGGGCCGGCGGCCGACGGACGGTTTGAGAAAAGCGGGCGATGGACGCATCTTCGGAGTCACGCGTGCGGGAGGCACCTCGGGAGCCGGCACGCTCTTTTCGATTACGATTGCCGAATCCGGCGTCGCGACGGTCGCTCCAGTTTTCAATTTCGCCAGTCAGGGGCTCGGCGAAGCCTTGGGAGTGCCGATCGAAGGTCCCGACGGAAAGCTCCATGGCATCACGATGTCCGGAGGGGCGGGGTTCGGTGTGCTTTACCGGATCGGCAAGGACGGCTCGGGATACGAGACGTTGCATGCGTTTTCGGCTGCCTAACTTTCACCGCAGGGACTCGTCAAGGCGTCCGACTCCCAGCTTGTCGGCACGACGTTCAGCAAGACGTTCACCGGGAAGACCAACATTCTCTTCGAATTCGACTTCACCGAAGGTTACGCGCAGATCGGAGATCTTACCTCGCAAACCGCCATCGCCAGTTTCTTCAGCGTCCTTGCAGTGGCTTCGGACGGAAAAATTTACGGTGCGCAGGCGGACGTTACCGCGGGAGCATCGTTCGAGAACGGTCGGATCTCACGGGTCGATCCCGATGGAACGGGGTTGCAATCGATCCTGCCAATGACCGGTGATCGGGGAGTTTTCGCCACGGCATTGGTGGAGACCAGTCCTCTCGCCTTTGTCGGAATCACCACCATAGGTGGCACCGCGGACGCGGGCACGATTTTCCGGATGCAGCAAGGAACCACTCCGGGGCAGGGGACACTGCCTTCCGCAGTCAAACAATCGGGGCCGAAGAAGGTCAAAACGACGAAGGGAAAGGTGAAGCTGGCTGGCTCGTGCGCGGGCGGCTCGGACTTCAAAGTCGAATTCCGCGTCGGGAAAAAGGGGGCATTCAAGCCTGCGAAGGGGACATCGAAGTGGACGCTCACGGCGAAAGTGAAGCCGGGAAAGAATTTTGTCTTCGTCCGCGCAACGCTTCCGAATGGGAGCACGTCGAAGGAACTGAAGCTGACCGTCATCCGCCAATAGTTTTCCGCGTCGCGCGAGAGGGGTTGTCGAAGGTGTCGCGAACGCTTACAAACGTCGGGTGAAACATCTGCTGTCCATCGAATCGCTTTCGCGCGACGAGATCCTCGGGATTCTCGACGTCACGACCGAGATGAAGGCCACGCGTGGCCGTCATGCCGACCACCCCCTGCGGCACCAGTGCTGGGCAATCATGTTTTCCAAAAGTTCGACCCGCACGCGGGTGAGCTTCGAGGTGGGAATCCGCGAACTGGGCGGCGATGTGATGTTTCTCTCGTCGAACGACATCCAGCTTGGCCGTGGCGAACCGATCAAGGACACCGCGCGGGTGATGGGTCGCATGCTGCATGGCGCGGTGATCCGGACGTTCGCGCAAAAGGACGTTGAGGAATTCGCGGAGTTCAGCGGGATTCCCACCATCAACGCACTTACCGACGAGGAGCATCCCTGCCAGATCCTCGCGGACCTGTTTACGATTCGCGAGCGGCGTGGAAGTCTCGACAACCTCTCGGTCTGCTTTGTCGGCGACGGTGACTGCAACGTGCCGCGCTCCTGGATCTGGGCGGCGTCGAAACTCGGCATCGATCTCCGAATTGCGGCTCCCTCGCATTTCCAACCCCCCGCAGATCTTCTCGCGCGGGCGGGAGGTAAAATTGCGGTGACGACCGGCCTGCTGGATGCCGCCGCCGGGGCGGACGTGCTTTACACCGATGTCTGGGTGAGCATGGGCAAGGAGGACGAGGCTGCGTATCGCGTCGCTCAGCTGAGCGGCTACCAGATCAACGAGCAGGTGGTGGCGGCGGCAAAGCCGGGCGCCCTGGTGATGCATTGCCTCCCCGCCTACCGGGGCAAGGAAATCACCGACGAGACGCTGGAGGCCCACGCGGACACGATTTTCCAGCAGGCGGAGAACCGGCTCCACGTGCAGAAAGCGATTCTGAGCCTGCTCGGCAAATAGCCGCGACGGGAATTTACCGCTTGCACGGGATCGAAATCCGGGCAGAATTGCCGGTCCACCATTTTCCGGCCATGAGTGTTATTGCGACCATCGAGAACGAACAGATGAAGAAAGACGTCACCGCTTTTGCGGTTGGCGACACCGTGAAGGTCCATACACGCGTCATCGAAGGTGACAAGGAGCGGACCCAGATTTACTCGGGCATCGTCATTGGCCGCAAGGGCACGGGCATCAACGCGAATTTCACCGTCCGTCGCATCAGCTACGGCGAAGGTGTGGAACGCGTGTTCCCGTTGCACTCGCCGCGCATCGCGAAGATCGAGGTTGAGCGCAAGGGCTCGGTCCGTCGTGCGAAGCTCAACTACCTCCGCAACCGCAAGGGCAAGTCCGCCACGACGGTGAAGGAGAAGGTCGAAACCAGCGCCTGATTTTTCCAAATGCCCTGCTCGTTCGAGCACGAGCATCGCCTCTGGCGGCAGGGCATCCATCCCGTTGCAGGCGTGGATGAAGCCGGCCGGGGGCCGCTTGCCGGGCCGGTGGTGGCGGCAGCGGTCATTCTTCCGCAGAAGATCCGCCTGCCCGGACTCGACGATTCGAAAAAGCTCACCGCGCGGGCCCGGGAGGATTTTTACCGACGCCTCACCGAAAATCCCGATGTCGTCTGGGCGGTCGCGGTGCGCGATGCGGATGTGATCGACCGGATCAACATCCTGCGCGCGTGTCACGAGGCCATGGCCGAGGCCGTGCGAAGCCTTGCGACGCCTGCGGTCCATGCGTTGATCGACGGGCTGCCGGTGCGGGATTTTGTGGTGGCTCAGACCGCCTTGATTGGAGGCGATGGTTTGAGCCGGAGCATTGCGGCCGCGAGCGTGATCGCGAAGGTTACCCGGGATCGGCTGATGGCGCGGCACTGCGAGGAATGGCCCGTGTATGGGTTTTCGCGACACAAGGGCTATGCAACGCCCGAACATCTGGATAGCCTCGCTAGGCATGGGCCGTGTCCCATTCATCGACGCACTTTCTCGCCGGTGGCGCAGATGGCGCTCGATCTCTTCTGACGCATCCCATCTCGTTCTCGGGCGGCAAGGCGAACGCCTGGCGGCCCGGCATTTGTCCAGAAACGGCTACAAGGTGCTCCGTAAAAACGTCCGGCTGGCGAAGGGCGGGGAGATCGATCTTGTCTGCCGGGACCGGGCTGCTAACGCGCTGGTGTTTGTCGAGGTGAAGACGCGGAGCCGCGAGGATTATGGGCGACCGATGGATGCCGTGGATCGCAGAAAGCGTCGGCGGATCGTGGCCGGAGCGATGGCGTGGCTGCGGATGCTGGACATGCCCGACATCGTGTTCCGCTTCGATGTGGTTGAGGTGATTGTCGGTGATTCGCCGGAGGTGCGAATTGTCCAGAATGCGTTCGGGCTTCCCCGAAACCACTACTATTGATCGTTCCAATCCGGCGCGAGCAGAACGGGGCAGGGCGCGTGATGGACGGCATATTCCACCGCAGGATCAAACCACCCTGCGGCGTCGGACGGGTCATCGTGTCGTGTGAGAACAATGAGGTCCGCATGGGTATCGAGTGCCTCGTGCACGATGCCTGCAAGCGCGCAGTCGTGACGAATCCGGATCTCGTAGGGCGCGTCGCGAATTGCCATGCGAAGAGCCCCTGCCATGGAGCTCATTTTTGCCAGAGCCTTGTTTCGACGCTCCTCGATGGGCGCCAAATCCGTTTCGGAGTCGGATGCGTCCATGTGGGGCAGGATGTGCAGGAGCACAAAGCGGGCATGGAGCGGGGCGCCGATTCTTGCCGCAAGGGCGACGGCTTCATCGGAGGTGGATGAAAAGTCGACCGGCACAAGGATGGTGAAAACGTGGGCATGGCCCGGATGCGCGAAGTGGTCTCCTCGAAGCACGGCGTCGCGCTGCGGAAGAATGCGATCGAGCGGGATGTTCAGAGATGGGGAACGGGTCGTATTCATGGGGGTTCCTTTCGAGGGCAATTTGAAGCAGGAAAGTCCCTGCTGCCCTTCGGAACTTGCCAAAGTGCGGCTATGAATTGTCCAGAGCCTCGTATTTCCTCACTGCGCCGCGCCGAAAAGAGGGGGGATTTTGGCAAGATCCGATTGGTCCGGACGGCGAAGGAACGGTATTGGTGTGACGGAGGTTGTTCATGGATGGGACCCGCGAGGCACGGCCATTTTCCACGCACGAGGAAAATGGCTCCTGTGTGCGTTGCCTGCCGGACTCCGGTGGCAATGTGCTTCGAGTCGAGTATCGCGGGCGCGTGACGCCGGAAATGATGCGAAGGCATCTCGAGGAACTCGACGGAATCCTGCCTCTGCTGTCGGATGGGTTCGTGGTTCTTACCGACCTGTCCGATCTCGAGCGGATGGACAGCGGATGCTCGAGAGACCTAAGCCGCGTGATGGACGCATATACCTCGCGCCGGATCGCGGCGGTGATCCGAATCATTCCGAATCCGGAGCGGGATATCGGATTCAGCATTCTTTCGCTGTTTCACTACCCCCATAGCGTCCGGATCGTCACCTGCGCGGACAAGGCGGAGGCGGAACGTTGTCTCGAGGAGTGGACGGAAAACGAATGAGTTGAAAAACGAAACGGGCGGGAGTGGATCTCCCGCCCGTCCGATGATTTCGATTGGCTGTGTGCCTAGGCGGCGTTGGCCGGTGTGTCGGCTGCAGCGCCTCCGGCCGCCTCCGCATCGCGATCCTTCATCGCGGCCTTGCGGCTGAGTTTCACGCGGCCCTTGTCGTCCACGCCGATGCACTTCACCCAGACGGCGTCGCCGACCTTCACGACATCCGTGACCTTGTTCACGCGGAAGTCTGCGAGTTCAGAGATATGCACAAGGCCGTCCTTGCCGGGCAGGACCTCCACGAAGGCGCCGAAGTCCTTGATGGAAACGACGGTGCCCTGGAAGGTCTCGCCGATCTCGATCTCCTTGGTCATGCCGTTGATGATCTGCTTCGCACGGGCGAGGCTGTCGCCATTGTTCGAGTAGATGTGAACGGAGCCGTCGTCCTCGATGTTGATCTCCGCTCCGGTCTCCGCGACGATGCCCTTGATGGTCTTGCCACCAGGACCGATGAGCAGGCCGATCTTGTCGGGGTTGATCTTGATCGTTTCGATGCGCGGTGCGTAGGGGCTCAGCTCCGTGCGCGGCTGCGCAAGGATCGACTCCATCACGTCGAGAACCTTCTGGCGGTCGTCACGCGCGCGGTAGATCGCCTCGGCCATGAGGTCGAGCGGGATGCCGGGGAGTTTGAGGTCGAGCTGGAAGCCGGTCACGCCATCGCGGGTGCCGCAGAGCTTCCAGTCCATGTCACCGAAGTGATCTTCGCTGCCGATGATGTCGGTGAGGAGGGTGTAGCGGGCGAGCTGGTCGCCATTGAACTCGGTCACGAGACCGCAGCTGATGCCTGCAACCGGCTTTTTGATTGGCACGCCGGCATCCATGAGCGCGAGAACGCCGCCGCAGACGGTGGCCATCGAGGTGGAGCCGTTGGACTCCATCACTTCGCTGCTCACGCGGATCGCATAGGGAAACTCGTCGACCTCGGGAATGACGGCGAGAATCGAGCGCTCGGCGAGGGCTCCATGGCCGATTTCGCGGCGGCCAGGGCTGCCGGTGCGGCCCGTTTCACCCACCGAGAACGGCGGGAAGTTGTAGTGGAGAATGAATCGCTTGCTGGTCTCGCCGCCGGTGTAGCCATCGAGTTCCTGCGCTTCGTCTGCGGGAGCGAGCGTTGCGAGGCAGAGGGCCTGCGTCTCGCCGCGGCTGAAGAGGGCGCTGCCGTGGCTGCGAGGAAGAAGGCCCGTCTCGCCACTGAGCGGACGGATCGTCTTTGTGTCACGACCGTCGCAGCGAACCTGCTTGTCGAGAATGCTGATGCGGAACGCCTTCTTCTGCAGATAGTCGAACGCCTGGCTGATCTCGAACTTCGTTGCCTCCGGGAACTTCTCGAGGATGGCGGCGGTCACCTCGTCCTTCAGCGCGCCGACGGCCTTCTGGCGGGCGACCTTGCTGGGAGTGTAGATCGCCGACTCGATGCGGTCGCCTGCGACGGAGTAAGCGATTTCCAGCAGTTCGTCGGGAACGACAAAAAGCGGAGCCTGGCGCTTCGGCTTGCCGGCGGCTGCGGCGAGTTCCTTCTGCGCGGCAACGAGCTTGACGACTTCCGCCTGTGCGAAATGAAGCGCCGCGACAAACTGATCCTCGGGAAGTTCCTCGGCTTCGCCTTCAATCATGATGACGTCGGTCTCGTTGCCGACGTAGACCAGATTGAGGTCGCTGTTCTCACGCTCGCTGTGCGTGGGATTGACGACGAACTGGCCGTCGATGCGGCCGATGCGGACGGCGCCGACGGGTCCGGCAAAAGGGATGTCCGAGACGCACAGTGCGGCGCTCGCACCGTTGATGAAAAGGATGTCGGGATCGACCTCGCCATCCGCGCTCAGGAGCACGCCGATGATCTGCGTGTCGTAGAGATAGCCCTTCGGGAAGAGCGGCCGCAACGGACGGTCCGTCATGCGACAGGTGAGGATTTCCTTCTCGGAGGGACGGCCCTCGCGCTTGAAATATCCGCCGGGGAATTTGCCGACGGCGGCGGCCTTCTCGCGGTAATCCACGGTGAGGGGGAAGAAGTCCTGGCCTTCCTTGACGGTGGTTGCGGAGACGGCGGAAACGAGAACGATCGATTCGCCGGAGCGCACGGTGACAGCTCCGTCGGCGAGCTTTGCCAGCTTGCCGGTTTCAATAAGGATGGGATTGGCGCCCACGTGGGCGGTTACGGAATGAGACATGGGATGTATGGGTGTTCAGGAGGTGCGGCGCCGGGTTTCACTGGTTGGCGTCGCGCGTATGGGTTGAAATGCCAGAAAGCCCCAGCGAACGCGCCGGGGCTTCCGAAAACTGGCATCGGTGATCCGCGTTACTTGCGGAGTTGGAGCTTCTCGAGGACCGTTTGATAACGGTCGGAAGCGGTGCGCTTCAGGTAGTCGAGAAGGCTGCGGCGCTTGGCCACGAGCTTGAGGAGACCGCGGCGGGAGGAATGGTCCTTCGCGTGGGTCTTGAGATGTTCGGTGAGTTCCGTGATGCGCTTCGTGAGGAGCGCGATCTGGACGTCCGCGCTGCCTGTGTCTTTCTCATGGAGGCGGAGTGCGGCGGCCTCTGTCACTTCTGTCTTTGCCATTTATTCAAACTTGATAAGTCCGCGAGAATGCCACGGCTGCCGGTGGTTGGCAAGTGGCATTTCCGGCAAAACAGCCGGTCAAGGCCGCACTTCGCCGATTTCGGCGGGGTGCAGCCCTGATCAAACGGTCTTTCCCGTCGTATTAATCGGTTGCCGTCTCCGTGAGAGCGGGTGCCGCTTCCTTCGGCTCACTGGTGAACACGAGTTTGTCGCCGTCGCGGGTGACCCGGACCGTGTCGTGTTCCTTGATTGCGCCGCGGAGAAGCTCCTCGGCCATGGGATCCTCGAGATAACGCTCGACGGCGCGGCGCATGGGGCGCGCGCCATAAGCGGGATCGTAACCCTTCTCGATGAGGAGCTCGTGCGCCGGCTGGTCGAGTTCGACATGGATCGATTTCGCGCGCAGACGTTCCACGACCTTGCTGACCTCGAGATCGACGATGCGGACGAGATCGGGCTTGGTGAGCGTGTGGAAGACGATGATGTCGTCGAGGCGGTTGAGGAACTCGGGTTTGAAAACCCGCTTCGTCTCCTCGAGGATCTTCTCGCGCATCGTGTCGTAACTGTCGTCGACCTTTGGCGCACCGAAGCCAAGAGATGTCTGCTTCTTGATCAATTCGGCGCCGACATTCGACGTCATGATGATGATCGTATTGCGGAAATCGATCTTGCGGCCGAGTGAATCGGTCACCTTGCCTTCCTCCAGGATCTGGAGCAGGAGGTGCATCACGTCGGGGTGCGCCTTTTCAATCTCGTCGAAGAGCACGACCGAATACGGCCGCCGGCGGACGGCCTCGGAGAGCTGGCCGCCTTCCTCGTAACCGACATAGCCCGGAGGCGAGCCGATGAGGCGGG
>CALGTD010000045.1 GCA_937901895.1 uncultured Spartobacteria bacterium | reverse complement strand
ACCATCGAGCAGCCCTTCGAACGGCCTCTGTCGGAGATCGAACTCGATCTCGCGTGCCTCGCCATTCGTCATGGCCGCAAGATACCAGGTATCGCCGTTTCGCCGGGCAACCTCGACGTGCTCGCCGATCTTTCCGCCGAGGGGCTTCGTTTCGTCCCACTGCGTTGGAACCGTGGTCAGAAACTCCATCGTTCCCTTTTCGCGAGCATAGTGCGGCGGCGCGTCGCAGAGCATCTGGAGAGGAGATTCGAAGACGACGTATTTCGCGAGTTCGCGGGCGCGGGTGCCCTGGCTGCCGGGTGCCGTCCACTCGGGTTCGAAAGCATCCGGCTGCGCATTGCGCATTGCGCCGGGTGTGTAATCGTGAGGACCGGCAACCTGACGCGTGAACGGAAGCTCAAGATCGTGGGTCGGGGTGATCTTTTTGCTCCACTTGCTCTGCTCGAGACCGAGCACGCCTTCGAATGTCAGCACGTTCGGCCACGTGCGCTGAATGCCCGCAGGCTTGTGTGCTCCGTGAACGTCAAGGAGCAGGTTTCGTTTTGCGGCCTCTTCCGCGAGCTTCCAGTAAAACTCGACTTCCTTCTGGTCGTCGCGCTGGAAGAAATCGACCTTCAACCCTTTCACGCCCCAATTTTCGAACATGGGCATGACGTCGTCGAAGCGCTTCTTCATTTGCAGCGAGGTCGCCCAGAGAATCACACCGACGTTCTTGGAGTTGCCGTATTCGACGAGTTCCGCGATGTCGATGCCCGGTTTCTCTTTCGTGAGGTCGTCGAGTTCATACCAGCCTTCGTCGAGGATGACGTAGGGAACGCCCTTCTCCGAAGCGAAGTCGATGTAACGCTTGTAGGTCTCGTTGGAGATCGGCTGCTTTTCGCCGTCCCACGTGAAATCGTGCCACCAGTCCCACTGCACGAGGCCCGGGCGAATCCACGACGCGTCGGCGATCCGCGACGGCTCGGCGACGAGGAAATTCAAGGTATTGCCGACGAGTTGAAAATCCTTCTCCGCTGCTGCAACGGTTCGCCACGGGAACGCGCGAGGGCCCTTGACCTTTGCGATCCATGCTTCGCGCTTCGACACCCGATGGTTTCGGTCGCCGTCTTCCGTCTCCTCGGCGGGATAGCCGGGATTCACGCCGTCGAGGGTGTTGTCGCCAACGACCATCCACTGGCCTGGATAGTTCTGCAGATCGGATTCCGAGAAAACGAGCAGTCCCTCGCCGCCCGCGGGGCGCACGGTGAGTGGGAGAGAGGCCATCGCACCGGGCTTCAACTCCGAGAGTTTGCGGACCTCGTAAGCGACCTCGTTGTGCGAGAAGAAGTCGGGGTCGTTGCCGAACCAGACGGTGGGATCGCCCTCGAACCGGCAGACGCGCTCCTCGGAGAGGACGGTGATTTCGCCATTGGTCTTCGTTGCAAAGCGATAGGCGAGACCTTCGTCGTAGAGGCGAACGATCAACGACGAGTTGTCGTCGAAGTCGAGCGTGGCTTCGGCGTAACGGTCGCGGAGTTTTGCCGCGGTCTGACGGACGGGTGGCTCGATCGTGTCGTCCACGACGCGGGTGTGCGTGCCGACGATCTTCGCGATCTTCGCGGGTAGTTCGCCGGTTTCGAGAACCATGCGCGCCTGCTGGCTGACGAGCAGCTTGCCGCTGCGGTCCCGCAGCTCGATGACGAGCGGATCCGTCGAAGGAATCGTGGCGGACCACTGGCCGCCGGGCGACTGGATCGAGGCGAAATTTGCGATGGCGGGCAGAGTTGTGACGGCGAGGAGGGTGAGGGTGGGTGCGAACTTCATGCCGGGGGATCGGTCAACGGACCTTATGCCCGGCCGCCCAGTTCTGTCCAGCGAGGGCAGTCCATGAGGTGGTCGTTCACCATTCCGACGGCCTGCATGAATGCGTAGCAGATCGTGGTGCCGACGAACTTGAATCCGCGTCGTTTCAGATCCTTCGACATTGCGTCGGATTCCTTCGTGCTCACGTGGGCGTCGGCCATCGAGCGGAGTTTGTTCTGGATCGGCTTGCCATCGACGAACTGCCAGAGATAGGGGGCAAAACCTCCAAACTCCTCCACCACGTCGAGGTAGCCACGGGCATTGAGAATGACCGACTGCACCTTGAGCCGGTTGCGCACGATGCCGGGGTCGGCGAGACATCGTTCCACGTCGGCATTGGTGAATTTCACCAGCTGGTCCGGATCGAATTGTTTGAAAATGCGCCGGTAGTTTTCCCGCTTCCGAAGAATCGTGATCCAGCTCAGACCGGCCTGTGCGCCTTCGAGGATGAGCATCTCGAAGAGATGGCGGTCGTCATGCGACGGCACGCCCCATTCTTCATCGTGGTAGCGGACGTAGTCGGGATCGTCGCCACACCAGGGACAGCGTTTTTTCATCGGTTCAAAAACTTGTTTTCACGCAGCCAGAAAAGGAGGTCATCCGTCCATGGATGGAGACGGTCCGAGCCTTCGGTCCGCCCAAGGCCGATGCCGTGGCGCCCTTTCTGGTAAATGTGAAGGTCGAACGGAATGTGCTTCTCCCGCAGCGCGAGGGCAAAGGCGAGACTGTTGCCAACATCCACGACGGAATCCTCCTCCGAGCTCCAGATGAAGCACGGTGGCGTGTCGTTGCGGATCTGGCGTTCACTCGACAACGATTCCGCGAGGGCGGCGTCGGGATTTTCGCCAAGAAGATTCCGCTTCGATCCCTCGTGCGTGAGCGGGCCGGTCATCGCGATCACCGGATAGCAAAGAACGCCGAGGTCCGGCCGCGAGCTGACCCGGTCCACGGGATCCGAAGCGGCCGGATCGCCCTTGTCGAAATGGGTGAGCGCGGTCGAGGCAAGGTGACCGCCCGCGGAAGATCCCATCACGCCGATCCGCGCGGGGTCGAGTTTCCATTCGCCAGCGCGGTGCCGCACGAGCCGGATCGCCCGTTTGACGTCCTCGAGCATGGCCGGGGGCC
>CALGTD010000044.1 GCA_937901895.1 uncultured Spartobacteria bacterium | reverse complement strand
CGATCCTGCCACGCCATGACGCGCTTCACCTCGGTCAGCGATGTGCTGGGAAGCAGCACCGGCATGAAGAGCAGGCTGCCTTCGTTCAACGGTGGCATGAACTCGCTTCCCAGCCGGCTCGCGAGGAACATCGCGCCTGCGAGGAGCGCCAGCGCGCCTCCGAGCACCATCCGGCCATGCCGCAGCGCGAATGCCAGCGCGGGCCGGTAGATTCCCATCAGCGCCCGCATGAGGATGTTGTCGTTCTCGGCGTGGAACGGCCCTCTCACCAGCCACGTGCAAAGCACCGGAACGAGCGTCACCCCAAGCACCGTCGCTCCGATCATCGCGAATGTCTTCGTGAATGCGAGTGGATGAAACAGCCGGCCCTCCTGCCCAGTCAGCGCAAACACCGGCAGGAACGCGAGAATGATGATCGCCATCGCGAAGAAGATCGGACGTCCCACCTGGTGTGCCGCGCCACGCGTGGCTGCGAGCGTTTCCGCCGGGGTCAATCGTCCACCCTTCCGTAGTTCCTCTGACTCGCAGTGGCGGATCACATTTTCCGTCATCACGATGCCCGCGTCGACCAGCACGCCAATCGCGATCGCGATGCCGGCGAGGGACATAATGTTCGACGTGATCCCGAAGACATTCATCAGGATGAACGCGATGAGGATCGAGACCGGCAGGGGGATCGTGACGATCAGAATGCTCCGGAAGTGCCAGAGGAAAAGGATGTGCGCGAGCGTCACGAGCAGGATCTCCTCGAGCAGCGCATGGCGCAGGGTATCGATCGTGCGCTCGATCAGACTGCTGCGATCGTAGAAGGGCCGGATCGTCACTCCCGGCGGCAGACTTGGCGTGATCCGCTCGATCTTTTCCTTCACCTGCTCGATCACGCGCATCGCGTTCTCTCCGGTGCGCATCACGACAATGCCGCCGACCACCTCGCGGCCGTCGACGTCCAGCGTCCCGCGGCGAAAATCCCCGCCCATCGAAACGGTCGCGATGTCCCGCAGGTAAATGGGAAGCCCGTTCGCGGTGCGGATCGCGATGCGTTCGAGATCGTCGATGGAATTCACGAGACCGATTCCGCGCACCACGAACTCCATCCCGTTTTCCTCGATGACCTTTCCGCCGACGTTGATGTTGCTGTTGCCCAGCGCGTCCATCACCTCGCGCATCGTCACTCCGGCCTGACGCATGCGACCGGTGTCCACCGCGACCTGATACTGCCGAACGAACCCACCGAGGCTTGCGACCTCCGCGACTCCTGGCACCGCCGCGAGCTGGTAGCGAATGAAGAAATCCTGCAACGACCGCAACGCGCCGAGGTCGTATCCCGGCGTCCCACCACCATCCGCCGTCGCCACCTTCTCCGGATCGACGTGGAGATAGTATTGGTAGATCCATCCCAGCCCCGTCGCGTCCGGTCCGAGCTGCGGAGTCACGCCCTCGGGCATCAGTTCCTGCAGGAAACTCAGCCGCTCGAGCACACGCGTCCGGGCGAAATAGTTGTCCACGCCGTCGTCGAACACCAGGGTGAGCAGCGAAAAGCCGAACATCGACTGCGCGCGCACCTCGCGCACGCCCGCGAGTCCCTGCAGGTTCGTTGACAAGGGATACGTCACCTGGTCCTCGACCTCCTGCGGACTGCGCCCCGGCCAGTCGGCGAAGACGATGACCTGGTTTTCACTGAGATCGGGAATCGCGTCGACCGGCGTCGTCTGCACCGCACGGATGCCGACGGCCACCACGAGCAACGCCGCGCATGCCACGAGGAAACGGTTGTCGAGCGACCAGTCGATCAGACGGTTGATCCAACCGCGCGACGAAACGGACTGCCCGTTCATGGCTTCACCTCCGCGCCGCAGTTCAGCATTTCCGCGCCGAAGTAGGGATTGTGCGTGCCCTCACCCGACTGCACCCATTTCGCACGACCGGGCGCGCCGGGAAAACTGCCCGCGGTCATTGGACATTCGAAGACCGCGACGCCCGGATCCGCGCCCTCCCGTCGCAGCGCAAGCGCCAGTTCCGCACCCGCCTCGCTCCATGGCAGGAAGGATTGCCTGATCGCCCGGAGGTCCCCGCCCTTCGGGGCCTCTCCGAGCCCGTGCAGTCGATGCACAGCATCGCCGGCCGCACCGCCCATCTGCAGCTTCCCGGCGAGGTCCGGCAGCGACCGAGCGGTGGCGACGGCCGCCACTGCATCGTCCGCGGCGAGTGCCTCGGAAACACGCGCGAGCTGGGCGAGAAACGCGACGATCTCTTCGGGCGCTGTCGTTGGTTCCGCGGGAGGAGCCGCCGCGACCTCGATCGCGCCGCGCAACTGCGCCTCCGCGTCGATCATGAGATTCCCCTGCACCACGACACGATCTTCCTCACCGATTCCGTCGAGGATCTCGATCCCCCCGTCTCCGACGCGGCCAACCTTCACCGTCCGCGGCTCGTAGTTTCCCGGGGCCTTCTCGACATAGACCACGGAGCGGGCTCCGTCGCGCAGCACTGCCGAGCGCGGCAGCACGAGCGCTTCTCCGAGGTCCGCCTCGACGCGGGCCTCCGCGTAGGCGCGGTGCGGCAGCAGGAATCTCCGGCCATGCTCCCCCTCGCCGACCACCGGGTTGTCCACCTCGATCCGCACCTTCGTGCTTCGCGTGGCGGGATCGAAGTTCGGGTCGATGAATGTCACGACGCCCTCGAACTCCCGCCCCGGAACGGTCGGCGACGTGAGCACCACCTTTTGCCCGATCCGGACATCCGGCAGGTCGCGCTCGTAAACCTCCGCGTGAAACCACAGCCGCGAAAGATCCCCCATCTCGAAGAGCGGCTCACCGGTCTTGATGTATTGGCCCTTGTAGGCGCTGCGTTCGAGGATGGTTCCGCTGATCGGCGCAAGCAGGTTCACCGTCGATGTCGGCTCCTTCCCGGCCATCTCCGCGACCTGCTCGGGTCGCAGGCCGTATTGAACAAGCCGGCGGGCGGCGGTCTCCGCGACGCTGCGGTCTCCGGACTGCACCGCGCGCTGATATTCGCGCACCACGTAGAGCAGCTCCGGACTGTAAATCGCGGCGAGCGGCTTGCCCTCCTCGACGTATTCGCCCACGTGATCGACGAACACTCGCTCGATCCGTCCGTCATAAAACGCCGCAATCACGCGATGCCGGTTGTCATCGTCCTCGAAGATGCCGCTGAACCTCAGCGTTCGCGTGAGCGGAATCCTTCGTGGCGGCGCCGACTTCACGCCGAGCACCCGCACGGACTCGTCGTGCAGCGTCAGGATCCCGCTGTCCTCGGCAAGTCCCGCGTCGCCTTCAAAGACGGGAACAAGCGCCATCCCGCAAATCGTGCAGTTCCCCGGCGCGTCCGAGGTGATCCAGGGATGCATCGGGCTTTGATAAAACTTCACCGCGCGCCCGCCCTCCTCCGGGGCTTTCGAACACGCGACCAATCCCACGGACAGGAGCGCCACCGCTCCCGCCCGCCAAAACCAGGCAGACATTTTCATGGTCCGGTGCCGCCGCGCGGACGAAAGGTTTTCTCCGCGCGACGGCGTTGAAGGGTCAATCGGCCTTCGCTGGAAGCTTCTCCAGATACTTCGCCGGGGCCTTGTCGAACTTTGGGCGGCAGTGCTCGCAGCAGAGCCGCACCTCCGTGCCGTCGTGCTTGAACACATAGGGCTCGCCCATGGAGCCCAGTTTCTCGCCGGACACCACGCAGGTCTCGAGAGGATACGGTTTCTCCTCCGCGGCGCGCGCTCCGGACGCCATTGCGAGGATCAGGGAAAGGAATGCTAAAATTTTCATATTCGTCGTTTGAGTGGAATTTACGGACGCGTGCGTCCGCAGGACATCACCGCCGACGCACACGCGTCGCGGTGTGAGCCGGATCAAGCGACGAAAGCGGGAGGCCCGTGCGCGGGAAGACTGCTGCGCAACACTTCCTGAACGAAAGGCGAGCCACCGGGCGGTCCGTGTCCCGCCACCCACTCGCGCGGAAATTCCGCCCGGACCACGACCGGTCGATCCTCCAGCACCGCCCACGCCTCTCCGAGCACCACGAGGCTCGCGGCGGGCGCGGTCGTCGCGACCGGCAACGCGCCTTCCACGGCATTGCAGCAGAACGAAACCTCCGGCGATGGCGTCGCATCGGACGGCTCCGATGCGCAGCAGGAATGCCCGTTCGCAGGACGCGACGCCATGCCCCCGAGTTCGCAGTGGCTCCCGGCCACCAGCACCGCGACGGAAAGAGACACCGTCACGATCCACAACAACGGATGGACGGCACGATCCCGCAGTGAACTGGCGATCAATCTCCGCACGATTCCAAAATCCTACACGATCCCGGACACTTCGCAATTCCCTCGCCGATCCGCTTGCTTCGGATCAACTTCCTCGCATAGTATCCCGGACCCGGTCGAGTTCGGCCGGACGCGACTCGCGCGATTAGCTCAGTGGTAGAGCGCTTGCTTCACACGCAAGAAGTCGCAGGTTCGAACCCTGCATCGCGCACCATCTCCTGCTTTTCGCTACCGAGCGCGGCAAAAACGTCCAGAATGGCCGAAAGCGTTGTGGGATCCGTCTCCGCGGGTCTCTGGTATTCCGGCAAGGGAAGGTTTTCACTTTTCGTGGTGGCATCCCTCCTGGAGATCCTCTTATTCCTTGTCTGGAAGGCGGTCGCGAATCTCTAGGCAAGCCCTTCCATCCTTGACGCCGGGGGATGGCGTTGCACTGCGGCCCTTGTTCGCCGCAGCCATCGCGGTGCGCCCCCTGCGGAAGGCGATTGCCAGTTCCATGATGGATATCCATTACAAGACCGGAAACGACCTCGATCTCGACGAGGTCATTGCGCTCTACGTGGCCTCCACGCTCGGTGAACGAAGACCGGTTCACAATCGGCGCGTCATGAAGGCGATGCTTGAGAATGCGGACCTGACCGTCACCGCGTGGGATGGCTCGAAGCTGGTCGGCATTTCCCGGACGCTCACCGATTCCGCGTATGTCGCCTACCTGGCCGACCTCGCAGTGCATCATGACTATCAGAAGCGCGGGATCGGGACGGCTCTCGTTGAGCAGACCAGAAGCGCGTTGCCGCCCACCTGCTCGATCGTTCTCCTGGCCGCCCCTCTGGCGAACGAATTTTATCCCCGGATCGGATTCACGCATCACCCAAGGGCCTGGACCCTGCCGCCCATCGAAGCGCCCTGAGCGTCGTCTTTCGACCGTTCTGATGGACGGCCCCCGTGTGTCTTCATCCTTTCGAATGCTCTGTCCGGCGAAATTTTCCACGATTGGATCGGTTCCCTTCCATAGTATCCCGCAGAACACTTGTGCGCCGTCTGGTGGCTGAGCTTGGCATTCGATTCCGATCACCGGAAAGCCAGGGGGGCGCAACTGCCATCCAAAAGAAATCGAACCAACGCCTGCGTCACCCCCGAACAGCCTGACATGCGCTGCCCTCTTGCTTAAACATGCCGTTTTCCTGGAAACGGCCACTCCATCCACTTCCAGAGTTTATGTGGCCGTTCAGGGACGCTGAACCTGCCATCGAATATGAGACTTCATCCATTCCTTCTCCTATGTGTTGCGATCCCGGGATTTCTTTTCGGCGACAGCCCGGCACCTGAGGTCCCTCTCGTCTTCTCTTCAAATCGCGGGGCCGCATTTTTCACGATGATGCCGCCGAACTATCAATATGAGGGGAACTCCGTGGCGAAGGTTCAAAAGCCATTCGGGATCGCTTACGCGTTGCGACCAGATGGCTCATTCCGCGAACTCTGGCGAACCGAGGGCTGGTATACGTTCGAAGCCTTTATTTCCGAAGATGGGCGGTATCTGGTGCGAATGGGCCCTTGGAATGCAGGACACAAACCCGCCTCCGATCACCTGGCCGTTGCCTTCTACGACAACGGACGACTGCTCGAGGAGTATTCAACGGCGGATCTGGTCCAGGATCCCGCCAGCGTCCGTGCCAGTGTAAGTCATTACACGTGGCTTCGACGCGATAGACCCGGGAACTGGGATCCATCCGCACCCCCTGTGGACGAGGCAGGTCCCTATTTGACCTATCGCAACCGCTTTATTCTGACCACGTCGGACAACATCCGATATACCTTCGACGTGCAGACCGGCAGAATCCTCGAAACGAAAAAGATGCCACAAGGCGCTGCAGCCAGCCCCTAGCCTCCTGCGTCGTCCCTTTTTTCGTCCCCGGGAGAAGGCGTGCTACTCCGGCCCCTGCCCGGAGGTTCGCGTGTGGCTGTTGTTCCGGACAACCCTGGACAGGGCCTGTGCGAGGGCATCCCGTTTTACGGGTTTGTTGAGGTAGTCGTCCATCCCGACTTCCATGCAGCGCTCGCGGTCCACCGGGGATGTATTGGCGGTCAGCGCCATGATGAAGGTGCGTTGCAGGCCGTCTGCAGCCTCGATCTCGCGAATCCGTGCGGTCGCGGCGATTCCATCCATCCGGGGCATCTGGAGGTCCATCAGGATGCAATCCGGACGTTCCGCCTGGAAAATCTCCACCGCAGCAAGTCCGTCGTCCGCGGACAGCGGCTGGAATCCGAACTTCCGCAGCATCGTCACGATCAACTTGCTGTTTACCCGGTCGTCCTCGGCCACCAGAATCCGCAACGGGTGCATGCCGGCGAAGGTCTCGTCTGCCACAGGACCCGATCGTCCGGCGGCCTCCGATGTCGGAGCGGCCTCCTCCAGCGGCACGTCGGCGACAAATTCCGTCCCCTCGTTCATGCGACTCGAGACTTGCATCGAGCCGCCCATCAGGTCGATCAGACGCTTCGAAATGGCGAGCCCCAGCCCCGCACCGCCATGTCTGCGGGACGAGCTGGAATCCACCTGCACGAACGGTTCAAAAATGCTCTCCAACTGCGCGGCGGGAATTCCGCATCCCGTGTCGCGGACGAACAGCTCGATCGAGCCCGAGGCGCCCCGCCGGGCGCCGAGCGTCACGCCGCCGACTTCGGTGAATTTGATCGCGTTCCCCGCGAGGTTCAGCATCACCTGCCGCAGGCGCCCGGCGTCGCCGAGATACCGATCGGGCAGCGAGGGCTCGATCTCGTATCGGAGGCCGATGCCGCGGTTTCTCGCTCCGGGCGTCAGCAGAAGCACGATCTCGCGCAGCATTTCGCCCAGTGAGAACGGCTTTTTCTGGATGGCGAGCCGCCCGGCCTCGAGCCGGCTGAAATCGAGGATGTCGTCGAGGATGCGCAGCAGCAGCGAGCCGCTTCGGACGATCGTCTCCGCGTAGTCGCGGGCCTCGGGCGGGAGGTCCGGCATGTTCGCGAGGAGATCGGCGAACCCCAGCACGCCGTTCATCGGTGTCCGCACCTCGTGACTCATCACCGCGAGGAACTCGCTCTTTGCGCGCTCGCCGGCTCGCGCCTCGTGGGCCAGGCGCTTCTCCGCCGCCCGCCGGTCCGTGACATCCTGGATCTGCGAGATGAAATATTTCGCCCTGCCGTCCTCGTCCCTCACCAACGACACCGACAACGTGGCCCACACGAGATGCCCGTCCTTGTGGATGTAGCGCTTCTCCATGTGGTAGTTCGCGATCTCTCCGTCGATCAACTGGCGCATGTATCCCAGATCGCGTCCGAGATCCTCCGGGTAGGTGATGGTCTGGAAATTAATCTCCAGCAACTCGCCGGCGGTGTAACCCAGAATTCCGCACAACGCGCGATTCACCCGCAGCCACCGGCCGTCCGGAGACACCAGTGCCATGCCGATGGCGGAATATTCCATCGCGGCGCGGAACTGCTCCTCCCGCTCGCGCAACTCGCTCTCGGCGCGCCGGCGCTCCGTGAGGTCGTGCGTGATCTTCGCATAGCCGCGCAGGTTGCCGGCCGGATCCCGGTGCGCCGATAGAAAGACCTCCGCCCAAAAGCGCGAGCCGTCCTTTCGCACCCGCCACCCTTCGTCCCTCGAGCGTCCGGTTTCCCGCGCCTCCTGCAGGAGTCGAGCCGGAAGACCCACCTCCTGATCCTCCTCCGTGTAGAATATCGAGGAATCCCGTCCGAGAATCTCCTCGGCGGGAAAACCCTTCAACCGGGCCGCGCCCGCATTCCACGAGGCCACATAACCATCGGGGTCCAGCACGATGATCGCGTAGTCCTGCACCTGCTCGATGATGTGGCGGAACCGCTGCTCGTTTTCCGCGAGCTGCGCCGTGCGATCGGCGATGCGCTGCTCGAGGGTTGCGTTCAACCGCCGAATGTCCTCCTCATTGCGCCGCCTGCGCACGGTCTCGATCGCCAGCATTACATAGCCCGCGGCACTGCGGGCAAAGCGCTCCTCCTCGGCATTCCACACCCGCTCCGATTCGACGTGCTCGCAGCAAAGGATGCCTTCCAGTCGATCGCCGGTGCGGATCGGCACGTCCAGCATCGCCCGGACTCCCTCGGGATTCAGATAGGTGTCGGCAAGCTGGCTGGTGGATGGGTTCGAGCGTGCGTTCTCCGCCACGACCGCCCTCTCCCGGCCAATCGCCTCGAAATAGGCCGGATAATCCTTGCGGCACAGGCGGCGGCCCGCGGTGTGCCCGCCAGTGCTCCGGTGGAACAGGTCCACGCACTCGATCGTCCCGTGATCGGAGGAGAAGAACCAGATCCCGACCCGTTCGACGCCAATCGCCGCTGCGCAAATTTCGGTCGCGAACCGGCAATAGCTTTCGACATCCTCCGGCTCGGTGTCGCGCAACCGCAGCAACGACCGCTCGAACTCCAGCGACCGCTCGCGTGAAGCCAGCGCCATCTCCTGCGCCTGCCGCTCCTGGGTGATGTCCCTCGCCACCGCGTAGAGCAGTTCCTCTTCGAGCATCGGCGCAGCGGTCCAGGCGAGCGTCACCCATCTTCCGTCCGTGGAGCGGAAGCGGTTTTCGTGACGCAGCACCGGCCTGCCTTCGCGAAGAGCGGCCATCGCCCGCGTGGTTTCCGCAACATCGTCGGGATGGACAAATTCCATGAACGGCCGCTCCACCAGCTCGTCATGCTGGTAACCCAGAGTCCGCTTGAAGGACTCGCTCACCCGGATGAACTGGCCGCCAAACGTCGACACCGCAAGAAGGTCGATCGAGAGCGTAAACAGGCGGTCCAGTTCCGACGCCCGGCTCTTTGCGACGGACTCGAGGCCGACCTTCGAGACATTGGCCTCTTCGAGCGCGTCGAGCATCCGGTTGAAATGCGATTCCACCTCCGCGAACTCATCGCGCCTGCGAAGCTTCAGTCGGCGGCTGCGGTTGCCATCGGCAATCTCGCGAGTCACCGCGGCAAGCTGCCGCAGCGGATGAATGACCAGCCCGCCAATGACCACGCAGGCCGCGAGCGCCACCAGCACGGACACCCCGGTGGCGAAGAGCATCGCCCGGCTCGCCTGCGCAACCGCTTCCTGGGCCACGTCGATTTCCTCCGCCACCGCCCCCTGAACCAGCGCGCGGTATTCCCGGAGGACAGGCTCGATCTGCTGTTCCAGACGGGCCACTACCTCCGCCCTCGATCCACCGGACCGGAGCTGACCGGCAAGCGCCTCGAATTCCCCCTGTGCGGCACGCAACAGTCTGAACTCCTCCTCCCCGATTTCCTCGTTGCCCTGCCGGACACTCGCCTTCGTAAAACCGCGCGCCGCTCCGAGAGCATCCTGCAGCCGCTCCTCAAACGACGCCATCAACAGCTCAACCCGCTCGCTTTGCGGGGTGTGATCCGCATCGGGGCGCCCCAGCACGTGTCCCAGCTCATGCGCGGCATCGATCATGCCGTTGGCCGCATCCAGTTCCCGGGCGCTGTTGCGAAATGCGTCCATGACGCTGTTTGTCACCCGGGTCGAGCGCCAGTAGTCGATCACCCCCTGCGTCAGGATCAGCGAAACCAGAATCGCAAAGGCCAGAATCAACTTCGCCCGAATCGACATAAAGAAGGGGGCCGGCGGCCGGGCAACATCGTAGAGATTTTATCAATGGCAGGTCAATCGCAGGCTGGAGATTTTTTGCCACCGCATGCACAGCCTCTCTGCCGTTGACTCCCGCTCCGTGGTCCGCATCATGTCGCCCCGCAACTTCTCCCGATGATCGAACGTCACCTCCTCGAGATTTCCAAGGAACTGAACCTCCAACCCCGGCAGGTCGCCGCGACCGCCGTCCTCCTCGAGGAAGGGGCCACCATTCCCTTCATCGCCCGCTATCGCAAGGAGCGCACCGGCGAGCTTGATGAAGTGGCGATCACGGCCATCCGCGACCGGATGGAGCAACTCGCGGAACTCGACAAACGCCGCGACGCCATCCTGACCTCGCTCGAGGAACGGAAGCTCCTCACCGACGAACTCCGCGCAAAGATCGACGCCGCGAAGACCCTCGCCACGCTCGAGGACATCTACCTCCCCTTCCGCCCGAAGAAGCGCACCCGCGCGACCATCGCGAAGGAACTCGGTCTCGAACCGCTCGCCGAGCTTTTGTGGGCGCAGGATCCCTCGACGGATCCCGAAAAGGAGGCCGCCCCCTTTGTTGGCGCAAGCGTCGAAGTGGATGGGAAGAAAAACTCCGTCGACGACGTTGCGGCCGTCTTGCTGGGCGCCCGCGACATCCTCGCAGAGCGTATCAACGATGACGCAACGGCCCGCGCCCGCCTCCGCGAACTTTACCTCGAGAAGGGCGTGCTGAAGTCGAAGGTCCTCTCGGGCAAGGAGGAGGAAGGTGCGAAGTTCAAGGACTACTTCGACTGGAGCGAGCCGGCCGCGAAGGCGCCGTCCCACCGCATCCTTGCCATCCGTCGCGGCGAAGCCGAGGGATTCCTTTACTCCCGCCTCACGCCGCCAGAGGACGAGGCGCTGGGCATCCTCGAGCGGATGTTCGTCAATGGCACCTGCCCGGCGTCGGAGCAGGTAAAGCTCGCCGTGCACGATGCCTACAAGCGGCTGCTCGGATTCGCGATGGAAGGCGAAGCCCGCATGGCGTTGAAGAAGCGCGCGGACGAGGAAGCCATCCGCGTGTTTGCCGAGAACCTCCGCGAGCTACTGCTTGCCTCGCCGCTCGGGCAGAAGGCCGTGCTCGGCATCGACCCCGGGTTCCGCACGGGCTGCAAGATCGTTCTCCTCGACAAGCAGGGCAAGCTGCTCGGCAACGACGTCATTTACCCCGAAAAAAGCGAACGCGAACGCGCCGAGGCCGCACACATCATCAAGACGTGCGTGGAGAAATTCAAAGTCGAGGCGATCGCCATCGGCAACGGCACCGCATCGCGTGAAACGGAGGCCTTCATCCGCAAACTCGGCCTTCCTGCAAACATCGCGATTGTGATGGTGAGCGAGTCGGGCGCGTCGATCTATTCCGCCAGCGAGGTCGCTCGGGAGGAGTTTCCGGATCACGACGTCACCGTTCGCGGCGCGGTCTCCATTGCACGCCGCCTCATGGATCCCCTGGCGGAGCTTGTGAAACTCGATCCGAAGTCGATCGGCGTCGGCCAGTATCAGCACGACGTCGACCAGACCGCGCTCAAGCGCTCGCTGGATGACGTCGTCGTCTCGTGCGTGAACTGGGTGGGCGTGGAGCTCAACACCGCGAGCAAACACCTGCTCACCTACGTCTCCGGCCTCAACAGCCGCGTGGCCGCCAACATCGTCGCACACCGCGACTCGAACGGGCCGTTCAAGTCGCGCGAGGAATTGAAATCCGTGTCGGGCCTTGGCCCAAAGGCCTTCGAGCAGGCCGCCGGCTTTCTGCGCATCCGCGACGGCGCGCATCCGCTCGATGCAAGCGCCGTGCATCCCGAGCGCTATGCCTTGGTCGATCAAATGGCAAAGGATCTCGGCTGCACGGTGATCGACCTTCTCAAGGACAAGGCAAAGCGCGACCGGATCGATCCCAAAAAATACGTCACGGAGGATGTCGGTCTGCCCACCATCAATGACATCCTTTCCGAGCTGGCGAAGCCCGGCCGCGATCCGCGCGACCAGTTCGAGGCTTTCAGTTTCGCCGAGGGCGTCGAAAAGATCGAGGACCTCACACCGGGTATGAAGCTACCCGGAATCGTCACCAACGTGACCGCTTTCGGAGCCTTCGTGGACGTCGGTGTCCATCAGGACGGCCTCGTTCACATCAGCCAGATGAGCGACCAGTTCGTGAAAAATCCCGCCGACGTCCTGAAAGTCGGCCAGCGCGTGACAGTGACCGTCACCGAAGTGGACCTGCCCCGAAAACGCATTGCACTTTCAATGAAATCGAATCCCGAGATCGGACCTGCGAAGAAAGGCCCGCGCTCCGAGCGCAGCGGCGACCGCGGTCCGCGCCGGGAGGGCTCTCCGCGCGGAAACGGCAACCCGTTCGGCAACGTCGACTGGTTCACCGCCGCCCAGGCCAGGAAGCATTAGGAGCGCTGGACTGGCCGCGTTGGATCGCGCCGACTCTGCCCGCGGTCTCAAAAAACAAAGGACCGGCCCTTGCGAGCCGGTCCCGCTTTCCCGACCTTCGCACCAAGGCCGGAAAAAATCGCTGCAGGTTCCTAGCGAATTGCCTTGAAAAAGACAATGGGAGTTTCGGCAATTTTATTTGCAGCGGAAATAGCCCCATTCGCTTTCGGAAAGCCGCGTGCGCAAAGGCGCACGCGACCTTTCTGGAAGGATGAAAACGCGAAAAAGCCGGGGAGCGCTAGTCGACCTGACGCTCGCCCGCAATCTGAGCAAACCCTTCGCGAACCTGCCGCCGCAAGGCCTGGATCTCCTGCTTTCTGGCCTTCGTCTTCGGCAGTTTCTGCAACTGCTTGATCCGGGCCTGCTGCGCGGCGATCCGGGCGATCAAGGCCCCGATCCGGCCATAGTCGGCATTCCGCGGAAGGACACTTTCGTCGCCACCGCCGTTGGCATCGCTGACGACGGTCTGGAACGCGAGATCCGTGTTTTCACCCGTTGGCGCCAAAGGCTCTCCGGGAGTAAACGAGAGGAACATTCTGCCTCCGGAATATGGATTTCCCGTGGCATTGCCCCATTCGTTGAATCCCAGCTTTCCTCCGCCTGCGAGTTCCCAAATCGTAAAAGCAAGGACTTCCCCGGCTGTGGCTTCATAGGGCGGATCGAGGAGCACGCTTACCCAGCCCGCGCCTCCCACCGGCACATGTCGCCGGTCCAGCCCTCCGACGGCAACAATCTCATGCTGCGGCACTCCGTCCACTGTCTTGCGAATGGTGACAAGGAATTCGCTGCCCGGAGAGCCGGCACCGGCTTTGAGGAGCAGCCGCAATCCCACCAGCTTCCCGTTCTTTCCAACGGTAAACGTCTGGCCATCCTCATTGCCCATCCAGAGATCGCTGAATGTCTCGGCCGTCGTTTGCGATTGGTCAATCGCAAGCCCGGCGCGCGCGGTGGAGGAGGTGTATGCGGTTGCGCAAATGAAGACGCAGCAGCCCGCCAAAGACAGGGGGAATTTCATGTTTTTTAGTGGTTAGGCAGTATTCTTTCGCCACCGGATCGGAGGCGCGGCAACCTACACGCCTCCAAACTGCCTGCAACCGAAAATTATAAAAACGACAATTGGCCTCCGGGGGCTGACCCGCAGATCCTCACGAGGCGTTCGCCACAAGCATTAGTCCGAGCAAGACCGGCATCGGCAGAGCGAATACGAAAGCGACCACCACCGCCGGCACCGGACGCCGAAAGGCGAACAGCACCCACGACAGGATTCCGGCCCCGATCAGCCACAGCGGGTAGGACCAGAAGCCCAGCACAAACAACCACGCTTCCAAGCGTTCCGACGATCCGGGGGCAAAAAACGCCATCACGGACAAGCCGGCCATGGTCAGCCACGGCAGCAGTGAGAGAAGCTGGATCGTCTGCAGGGCAATCAGCACCATCCACGACCACCTCGGACACTTCCCCCTCACGAGGCGAAGTCCAGCAGGTTCAGGCCCCCTTCTCAAGCCGCAGGTCGCACCACGTCCGACCGGTTCCGGCAGGCTTTTCCCGCCTGCAAAATTTTCATTGCCTTACCGACCGCGTCCGTTAAGTTGGCCGACTCGTCCGCAGCCTCCGCCCCGCCGAGCGCCGGGTGGTGTTCCTTAAAGGTCGTCGCGGCATCGAACATTAACCTCAACCCAACATCACCGCATGGCAGAAGCCAACCTGGCGGAGCTTCTCTCGAAGTCCGTCAAAAACTACACCGAGGGCAGCATCGTCAAGGGACACGTCCTCGAAATCCGTCCCCGCGAATTTCTGATCGATATCGGTTACAAGTCCGAGGGCGTCATCCGCGCCGACGAATTCGATGAACCCGATGAAGTTGAAGTCGGAGACGAAGTCGAAGTCCTCCTCGTCCGCCTCGAAAACGACGAGGGCATGGTCGTCCTCTCCAAGGAGAAGGCCGCCCAGCGCCAGAACTGGGAGAAGATCGTCAACGTTTACAAGGAAGGCGGCCTCATCAAGGGCAAGGTCAAGGCGGTCGTCAAAGGCGGCCTCACCGTGAACGTCGGCGTGGAGGCATTCCTCCCCGCGTCGCAGATCGACATCATCCCTCCGCGCGAGCTCACGCAGTTCGTCGGGAACACCTACGACTTCAAGATCGTCAAGATCAACGAGGACCGCAAAAACGTCGTCCTCAGCCGTCGTGAGATCATCGAGCAGGAGCGTGCCGAGAAGCGCGCCGCCTTCCTCAGTTCGGTCAAGATTGGCGACAAGGTCACCGGCAGCGTCAAGAACATCACCGACTTCGGTGCGTTCATCGACCTCGACGGCATCGACGGCCTGCTTCACATCACCGACATGTCGTGGGCCCGCCTCAACCATCCGAGCGAGATGGTCAAGATCGGCGACCAGATGGAACTCGTCATCCTCGACATCAACAAGGACAAGGAGCGCGTCTCCCTCGGCCTCAAGCAGATGCAGGACAACCCGTGGGACAAGATCGAGGAGCGTTTCCCGGTCGGAGCCACGGTCAAGGGCAAGGTCACCAATCTCATGCCCTACGGCGCGTTCGTCGAAATCGAGCGCGGTGTCGAAGGCCTCATTCACGTCTCCGAGCTTTCCTGGACGAAGCGCATCGCGCGTCCTTCCGACGTTCTTGCCCTGGGTCAGGAAGTCGAAGCGGTCGTCCTCGGCGTCAACAAGGAGGAGCAGAAAATCTCCCTCGGCGTCCGTCAGCTCGAAGCGAATCCTTGGGATGAGATCGAGCAGCGCTACATCATCGGCAAGCAGGTTCGCGGCAAGGTCCGCAACATGACCGCCTACGGCGCGTTCGTTGAACTCGAGGAAGGCATCGACGGCATGGTCCACGTCTCCGATCTCAGCTGGACCCGCAAGATCAATCACCCGAGCGAAATGCTCAAGAAGGGCGACGAGATCGACGCGGTGGTCATCGACATCGACAAGGCCAACCAGCGCATCAGCCTCGGAGTGAAGCAGCTCGAGGACGATCCGTGGAAGGACATCGAGACCCGCTTCAAGATCGGCGACCTCGTCAAGGGCCAGGTCAGCAAGCTCGCCAACTTCGGCGCATTCGTGCAGCTCGACGGCGACATCGACGGCCTCGTCCACATCTCGCAGATCAGCGAGGACCACGTGGAAAAGGTCAAGGACGCCCTCAAGGTCGGCCAGGAGGTCGAGGCCCGCGTCATCAAGATCGACAAGACCGAGCGCCGCATCGGCCTCTCGATCAAGGCGGCCCACTACTCGATGGAAGACCTCAAGAAGGAAAGCGAAGCCTTCGACAGCGTGCGCCCCGGCGAAGACCTCGTCGGTCTCGCGCAGGCCTTCCAGTTCGCCCAGGACGAGTATCGTCCCGGCGAAGGCAAGAAGAAGTAATTCGCTTCACCAGCAATTCCGAGACGCCCGCGAGCAATCGCGGGCGTTTTCGTTTTCCGCCGTCGTCGCTCTCCCCCTCTTTCCCCAACGACCGCCACGTGCTAACTTGCCAGTCACGAATCATGAGCAAGCCTGAAATCACCGCCTACCTGAAGACGTCCTGCGGCTGGAGCAACGGCGTCCGCGCCGTTCTCGCCAAATACGATCTGGAATACACCGAGAAGGACATCATCAAGAATCCCGCCTTCCGCTGGGAGATGGAGCAGAAGAGCGGTCAGCCGCTTTCGCCGTGCGTCGAAGTCAACGGCACGATGCTCGCCGACATCAGTGGTGAGGAACTCGAACAGTGGATGCTCCAGCAGGGCATTGTCAGCGCGAACGACAAGACGACCGACGTCCCGCTCAACGCCCCTTGCACCGATGAGCAGCACGCGGCGATGGTGAAAATGAAGCTGTAAAGGGCAGCATCCCCGGACCGCCGACGCCGCCCGCCCGGCGTTGGCGGCTGCCTCTTCCCGCGGCTCCCACTCAGGAGCCGCGTTTTCGTTCCGGGCGTCCGAACTCCCCACTCGACTCCGCGGACGCAGACGAAACAAGTCTCCGTCGATCTCCCCTGCCCGCCGTATCGTCCCGGCGCCGCGCCTCCGGCTAAATCTTGTCGAGCACCTCGAGATAGGTGCGATCGGTAACCTTGTCGGTTTCCGGATTCAGGGACTCGATCTTCATCGACTTCAGCATCCACTGGCCGTCGATCTTCTGCGCGGACAGCACCTCGAAGCGCTTGATCTTCCGGCCCTTCATGTCGAACCCCTCCATCCGCATCAGCGCGCCGTTGCTGCGGTCGATCCAAAGCCTCGCTGCGGCGTATCCGGAATTGTCGCGCCCTCCCTGCATCTCGATCTTCCAGCAGTTTCTCGTGCGAAGAATCTCCGTGCCGAGCAGCTTCGCGCGCGGACGGTAAAGCACACGCAGCGCGAGATCCTCGTAGGTGATGTTGGAGCCGCGGACGCGTTCCTCGTTCTTCGCCGGCTTCACCACCCCGCTCTTTCCGCCGATGCGCTCGCGCAGTTCCGATCCGTCCTCGTCCAGACGCAACTGAATCTCCTGCTCGGGATCGTCGAACTGGTATTTCACCGCACCGTCCTCGACAACAATGCGAAACGGGATCTTCGTCTTCGCCTTGTCGTTGCGAATTTGCGCCTGAAGCCGGACCTCCTGTCCCAGCGGGTTCATTCTCGCCGAACGCACGATCTCCTCCGCGGAAGGTTCTCCGGCGCGTCCCAACCCGGGCGCGGAAAGCAGAGTGACGGCGACCAGGGCTTGTGCAAAAAAACGATTCATCGGACAGTCGCCCGCGAATATCGGCCCGTCACCGCATGGATCAAAGACTCTTTTTCCTCATCAACCGCGACTGGTCCGTGCCATGGCTGGACAAGACGATGGCCGTCGCATCGAGCTGGGACTTCTGGTGGCCGATCGCGATCCTCGCCGCACTGCTCGTATTTTTTCTCGGGGGATTCCACGGTCGCGCGGCGCTCGTCTGCTGCGGCTTCGCCATCGGCCTCACGGACGGTATTGTCGTGGACTTGGTGAAGACGCTCGTGGGCCGGCCCCGGCCGCACATCGTGATGGACGGCGTGCGCATCGTGGATCTCGAGAAGGCCAGGCCACGCATCCTCGCGATTGGCAAGCCGGTGACGGTGAAATGGTCGCAGCCGATGATCCAGCCCGTGCGAGGCAACTCGTTTCCCTCCGGACACGCCGCGAACAACTTTGCCCTCGCCACCGTGATCGCCCTGTTCTGGCGGCGCTGGGGCTGGCTGTATTTCCTTCCCGCCACGCTCGTGGCCTACTCGCGCATGTATGTCGGCTCGCACTACCCGACGGACACGCTCGTCGGAATGATTCTCGGCGCCGGACTTGCGTGCCTCGTCGTGTTCGCCTGCGAGGGACTCTGGCGGCGCTTCGGACCGCGGTGGTTCCCGCGCGTGGCCGAGAGGCATCCGTCCCTGTTGAACCCGTGAGCGCAACTCCGACGGTCACATCCGGGCCCGGTCCGGGTCTGAAATTCCTCCCGATCCTTCTGCTCGTCGTCCTCACCGGCCTGCGGCTCTGGACCGCTGCTGCGATGCCGCTGACGCCGAAGGAAGCGTTCCTGTGGATGTGCGCGAACCAGCTCGACTGGGCCTTCTTCGACGGCCCGGGCGGCACGGCGTGCCTTGTGAAAGGTGGATTCCTCTGCATCGGCGATGACGCGCTCGGGCTGCGGTTCGCATTCCCCCTTTTTGCAGCACTGGCCACCGTGGCGGCATATCTCGCCGGACGCAGCCTCTTCGGACCCTCTGGCGGATGGTGGTCGGCCACCGGTCTCAACACCCTGCCGGCCTTCAACCTCTCCGCCGTGCAAGCCTCTCCCGCCGTGCCCCTGACCGCATGCCTGCTCCTTGCCGCATGGTCGGCACTGGAGGCTGGCCAGCGAAACTCGTCGCTGCGATGGCTCGCCGCGGGTGCGTTTGCCGGCATCGGCGCACAATTCAGCTATCTTGCACTGCTCTTCGCTCCCGGTGTTTTTCTCGCCTGTGCGTTGTCCGGACATCGACGCCGTCTCCTCAGAACGGCCGGCCCGCATCTCTGCGCCATCGTCGCGATTTCAAGCGTCATCCCCGCCGTGCTGTGGAATCAGGCCCATGGCTGGCCAATGCTCGGTCTGGAAACCCTCCGCACCGTGATGACGCCCAAGTGGAGTGCGATCCCCGGCGCGCTGTGGGAAAATGTCTCTCTTCTTTCCCCGCCTGGAGCCCTCTTCGCGGGAATTGCCGCCATCCTGCTCGTCGTCGCGGCGCGCATCCACGCGCGACCGAAATTCCTCACCGGCCTCGCCGCTCCATTCCTCGCCTTCTGGCTCTGGTCCCTGTGGCACGGCGACACTTCGTCACCGGCCCTGCTCCCGGTCGCGGCCTTCGCACTCCTGGGCATCGGTTCCGCGGCGGGCTGGATTGCTGCAGTTGGATTTCCGGTTCTTGCCACGATCGCGGCGGGCTTCTCCGCAATGGCCCTGACGCAAGCGGCGAAAAGCAATCCGGTCCCGTGGGCGGATCTGGCGCGCCATGTCGACGCGCTTGTTGTCGCCGAGCAGAACGGCCGGGCGGACGCGTTGTTCGTCATCGCAAAGGATCCGGAACTGACCGCGATGCTGAACTACCATCTTCCCCGCATCGCCTCCGGGCAGGTCCGGGAGATCTTTCTGCGGGAGTCGCAGGATCTTTCGAACCAGTTTGGCCTCTGGCCGCGATACGACGATTTCGTGGAAACCGAAGTCGCGCCGGACGAGATGTTCCAGCAGCACAAGGCCGCGAACCCCTATCTCGGCCGCTCCGCGATCTACGTAACCGACGAGGTCTTTGCCGATCTGCCCCAGACGATCACCGCGGGATTCGTGAAGGTCACTCCCGTCGCAACGATGCGAATGGGAGAACGGGTGTTGCGTGCCTACCTCTGCGAAGAGTATCAAACGGTCCCGCTCTAGCCGCCGTGAGTCCGCACCTGTCCATCGTCGTCCCATTGTTCAACGAGGAGGAGAACGTCCCCATCCTCCAGTCCGAAATCGAAAAGGCGCTCGAGGGTGCGGATTACGAACTCGTCTTCGTCGACGACGGATCCACCGACCGCACGGCGGAACGCGTGCGTCGGAACGAACGCGTGCGCCTGCTGCGCTTCGTGCGAAACGAGGGCCAGAGCGCGGCCATGCTCGCGGGAATTTCCAACGCGCGCGGAAACTACATCGTAATGCTCGACGGTGACCTTCAAAACGATCCCGCGGACATTCCTCGCCTTGTGGAGGAACTCGGCCACGGTGCGGATCTCGTGTGCGGCTATCGCGCGCGACGCGCCGATTCCGTCGTGAAGAAGATTACGAGCCGTGTCGCAAACTTCGTCCGCAGCCGCTTCGTCGGCGATGGCGTGCGCGACACGGGGTGCACGCTCAAGGCGATGCGGCGAGAGTGCGCCGCGGCGCTCGTGCCGTTCAAGGGCGTTCACCGTTTCATTCCCGCGCTGGTGAAGAACGCCGGATTCAAACTCGTCGAGATTCCGGTGAACCATCGTCCGCGCAAGTTTGGAGTCAGCAAATACGGACTTGGAAATCGCGCCTTCCGTGCGACGGCCGACATGTTCGGGGTCCGCTGGCTGCAATCGCGCCGCGTGGCCTACGAATTGAAATCGCCGGAGGAAAGCTGATCCGCCCCACAGCGGCACGGCAGGACCTAACCCGGTGGAGATGTCGCCGCCTCCGGGCCCGGCTTGTCCCAAAAATACCGCTTCAACACGACTTTCATCGTCGCCGTGAGCGGCACAGCCAGAAGCGCGCCAAGCAAGCCGCCAAGCACGATGCTCCACACAAGCACGGAGACGATGACGGTGAGCGGATGCAGTCCGACGGATTCGCCGACGATGCGCGGGGCGATGACGAGGCCGTCGAGGTTGTTCACGACGAGGAAGATCACCGTCACGATGATCGGGTGCGTCCAATCGTTCCACTGACTGGCGGCAATGATGACCGCCGGCACCCAGCTGATGATCACGCCGGCATACGGAATGAGGCCGAGAATGCCGACCATCAAGCCGATGAGCACCGCAAATTCCATTCTCATGACGAGCAGCGCCACGGCAATGATCGCCCCGTCGATGAGGCTCACCAGAAGCTGCCCGCGGAAGAATGCGATGAGGTAGTTGTTGATCTCGTTGAGCAGCGAAACGACCTCGCTCTTCAACGGGGACGCACGCAGCGGCAGATAGTTGCTCCACGTCTCCGCAATGCGCGGGCCGTCCTTCAAAAAAAAGAAGAGGAAGATCGGCACGAGCACGAGACTGAGCAGGAAGCCAAATGCACCGAGTGCGCCGCCGACGCCGCGGGCCAGAAATTTCCCCACCGCCGCGGCAGCCGTGGGAGTCTGCTGCCGGATCCATGCAATGGCTTCGTCGATTCCCTGGCGCACCGTGTCATTCAGCTGCCCGCCCTCCCCCTCGGCGTCGCCGCGCAGGATGGGAAGCTCCGCAAGGCGCCTCGCCTGTTCGACGGAGGTCGTGAAAAGCTGCTGCGCCCTTTCGGTGTATCCCGGAAAATTCTGCACGAGGGAGACTCCCTGACGGTAGAGCGACGGCACGATCCACAGCGCGACGAGCGCCGCCGCCAGGAAGAAGATTCCGAACACCGCGACCACCGCCCACGTCCGTCCGATGCGGCGACGCTTCTCCAGCCAGTCGACGACCGGATTCAGCAGATAGGCAAGGATGCCGGCGACCGCCAGCGGCATGAGCACGGGCTGGAGAAAGCCCATTGCCTTCACGACGAGCCATCCGACGCCGGTAAACGTGCCTGCAAGCACCACAAGAGCCAGAGCGGTGAGCGCCGCCCACCACATCCTCCACTGGAACCTTCCCGGCGCTACCATTCGCACCGGGGTGTATCGCAATTTCGTCGCGGGCGCAATCGCCGCGCTACCGGGAAACCCCGCGAACGTAATCGAGCATGTCCTGCTCGCTTCCCTGCATGGTGGTCATGAAGGCATTGGTTCCGAGTCCCATCACGGCGAGCACATTGCGGCCACCGTTGTAGGTCTCAACCCGCCATTCGCCCTCCTTCAGGGACAAACCCAGCGGCTCCGCGCGGAAGACATAGATGAACGAACGGGGTTCGGCGATCGCAGCGACGGCCACCGGCACGTTCTCGTAATCGAACAGCCGCACGCCCACGACCTTCGCATTTTCGAAACCGCGTGGAACGCGGAATCCGTCGAATCCCTGCATCACGAACCAGTCGCCCAGCGTGCCGGCCGCCGTTTCCACCGGCTCGAATTGCTCGATGCCCGCGTTGTCCCCGGTGCGCGCGAGCTTCTGGACCTCGGCCATGCCGCCAAAGATCCCGCCGTTCCCCATCACGATCCAGACAATGAGTCCGACCAGCACCAGGAACGCAAACCCCACCGCCACCATCGCCGGATCTCCGAAGGTGTGGCGACGCGAGCCCCCGGCCGTGAGCTTCGAGGCGAGTTCCTCAAGTCGCGGGGCGACCTCCTCCGGCACGGACTCCCCGAGGCGTTCGCCAAGCAGCCTGTCGAATTCCTTCTGCCTCTCGAATTCCTCGCGAAACGCGGCGTCCTTCCCGAGCTTCTTCATTGCGGCGACGATCTCACGCTCGTGATCGTCCGCTCCACTCCATGCGCATCCCCTCAGCACCCGCCGGGCCGTTTTCGCATTCATGACCGCAGGCTCTGATAAAGACTGGTCCGCGCCTCGTGGGCGATGTCGCCAAGCTCTTCGCGACGCAGGTCGAGCAGTCGCGCCACCTCGTCGCCCTCCATGGCATCCAGCGCGAGCAGGGTCAGCGCCGTGCGCCCGGGCTCGGCAAGCGCATGCAACCGCGCCAGCAAGGTTCCCCGATCGGTGGATCCGAGACATTCCAAAGCCTCGGGAGGCAGCATCACCGCGTCCGCACGACTTTGCGCCCTCCCGTTCTGCGGAACCTCCTTCAAGAGCCGACGCCGCACCACCTGGAACTGCCCGGTAACGATTCGTTCCGCGTCGATGTGCGCTGCGCGCCGGGCCACCGACGCGTCGAGCGTTTCCATGACGACCTTTCGCGCCCGCTCCTCGTCACCGGAAAGAACCACCGCAAACTGGTAAAGATGAACCTGCCAAAGGGGACGCGCCGGCATAGGGCGGCCACGATATTTGAGCAAATCGGCGCGGAACAAGTCCGAAACTGCCGCCGCAGTGCGTCCGCGATAGGTTTGACCTGCCGGGACAATCCCCTTAAATTTTCCGGCTCCATGCATCTACCCCTCCGCCACACAGTCGTGGTGTGCGCCCTCGCATGCCTACCCCTCCCCGCGCAAGCGGCCGAACCCTCCGAGCCTGTCGCGCTTTTCGATGGAAAATCGCTCGACGGCTGGACGCAGGTCAACGGCAAGGCACCCTACACCGTTGAAGACGGCGCCATCGTTGGCACCTATGTCATGGGTTCGCCGAATTCCTTCCTGGCGACCGACAAGGAATACGACGACTTCATTTTGGAGTTCGACGTCAAGGCCGATCCCGGCGTGAACTCGGGCGTCCAGATCCGCAGCCACAGCACGCCGGAATTCCAGAACGGCCGCGTGCACGGATATCAGGCGGAGATCGACGCAAAGGAACCCGGAAAATCGGGCGGCATTTACGACGAAGCGCGCGCGGGCTGGGTCGCGGACATCCGTGAGACCGGTGCGGGCGAAAAAGTCGCCGCCGCGTGGAAATCGGGCGACTGGAACCACTACAAGATCGAAGCCATCGGCAATCGCATTCGCACATGGGTGAACGGCGTGCCGGCGGCGGATTTCACCGAGGCCACCGATCCCAGGGGCTTCATTGCGCTGCAGGTCCACTCGATCGGCAGCGAGGCGGAGGCCGGCAAGAAGGTCCGCTGGAGGAATCTGCAAATTATTCCTGCCAAAGGTTGGCAGGATTCGGGCATCAATGACGCTAAAGGAGAGTAGATAATGCGTATCACCTTCATCCCCGCAGCTCTCTTGATCGCCTGCTCCACGGTCCTTCAGGCCCAGCAGCCGAACACGCTCACCCCCGCCGAGAAGAACGCCGGCTGGCGTCTCCTTTGGGACGGCAAAACCACCAACGGCTGGCGCAGCGCGCGCGGCAAGGATTTCCCGAAATCCGGTTGGGAGATCAAGGACGGCGTCCTCACCGTGCTCGAAACCGGCGGCGGCGAATCCACCGCCGGCGGAGACATCATCACTAAGGACAAGTTCTCCGATTTCGAACTGGTCGTTGATTTCAAGATCACCCCGGGTGCGAACAGCGGCATCAAGTATTTCGTGGATCCGGAGCTCAACAAGGGCCCGGGTTCTTCGATCGGACCGGAATTCCAGATCCTCGATGACGAGCGGCATCCCGATGCGAAGCTCGGCACCGCCGGGAACCGGACGATTGGTTCGCTCTACGATCTCATCCCTGCAAGCAGCGACAAGCAGGTGAATCCGCCCGGACAGTGGAACACCGCCCGCATCATCGCCAAGGACGGCCGAGTCCAGCACTGGCTCAACGGCAAGCTCGTCGTCGATTACCAGCGCGACAACCAGATGTGGCGCGCCCTGGTCTCCCGCAGCAAATACAAGGACTGGCCGAATTTCGGCGAGTTGAAGGAAGGGCACATCCTTCTCCAGGATCACGGCAACACCGTCTCCTTCCGCAATATCAAGATTCGGGAGTTGAAGAACTGAGATGGCAGACAGTTCGACTCCGGGTCGCGCCGCCGCCGACCCGATGCAGGGCGTCCAGCCGAACCAATACATGGATTGGTTCAAGGAGAGCCCGGATCCATGGGAGCAGATCACGCAGCTTGAATACGGAGCGGACCGCTCGTTCGCGTCCGACATCGAGTTGCTCGTGCTGAACTCGGACTCCGTCCAGTGGCCAAAGCTCGAGAAGAAGCTCCTCGAAGCCCTCGCGGCTTCCACCGGGAAATCCGCAGCCATCAACTTTGTCTGCCGGCAGCTGGCCCTCATCGGCGGTGACGCCAGCGTGGAACCGCTCTCCACGTTGCTGAAGGACCCCTCAACCACCGACGCCGCGCGGATCGCGCTTCAGCCCAATCCTTCGCCCGCCGTGAATGCCGCCCTCCGCGGCGCGCTCGACGTCCTCACCGGCGACAAGCTTTGCGGACTCATTGGCACGATCGCCGCACGGCACGACACCGACGCCATCCCCGCTCTGGAGCGCATCGCCTCAGATTCCGGCCAGCCTGAATCCGTCCGAGAAACCGCGAAGAACGCCATCGCGCAACTTCGGTAACTCCTCTCCAATGCCCGAACTTTCCCGCAGAAGTTTCCTCCGCGGTGCCGCGGCCACCGCGACTCTCGCCGCATTTCCGTCCATCGTGACCTCCACCCTTCGCGGCCAGACCACACCGTCAAACCGCATCCACCTCGGCATCATCGGCACGGGAGGCATCGCGGAAGCCCACATCGGAGCGCTTCTCCGCAAGGACACCTGCCGCATCGTCGGCCTTTGCGACGTGGACCGCACGCTCCTCTCCAACGCCGCGAAGAAGGTAAGTGCCGCCTACGGCGAGGAGGTCGCGACGTTTGGGGATTTCCGCGAGCTGAATCAACGCGAGGACATCGACGCGGTCATCATCTGCACTCCCGACCACTGGCACGCGCTTCCCGCGATCGATGCCGTGAAACGCGGCAAGGACATCTTCGTCGAGAAACCGCTCACCCTGACCATCCGCGAAGGGCAGGCACTCGTCGCGGCGGTTCGTGCGAACCAGCGCGTCGGACAGACCGGCACCCAGCAGCGGTCATCCAACGGCTTCCGCAAGGTCGCCAATCTCATCCGCAACGGCCGCCTCGGCAAACTCGAGCGCATCGAAATCCTCATTCCCGGCAACAACAAGTTCTGCAAGGGAACCTGGAAGGAGGAACCCGTGCCCGAGGGACTGGACTGGAATTTCTGGCTCGGACCCGCGCCGGAAAAGCCCTTCACGCGACAGGGGTGCCACTACAATTTCCGCTTCATCAGCGACTACGCCCGCGGCCAGATCACAAACTGGGGAACGCATTACGTCGATATCGCCCAGTGGGCGCTCAACATGGATGATGCCGGTCCCATCGCCGTTGAGGGCTCGGGCGTCTATCCGACGACGGGCCTCTTCGACAATGCCGCGAGCGTGAACGTCACCGTCACCTACCCCGACGGAACGCCGCTGCACATCCGCACGCGCACGGACGGCATCTTTGATGGAAACATCCGGTTCTTCGGTGAACGCGGCTGGATCGATGCCTCGCGCGACCGGGTCACCGCCTCCGACCCAAAACTGATTTCCGAACCTCTCCCTGCCTCAGCGGAGCTGGTGGAGGAAAGCCACGACCATCACGACAATTTCTTCGAGGCCATCCGCAGCCGGAGAAATCCCGTTGCCGATGTTTCCATCGGACACCGCACAAATACGGTTTGCATCATTGCCGACATCGCGATGAAGGTCGGCCGCAAGCTTCAGTGGGACCCGAAGAAGGAGGAGTTTGACGACCCGTTTGCGAACCGGCTCCTCGGCCGGGCGATGCGCAGTCCGTGGTCGCTCGTGTAGACCGGCCCCTGCAAAAACGGTCCCACCCGCCGGTTGCAAGCCTCCGCACCAGTCGCGGCATTGACTTGCCCCCGCGAGCTTCTAGTTTGCTATCCCTGCGCCCGGCGGCGCCTGCATGAAACGCGTCCTTTTCGTCTGCACTGGAAACATCTGCCGAAGCCCGATGGCCGAGGGGCTCTTTCGCGCCCTCGTCCAGCATCGCCGTGACATCGAGGTGCAATCCGCCGGCGTGAGCGCCGGGCGCGGGCAGCCCCCGAGCCGGGATGCGGTGGCGGTGCTGCGCGACGAGGAAAAGATCGACATCTCCCATCTGCGCAGCCAGCCCATCACCGAGGAACTGCTCGAAAAATCCGATTTCATCTTCGCGATGACGGAGGATCATCGCCGTCTGCTCGAACTTCTCTTCCCCTCCGCTGCGGGGAAGGTGCGCCTCCTGCGCGAGTTCGAGGACATCGCCCGAGACGTGCCGGATCCCATCGGCCAGGGGCGCGAAGTTTACGCCCGTTGCAAGGACACGATCAAACGCTCCCTGCCCTCTCTTCTTGAATTCATCGACCAATCCGCTCCCATGACCATCGAATCCTCCGAAACTCTTCCGCACGTCGAATCCGTCGATCCCGAGGTCGCCGGAGCCATTCACGCCGAAGCCCGCCGGCAGGCCGAGCACATCGAACTCATCGCCTCGGAAAATTACACGAGCCGTGCGGTGATGGAGGCCCAGGGCTCCTGCCTCACGAACAAATACGCCGAAGGCTATCCCGGCCGTCGCTGGTATGGCGGATGCGAGCATGTCGATGTGATCGAATCGCTCGCGATCGAACGCGCGAAGAAGCTCTTCGGCGCAGACCATGCGAACGTCCAGGCTCATAGCGGTTCCCAGGCAAACACCGCCGTCTATTTCTCCGTTCTTCAACCCGGTGACCGCATCCTCACGATGGATCTCGCCCACGGCGGCCATCTCACGCACGGCCACAAGGCGAATTTCTCGGGCAAGCTCTACGAGGTGCATCACTACGGAGTCAGTCCCGAAACCGGCTGCATCGATTACGATGCGCTCGCCAAACATGCCGCCGAGGTGAAGCCCCGCATGATCACCGCGGGAGCCTCGGCGTATCCGCGCACGATCGATTTCGCGAAGATGCGCGAGATCGCAGACTCGGTCGGCGCCTACCTTTTCGTCGACATGGCCCACATCGCCGGGCTCGTCGCCGGCGGCGCGCATCCGTCACCGGTTCCATACGCGGATTTCGTCACCACCACCACGCACAAGAGCCTGCGCGGCCCACGTGGCGGCATCATTCTCTGCAAGGAGCAGTATGCCAAGAAGGTCGATTCCCTGATGTTCCCCGGCGTTCAGGGCGGTCCGCTCATGCACGTCATCGCCGCAAAGGCCGTGTGCCTGCACGAGGCGCTTCAGCCGGAGTTCAAGGATTACGCGAAGCAGATCGTCACGAATGCAAAGGCCCTGGCCGCCAGCCTCGCACGACTCGGCTACACGATCAGCTCCGGCGGCACCGACAACCACGTCATGCTCGTCGACCTGCGCCCGCGCGGCCTCACCGGCCTCGAGGCACAGACCGCTCTCGATCACGCGGCGATCACGGTGAACAAGAACGCCATTCCGTTCGACACGGAGCCCATCACCAAGACCGGAGGCATCCGCATCGGCACGCCGGCCATGACGACCCGCGGCATGAAGGAGGAGGAAATGATGGAAATCGCCGACCTCATCCACGCCGCCCTCGAAGCCCGCAACGATCCGGACGGCCTCGCCGCCGTGCGCCGGCGCGTCGTCGCCCTGACTTCCCGCTTCCCGCTGCCCGCGTAAATTTTCTGGATTCCCGGGACCGCGAAGCTTTCCTCGGCTTTGCGGTCCCTATTCCAGCCCGAGGCGTGCGACGCCGTCCTCGTCGAGACCGAGATAATGCCCGATTTCGTGGAGCAGCGTGACCCGCACCTCCTCGCGAAACATGGACTCCCTCCCCGAGCTGTGCAACCAGAGGTTTCGCACCCAGATCCGGATCCGCGGCGGGCTCGGGTGATCGGCAAAATTCAGGCTCGGCCCTTCAAAAATTCCCAGCCAGTCCGCGCCCACGCCGGCCTCGAGATCGGCCTCGTCCGGCTCCATCTCCACAAACACCGGAACCTGCTCGACCTCGGGCGCAATTTCCTCCGGAAGCTCGTCCAGCGTGCGTTCCACCACCTCCCTCGCGATCCCCATCAGGTGCTCATCCAGATTGTCCTTTTGTCCCATTCGCGAGTTCGATAAATCTGCGCCTTTCCATGTTCTTCACGCCGCGTCATGTCAAGGAAGCCCGCCATTGCATCGAGGCCGCGCGGCGCATTCTGCGCTACCGGATCGATCTCCTGACCCGCGAGGAATATGAGCAGATCGACCGGAAGATCGAAGCGCTCGTCGCCGCGACAAAGACCCGGGACAAGGCCGCGATCCGTGCTGCGATCGACGAACTCGAATCGGTTGCCGGACGCATCGTCCCGGCGAAGCCGCACGCGGGATGGCGGGAAAATTGTGAGGTCCTCCTCGTGGCGATCGTCATCGCCGCCGGTGTTCGCGCGTTCATCGTCGAGCCCTTCAAGATTCCCACCGGCTCGATGCAGCCGACCCTCAACGGCATCATCGCCGTCGACTCCGACGAACCTTCTCCAAATCCAATCGTCCGCGCCTTCGACTTTGTGGTCCGCGGACGGACCTTTGTGAACGTCATCGGAAAGGAGGACGACGTCGTCGTCCGCCTGCAGGAGCGTTCCTACCTGAATTATTTCACGTTCACCGACGTGATCGGCAAACGCAGTCGCTACACGATCTTTGCTCCACAGGCTGCCGTCGAGAATGGCTTCGGAATATTTCCCGAGAGAAACCGCTACGGTCGGCCTCCGACGCGGATTAAAAAGGGCCAGCCCCTCGCCCGTGGGTGGGTCGACAACGGCGATTTCGTCCTCGTCAACAAGATGGCGTATCATTTCTCGCCACCGAAGCGGGCTGATGTCTTCGTCTTCCGCACGACGGGCATTCGGGACATCGAACTCATGATTCCCGAGGGACTCGGATCCCAGCACTACATCAAGCGTCTGGCCGGCGTGCCCGGGGACACGCTTCGCATTGACCCTCCAAACCTCTACATCGACGGGAAGATTGCGAGCGAACCCGCGTTCCAGCGCGTCATGTCCCTGAAAAATGGCTACGAGGGATACACGAACCAGGGTGGTCGCTACCTCAACACCCCGTCGAGCACAGTGACGGTGCCTGCGGGAAGATACTTCGCCCTCGGAGACAACAGCCACAACTCGCTCGACAGTCGCTCTTGGGGCTTCGTGCCCGAGGACAACGTGACCGGCAAGGCGTTCGTCGTTTTCTGGCCATTCTCGAAGCGCTGGGGATTCATCGAGTAACTGCTCCGCGAGCGCGCGAATCATGAACGCCGCACTCGATCATCTCTGGATTCTCACGAGCGCGGCGCTGGTAATGTCCATGCAGGCCGGCTTCTGCATGCTCGAGGCGGGCCTCGTCCGGTCCAAAAACTCGATGAACGTCGCGATCAAAAATCTGATGGATTTCTGCGTCGCGGCGATCCTTTTCTGGGCCTTTGGTTACGGCCTGATGTTTGGAAAGGAAGCCCTCGGCGGATGGATCGGCAGTTCCACCTTCCTCGTCAATACCGCGGGTCGCGACTCGGGCAGCCTGTTCTTCTTCATCTTTCAGCTCATGTTCTGCGCGACGGCCGCAACGATCGTCTCCGGCGCAGTCGCCGAGCGCATGAGCTTCAGCGCGTATCTTCTGGTCACCGCGGTGATCTCCGGAATCGTATATCCAATCGGCGGAGGCTGGGCCTGGAACGAGGGCGGCTGGCTGCGGGGACTCGGATTCCGCGATTTCGCCGGTTCTTCGGTGGTCCACTCCGTCGGCGGATGGGTGGCTCTCGCAGCCGTGTTCATCATCGGTCCACGCACGGGGCGCTTCGACTCGAAGCACGCGCTCGTGAGTTCCCACAGCCTCGTCATCTCGACGCTCGGTGTGATCATTCTCTACGTCGCGTGGCTTGGATTCAACGGCGGCAGCACGCTGGCGTTCGACTCGCGTGTCCCGGGAATTCTCATCAACACCGCGCTGGCCGGAGCCGCCGGCTGCCTCTCCGCACTCGCAGCCGTCTGGTGGCACCGGAAGCTTCCCGAGCTTCCCGCAACGCTGAACGGCTGCGTGGGCGGGCTCGTCGCCGTCACCGCAGCCTGCAATGCCATCGGGCCCGCGGAGTCCGTTCTGGTCGGCGCAGTGGGCGGCGCCATCAGCTACGCGGCGGCGCTGGCGCTGGAGGCCGCGAAGATCGATGACGTGGTCGGAGCATCCGCGGCACACGCGGCACCAGGCATTTGGGGAACGCTCGCCGTCGGACTGCTCGGCGACCCGGAGATTCTCGGCACCGGCCTCGGACGCGGCGCCCAGATTGGCGTCCAGGCGCTCGGAGTGGCGGTCTATTTCCTCTGGGCGTTCTGCGGCGGCTACGGGCTGCTGCGGGTGCTGAACCATTTCAAGAAGCTCCGCATCCGGCCGGATTTCGAGGAGGTGGGCCTGAATGTCGCGGAACACGGTGCCAGCACCGAAATCATCGACCTCCTCAACGAAATGGCCCGGCACAGCTACAAGGGCGAGTTCAGCGAACGGTTGTCGTTCGAGCCGTATACGGAGGTCGGGCAGATCGCCTCCCAATACAATCGCGTCATCGACAAGGTCGTTGCCGAGATGGAACTGCGGGAAAACATCGCGCGCCATCTGCAACGGGCCCGCGACGAAAGCGAGAACGCCAACCGCAAGATCTTCAGCAGCCTGCAATACGCCCGACGCATCCAGCATGCGATGCTCCCCACCCCCCGGCAGCTGCGCGAAACCCTCGGCGACCATTTCGTCCTCTACGAGCCGCGCGACCTCGTGTCCGGGGATTTCTACTGGTGCGCCAGTGCCGGCGGCAGCCGGTTCTGCGCGGTCGTTGACTGCACCGGCCACGGAGTGCCCGGCGCATTCATGTCAATGATCGGCTATCTCCTGCTTGAGCAGACGATTGTCGAACGGGGCGTGCGCGAGCCGGCGGCCATTCTCTCGGAAATGCACACCCGGGTCCGTCAGGCGCTCGCGCAGGATTCCTCCGAGGGTGCGGGAAACCGCGACGGCATGGAGGTTGCCCTCGTGCGCATCGACCCGGACGCCGTGGTGTTCGCCGGCGCCCAACGTCCGCTTTGGTGGTTCGCGTCGGAACCCGACGGTTCCACGCAATCCGGCGAAATTCCCGGTGACCGCCACGGCCTCGGCGGCGGAATCATGGAGCCTCCCGAAATCACGTTCACCCAACACACGATCCCGCGTCGCGACGATCTCACGATCTATCTTCAATCCGACGGTCTCGTGCAGCAGCCCAACCACCTTCGTTCCATCTACGACCGCAGCCGTCTGCGCGAACTGCTCGAGTCCATTCAGTCCCAGCCAATCTCCACCCACGCCCGCGCGATCTCGACCTCGTTTCACCAGTTCCGAGGCGGAGCAAAGCAGCGCGATGATGTGACGATCGTCGGGCTGCGGCCGTGGAGGAATGAGGCCTCTGCCGATGCACCGGTCTCCCGGCCGGCCACCGGAGAGCAGGCACCCGGCGAACTGTTCTCGTTCACCGGTCCGATCGATGCAGCGGCGATCGAGAAGTGCGGCCGCATCCTCCGGGAGGGTGCGCAACTCCACGTTGCTGCACGACTCGCCGTTTTCGGAATCTTCGTCGAACTCGCGCAAAACGTCGCCAGGCACTCCGACGAAGTGCAGGGCGGAACCGGCGTCGGCACAATCTTTGCCCGCCATGAGGAGGGAGCCATCGTCATGGGCTCCACCAACCGCGTCACCGCGGGATGTGCGGAGGATCTGCGCGCACGGTTCGCGGAAATCGCGGCCATGGATGCCGCGCAGCTGAAGGATGCCTACCTGCAGCGGCTCCACGACCGCAACCGTCCCCCCGGGGAACGCGGCCTCGGGTTGATCGATTTGTCCCGCAAGTCATTGACGCGTCCCGAAGTCCATTTCACGCCGGTCTCCAGCGGCAAATTCCTGTTTTCAATCACGGTGCGAGTGCGCCAAACTTCCGCCAGCGATGCCTGAAAGCCTCGATATCCCGGCAACCGAAACCACGCCGGGCGTCCTGTTTGATCCGCAATCGCGCGAACTGCGATTTGAAGGAGAATCCTATCCCGAGGACGTTCACGAGTTCTTTGCCCCGATTCTGGACTGGATCGAAGCATCGATCGGACCGGACTCGAAGCTCACCGTCGTGCTGCGGTTGTGGTATCTTAACACGGGCTCAACGAAGTCGCTTCTCGTGATGCTTCGCATGCTTGCGGACAAGGTCGCCGCAGGGGCGGAGGTCGATGTCGTTTGGTGCCATCTTCCGGACCTTGAATTGATGCGGGAGGCCGGAGAGGAACTCCTTGGCGGTTGCGGATTGCCGTATCGCATCGAAAGTGTGAATACCGCCTGAGAAATGCCCGCCACCTCCTCCGACACCCGCCGTCGCGATTATCTGGAAAAGAATCCCGGCCTCTTCGAAGAACTTGAGAAGCGCGCAGAACGCGATGGCCGGGTTGAATTGAGTCTGGAGGAAGTCCATGCCATCTGCGACGCGCACCGCAACCTGCGTGCCCTGCTCTCGCGCACGACCCGCGTGAGCGATCTTGCCCACCGGCAGCTCCTCGAGAGCCGCAAGCTGCTGCAATCGGAGATTCTCGCCGTGCGATCGGCAAACTACGAACTCTCCAGTCTCGACGCCGAGAAGAACGATGTGCTTGCACTCGCCGCGCATGATCTCCGCAGCCCGCTCGCGACCATCCACAGCCTCGCCGACGCACTCGCCGCCATCCTCTCGCCGGCACCCGGAACCGACGTCTCGGAATTCCTCGACGACATCCGCACCCTCTCCGCGCAGGCCGCAGGGCTTGTCACCAGCATCCTCGACGGCTACCGCGCCGCGGCGGGCCGGCTGATCCCGAAGCCGGCACCCGTGCGCACCCGCGATCTTGCGGCGGATTTGTTGTCGACCTGGAAATCCACCGCGGAGTTCAAGAGGATCGCCCTCGAAACGGAATTTGCCCCCGACGATCCGGAGTTCCTTCTCGATGGGGACCTTTTCCGGCGCGTTGCGGACAACCTGCTCTCGAATGCGCTGAAATACTCCCCGCAGGGAGGCACCGTCGTGTTTTCCCTCCGCTGGACCGACGATCAGCTCGAGTTTGCGGTGCGCGATCAGGGCCCGGGCATCAGCCCTGCAGAACAGGCGAAACTTTTCAAACGCTTCTCGCGCCTCTCGGCGCAGGCGACCGGCGGAGAGGAATCGGAAGGGCTCGGTCTCGCCCTCTCATCGCGCATCCTGAACCTTCTCGGCGGCACCATCACCTACGAACGCCTCGAGCCGCACGGCTCCGTGTTCCGCGTCCGGCTTCCCTGCCCGGCCTCCGATCAGACGACCTCAAACACGCACTCGTAAATCGCTCCGATGCGGCTGGGACTGCGCCGGACACGCGCACCGAGCACCCGCTCGAACAGCTCGCGCTCCATTTTCTGCACCTCGGTGTATTTCTCGAAGAGATCTCCGATCGGGCTGTGCCGCTCGATGATTCGAATCGGAGGCCCGGGCCGGAACTCCGCCATGCAGCCTTCGTTGTCGCGGAGGCGGGCGAGCCACTTTGCCCGCTCTTCGACGGTCTCGCCGCGCACCCGTGCAAGATAGCCGTCCGCCTTCTTGCGGAAATGCAGGAGCAGCATCTTTCCCGGAGCGGTCGGACCGAACAGCTGCGCCGCCGCCTCGAGCGTATCAAGCAGCATGTCGTGGGACTGCACCGGAAACAGGTCGTGCGACTTCCGCGTGAGGCGGTAGAGCAGTTCGGGCCTGCCGATCGGTTTCGGATTGCGCCACGTGTCGACGTAACCGTCCCGCTCCAGTTCGATGCAGTGCTGCTTGACGCCCATGTAGCTCATCCCAAGCCGCTTCGCGAGTTGCTTGACGGACAGCCCGTTGTTCGAACGCTTCAGTTCGTGAAGGACAGTCAGCCGCTGGGTGCGTCCAATTTCGGTGAGGAGACGGTTCACCTCGTCCCCTGCTGCTGATGATGGTGGCGGGATGTTTTCGTCATCGCGGCGATCACAGCTTCAGAATCGCGTAGGTTTTGCGGTCACCGCGAGTGAAATTCACAAGCACCCCCTCGCCTTCCGCTGCGTTGAGAAGCCGCTGGACGTCGCTGTCCGAGGTGACGGGCTTCGAGTCGATCGAGGTGATGACGTCACCGGTCTGAATCCCCGCAACGTCCGCCGGACTACCCGGCTCGACATGCGTGACCACCGCGCCCTCCTCGGCCTGCAACTTCATCGCGATGGCAAGATCGGCCGTCACCGTTTTCGTCGCGAGCCCCGCCACGGTCGGACTCTCGGCCGGCTTCCGGTTCTCCCGCCGGGGCAGCCGGGTATTGGCAATCTGCATCACGTCCCCATCGCGGTCCGCCGTGCGCACACGCACCTGCAACGTGTGATGGTCGCGCCACACGTCGAGCACGACCTCCTGCCCGACATCGGTTCCGGCGATCTGCTTCTGCAGATCGCGGGCGGTCTTCACGGGAACGCCGTCCACCTTCGTGATGATGTCATACCGCTGAAGGTTGCTGCGGGCCGCGGGGGATCCAAATGTGAAGTCCTCGACAAGAATTCCCTCCGGAAGATCCGGGAAGCGCTCACGCAAACCGGGCCACTCGTCCACGCCAACGATCTCGATCCCGAGCATCGAGTGGGCCGCGCGTCCATTGGTAATGATCTGGGAGGCGATCTTCTTCGCCATATTGATCGGAATCGCGAATCCCAGTCCTCGATTGATCCCGTTGATGAGCGTGTTCACTCCCACCACACGCCCCTCGATGTCCACCAGCGGCCCGCCGCTGTTGCCCGGGTTGATGGACGCGTCGGTCTGGATGTATTCCTCGTAATAGCGGCTGGAGGTCACGTTGTTCCGGCCCTTCGCGCTGATGATCCCGTAGGTGAACGTGTAGCGAAGGTCGAAAGGCGCTCCGATCGCGAACGCAAACTCACCGACGCGCACCTTGTCGCTGTCTCCGAGTTCCACCGGCACGAGGTCGTCCGCCTCAATCTTGAGCACGGCGAGATCCGTCGAGGAATCGACGCCCACCAGTTCCGCGGGAAACTTTCGCCCATCCCGCAACGTCACGGAAATCCCCCCCTCGGCGGCGGAGTCGATGACGTGGCTGTTCGTCAGGATGTAGCCGTCCTTCGTCATCACGAATCCCGACCCCTGGTTCAGCCCATCCCCTCCCCGCCTGCGTGGCAGGGCATTCGGATCCTGCAGGAAAAATTGAAATAGCCCGGATTGGTCCTGAATCGCCACGCGGGGGTCCTGGGTCTGAACCTCGATCACGACCACACCCGGAGAAACCTTCTCATAGACATCCGCAAATGCCTGGCTGAGGTTCCGCGCAAGCTCCCCCGAAGCAGGTCGTTCCTCCGTCTGCGGAGGTTCCACCTGTTGCGCAAAGGCCCCAACCCCCATCAGCAACGCGCACGATACCGATAAGTAGAAGCGGATCATGCCCGAAACGTAATCAGCCGATACCGCATTTCAAGCGCCACAGATGGATTTGCTCCGCTGGCACAAAAAATGCCTTGTAGCAGGGGTCGAACGCGTGCCTTGATGCCGGAAAGGGGACGCAGACGCTGTCATCCAAACGATCTCGACACGATGCCGCAACCACCCAAATCCAGAAAGCGCGAACCGAAGGGATTTCAAATCCGCCAGGGCGGAAGCGAAGGGGAGTCGGTCGAAAATTCCGGCCCGGCAAAGCCGCGGCGCTCCTTCGAGGATCTCGGAGATCTGCCGCACGGCTACGGCTCGGATACCATCTTTCTGGTCGCGCAGGAACCCCACCGGCTCTTCACCTATTGGGACATCGACATCTCCCGCCACCCGGGCGGCGCCGCGTTTTTGCGGGTGCTTGCCGGGGACGACGGGACACTCGAATCCCAGATCGAGGTCCCCTTCGAGGTTCGCAACTGGTATATCCCGGTGTCCAGGGCCGGCAGCGAATACCTTGTCGAGATTGGCTACTTCCGCGGCGAGGATTGGAACCTCGTCGCGCGCTCAACACCGGTGACGACTCCGCCGGAAGGCATCTCGCCCTCCGACGACTTCGATTTTGCCACGGTTCCCTTTCATCTGAGTTTCCAGCGGCTGGTGGAGCGCGTGGAGGCGGCCGCCCGCTCGGGAGAGGATCTGCTCGCCGCCGTTGCGCGAATGCAGCGCGGAGGGGATTTCTCGGCATTCGGTCCCGCCGCCGCCGTCCTTCCCGGGGATCCGCGCGCCCTGCTGGCAGGCCTTCTCGGCCCGGATTTCCTCGACGAGCTTGCCAGCGGCGGTCTGAGTTCCACGGAGATCGAGGCCGCCATCCGGGAACGCGTGGAGGAGTTTCTTTCCTCCTCCGGAGGGAGCAGTGAACTGGCCGGCTCCCTCGCTGCCGCGGCCTTTGCCAGCCAGTTTGGCGAAGCCTCCTTTTCGAGCGAAGCCTTCGCCAGCTGGGCCGTTTCGGAATTGACCGGCCCGCTCGCAAGCTGGAGCGGCGAATCGAGCTGGTCCGCGTCACTTGGAATCCACGGGGAAAGCAGCTGGTTCCTGGGAGGCAGCTGGCTGCAAGCCGCCTCCGGCAGTTGGGAATCCGGAGCCATGTCCAGCTGGACGTCAGGTGCGGTATCGAGCTGGCTTCAAGCAGGCCAGACCAGTTGGGCGCAGGCCGCGCTTTCGAGCTGGGGCTCGTCGGAGTATTCGAGCTGGTTTGCCGCCGCGGCGGCGGAGTCGAGCTGGTCGGGAGGATCGGAATCGATCTCTTCATTTGGCTCCGAACGCGGCTTCTTCATGCACGTCAATGCCGAGGTGATCTTCTATGGAGGCACCGATCCGAAGGCGCGCGTGACGATCAACGGCGTTCCCGTGCCGCTCGATGCCCAGGGGAACTTTCGCTACCACTTCGTCTTTCCGAACGCCGACTACGAGATGCCGATCGTCGCGGAATCGCCGGATGGTCTCGAGACCCGCTCCGCCACGCTGCGTTTCCATCGCGCGACCGGCCGGGTCGGATTGGTCACCGACACTCCGCAGCCGCCGCTCGGGGAACCCATGGGGCGTCTTTCCATCTAGGCGTCGCTTTTCCCATCGCCGATATTCGACGATGAGTGCTCCTCCCGCACGCGACCCGCTGACGATTGCCTTTCTTTCCCATCTGGAGGGTGAACGAAACGCCTCCCCGCGCACCATCGTCAACTACCGACTGGCCCTCGCCCAGTTCCGCCAGTTCCGTCCTGACGTCTCGTGGCGGACGGCGACCGCCGAAGACTTCCGCGCCTTTCTCCTGCACCTTATGAAGCAGGGTAAGTCCCGGGCTTCGATTCGAGTGACCTTCGCCGCACTGCGCAGTTTTTTTCGGTTTCTTTGCGAACGCAAAGAGTTGAAAGCAAATGTATTGAAGTCCGTTCTTCTGCCAAAGCCAGAAAAACGTTTACCCGCGTTTCTCACCCAGCAACAGGTGGAGGAACTCCTTGCCGCGCCCCTGAAGGCGCCCGTGGAGCGCCAGACACCGTCTTGGGTGCCCCTACGGGATGCGGCGATCCTGGAGCTTTTCTACTCCAGCGGACTGCGTATCGCCGAACTGGCCGCATTGGACGTGAAGGATCTCGACCCCTATGGGGAAACCGTGCGGGTGATTGGCAAAGGCTCAAAGGAGCGAGTTTGTCCGGTGGGCAGTCTCGCACTGGAAGCGCTTTCCCGTTACCGGCACGCGGCAGGCATCCAGGCCGGTCCCCTGTTCATCAACAAATCCCGCAAGCGGATGTCCGCCACAGCCATCTGGGGCCGAATGAAGAAATACGTCCTCCAGTGCGGTTTGCCGGCGACAACCAGTCCCCACAAGCTTCGCCACAGCTTCGCAACCCACATGCTGGACAATGGTGCCGACCTTCGCAGCCTGCAGGCGCTTCTGGGACATGCAAGCCTCTCGACCACCCAGGTTTACACCCACGTCACGACCGAGCGCCTGAAACGCGCCTACGATCGAGCGCACCCACGGGCCTGAGGGCTGTTACAAACACAAAAAAAACGGCGCGGAGGGTTCTCCGCGCCATTTTCAAAAGGATATCTGAAAAGATCCTTACTTCTTCTTTTTCAGAAGAGGAAGACCCGTCTTCTCGTTCTCGGAAACCTCGTATCCTTCCGGAAGCGCGTCGAGGGCGCCCTCTCCAACCGTGCCGGAAAAGTAGTAGAGGGTCACTTCCTGACCACCCCGAAGCTTCTGGCGCCGATGGTGGAGGTGGTAGGTTTTTCCGGACTTTTTGCTGTTGACGGTGAAGGCCATGGGATTGTCTTGGGTTGGTTGGGGTTTGTCCTAGGGGTTGATTGGAGTTAAATGAGTTCCGCCTTCTTCAAGGTCGCGTAGGCGCCGTTCTTGGCAATGGTCTTGAGGGCGCGCGCCGTCACCTTCACGGTGACATACTTCTTGAGCTCAGGCACCCAGATCCGCTTCTTGCGCAGGTTGGGCACGAACTCCCGCGGGACGCTCTTGGTAACATGCATTCCAATGCCGCCCTTCTTCTTTGCGAGACCGCGGCGGTGAATCTTCGAGCCGCGACTGGGGCGGGCTCCCGTAATTTGACACTCTCTAGCCATGAAAAAAACTTTGTGGGTTGCGAGAATCCGCCGCATCGAACGGACGGTCAAGGGTTTTTCAGAGAAAATCGCCCGACTTACGGAGGGGTTCCCTCCCTGCGAACGCCCGAAAGCATCTCGAGATCCGCATCGACCATGATCTTCACCAGATCCTTGAACTTCGTCTTCGGCTCCCAATCGAGCTGCTTCTTCGCTTTCGAAGGATCGCCGATGAGCAGATCCACTTCGGCGGGACGCTCGTAGCGGGCGTCGTATTTGACGTATTTTTCCCAATCGAGACCGACGTGGTCGAAGGCCGCCTGCACGAAGTCCTTCACGGAATACGTCTCGTTTGTCGCGAGGACGTAGTCGTCGGGCTTATCCTGCTGAAGCATCCGCCACATGCCTTCCACGTATTCCGGCGCATATCCCCAGTCGCGCTTGGCGTCGAGGTTGCCGAGAAACAGGGCCTCCTGTTTGCCGAGTTTGATCGCGGCGACCGCCCGGGAAATCTTTCGCGTCACAAAGGTCTCACCACGGCGGGGGCTCTCATGGTTGAAGAGAATGCCGTTTGTGGCGTGCATGTTGTAGCTCTCACGGTAGTTCACCGTCGCCCAGTAGGCGTAAACCTTCGCGACTCCGTAGGGACTCCGCGGCCAGAACGGCGTGGTCTCCTTCTGCGGAACCTCCTGCACCTTGCCGAACATTTCGCTGCTCGACGCCTGGTAGAACCGCGCCTTCGTCACCCCCGCCTCGCGCATCGCCTCGAGGATGCGAATCGAGCCGACCGCGGTGACATCCGCCGTGTATTCCGGGATGTCAAAACTCACACGCACGTGGCTTTGCGCCGCGAGATTGTAGATTTCGTCGGGCTTCAGGTCGTAAATCAACTTCACCAGATTCACCGAATCGGCGAGGTCACCGTAGTGCAGGAACAGTCGCACGCCGTGGACGTGGGGATCCTGATATAGATGGTCGATGCGGCTCGTATTGAAGGTGCTCGCCCGACGGATGATGCCGTGGACTTCGTAGCCCTTCGCAAGGAGCAAGTCCGCGAGGTAGGAGCCGTCCTGCCCCGTGATTCCAGTGATTAGTGCGCGTTTCATAGTTCCAACAACTCCGCCTGCAGGTTCAACAATCGTTCAATGCCTCGACGGCCGGCCTCCACCATGTCGGACAACTGCGCCGACGTAAAGGTCGCCTCCTCGCCCGAGCCCTGCAGCTCGACGAACTCGCCGTTTTCGGTCATGACCAGATTCATATCCACGGTTGCGTCGCGATCCTCAAGATAGTCCAGATCGACGAGCACCTCGCCGTTTACGACGCCGACGCTTACCGCCGCGACGCGCTGCCGGATCGCGAGTTCCTTCGTCCGGCCTTCCTCGACGAGTCGCCGGCAGGCCATGTAAACCGCAACCGCCGCTCCGGTGATGGACGCGGTGCGCGTTCCTCCGTCGGCCTGCAGCACGTCGCAATCGACCCAGAGCGTGCGCGATCCGAGCTTTTCCAGATCGACGACGGCGCGAAGGGAACGACCGATCAACCGCTGAATTTCCGTGCCGCGACCGTCGGGTTTCCCCCTGCTGATCTCGCGCGGTTTCCGCGTCAACGTCGAATACGGCAGCATCGAATACTCCGCCGTGATCCAGCCTCCGCTGACGCCCTGCTCCTTCATCCAGCGCGGCACATTCTCATCCACCGTCGCCGCGCAGATGACCCGCGTGTTCCCGCACGAGACCAGCACGGACCCCAGCGCGTGCGGCGCGACATCGGGTTGGAACGACACGGGACGGAGATCCGAGGACGAACGATTTTCGGAACGAGGCATGAAAGCGGGCGAGAATGGACGCCCACCGCCGGGGGAGGCAAGACCGATTTCTCGCTCCGGCCGGGGCCACCCCGCAATTCTCCGCTTGCGCAGGCTTCGGAATCCGCGCATAGTCCGCATCCCTTCACACGGGCTGTGGCTCAGCTTGGTAGAGCGCCTCGTTCGGGACGAGGAGGTCGTGGGTTCGAATCCCGCCAGCCCGATTTTTTCCGCAGTCGCGGAATCCCGCCGGAAGAATTCCATTCCGCTCCGCCTAGCTGTCCTTCAGCAAATCCGGTCGCCGCTCGCGCGTGAGTTTTTCCGCCTGCTCGCGTCGCCATTTCGCGATCGCTGCATGGTTTCCGGAAAGAAGAACCTCCGGCACCCTCCATTCTCCGAAGACCTCCGGCCGCGTGTAATGCGGATGATCAAGCAGGGAACCGGTGAAGGAATCCTGCACGGCCGACTCCGCATCTCCCAGCACGCCGGGGAGAAGACGCACAATCGCGTCGGTCACGACCAGCGCGGCGAGCGCGCCGTTTGTGAGCACGTAGTCGCCGATCGAAAGCTCGTCATCGACCAGATGATCCGCGACACGCTGGTCGACCCCCTCGTAATGACCGCAAAGGAGGATCAGGTCCTTCACCGCGGAGTATTCCCTCGCGATCGATTGATTGAACACCCTCCCCTGCGGCGTCATCAGCACCACGCGGGTTTCGGGGGTTCGCAATTCCGAAAGGGCTCGATGAATCGGCTCGATCTTCATCACCATTCCAGGACCGCCGCCGTAAGGCATGTCATCGGTGACCCGGTGCTTTCCCTCCGCCCAGTTGCGAAGGTCGAGCGCCTCGATATCGACGAGCCCCCTGGCAGCCGCGCGCTTGAGCATACTCTCGCCGAGCACGCCCCGGCAGATGCCGGGAAACAGGGTCAGGATTCGGATCTTCACAAAGACTTCACGCGCTCTTCGCTGGCATTTATGCGGTTCGGTCATAACCTGCGCAAGTGTCCGTGCGGAGAAAGAAGTCCCGCTCATCCCAAAAATCCCGACACTCCGGCCGGCGGCGTTCAGGGCGCAGGCGCCGTTCCGCCCGCGTCCGCCTGCGTGTCGCCATCTTCAAAATCGGCCTTGCCGCGCTGCTGGTCTGGGCGGTGGTCGCCGCCGGCTACTACGTCTGGGCGTTGACGTTCGACCTCTCGGCGATCCGCGAGATTCCGCAACGCTCGGCCGTTCTGGACAAGGACGGGAAGTTTTACAGCCGCATGGCCGGTGGCGAGAACCGCGTGACCGCACCGTTCGACAAAATCTCGAACCATTTCGTCAACGCGCTCATCACGCGGGAGGACACCCGTTTTTACAGCCACCACGGCGTGGACCCCATCGGCATCGCCCGCGCGATCGTGCGCAACTTCATGTTCGGCCGAATCCGCGAAGGTGCATCAACGATCACCCAACAGCTCGCGCGCAACAGCTTCCCGCTCGGCGGGAAGACCCTTCATCGCAAGCTCATCGAGGCGGCACTCGCCTTCCGCATCGAGACCGAGCTGACAAAGGAGGAGATCCTCGAGGCCTACATGAACCGGATTTATTTCGGATCGGGATTCTGGGGGGTGGAGACCGCGAGCCGCGGATATTTCGGAAAACCGGCGTCACGACTCACGCTCTCGGAAGCCGCCCTGCTTGCCGGCCTGATTCGCAGTCCATCGAACTTTTCCCCGTTCGTCGATCCGGAGCGGTCCATCAAGGAGCGCGACGTCGTCCTGCACCGGATGCACGAACTCGAGCTCATCGACGCCCGTCAGCTCGCCGACGCACTTTCCCGGAAAATCTCGCTGTCCACGCCACCGAGAACGGCTCCGCAGGCAGATTGGGCCATGGAAACGATCCGGCGAGAGCTTGCGCTCGTTCTTCCCGGGGACCGGCTCGAGGAAGGTGGACTGACGATTCACACGACACTTGACCCCGAACTCCAGCGCGCCGCCGAGCGTGCCGTGAGCCGGCGGCTCGACCAGGTCGAACAGCGGGCCGGTTACCGGCATCCGCGGAAAGGGGAAACGAGTGAATATCTCCAGGGCGCACTGCTCGCGATCGACAACCGCACCGGCGGCATCCGTGCGATCGTCGGCGGGCGGGACTACTCCGACAGCACGTATCATCGCGCCTTCGACGCCCGCCGGCCGATCGGCTCCACCGCGAAACCCTTCGTCTTCGCCGCAGCCTTTGCGAACGGATTGAAGCCCGGCGACCGTATTTCCGACGCGCGACTCCGGCCCGGGGAAATTCCCCGCGACCTCGGTCACTACGATCCTTCGAACGCCGACGGCAAATACGGCGGCGACATCCGCGCCGGCGATGCGCTCGTGCATTCGCGCAACACGGCGACGGTGCGGGTCGGTCTGCGCACCACCCTTCCGACCGTGGCCGACTTCATGCAGCGGGCCGGCCTTGCGCGGGAGATCAATCCCTACCCTGCCATCTGCCTCGGCGCATTCGAGACGACACTCAAGGATCTCACGGCGGCCTACACGGCGTTCGCCACCGGAGGCATCCGCCTGCAGCCCTACCTCATCGACAAGGTCACCGACAGCGAGGGCAATGTTCTCTTCCAGGCGACGCGCGGAAAAATCCGCTTCCTCGACGAAAAATCCGCCAGGCAGACGAGCGACCTTCTCGTCGAAGTCGTCACCCGCGGCACCGCCTCGGGCGCCCGCGCGATGGGCCTGCGCAAGCGCGCCGCAGGCAAGACTGGGACCACCGACCAGTCGCGCGACGCGTGGTTTGTGGGATATACGAAATCCCTGACATGCGGCGTGTGGGTGGGGTTCGATCAACCCAGGACGATCCTGCGCGGAGGCAGCGGCGCCGACCTCGCACTGCCGATCTGGGTGGACATCATCCAGGCCGCAAATCCGCAAACCTATCCGGATTGAAATGTCCTCGACCGCCCTGCTCCTCGATCCGCTCTACAAGCAGCACGAAACCGCCTTCGACCATCCCGAGGCCCCGGAGCGCATGGATGCGCTTCTGGAAATCTTCAAGCGGGCCGGACTGGCCGCCCGTTGTCTCCGCATCGCGCCCCGCCGCGCAACACTCGACGAGATCACCCGTGTCCACGACCGCTCCTATATCGACCGCGTCCTGCGGGAGGTCGCAGACGGCGTCCGTGAACTTGCCAATGGGGACGTCAGCGTGTGCCGGCAATCCGGCGACATCGCGCTCGAGGCCGCCGGCGGAGCCATCGCGGCGGTGGATCTCGTGATGACCGGCGGCGCCGC
>CALGTD010000043.1 GCA_937901895.1 uncultured Spartobacteria bacterium | reverse complement strand
CCGCGGCGGTAGCCCTTCCCCGGCTCGACGATGTCGGAGACGAGGCGGAGGTTTTGCAAATCGGCGGGAGTGGCGGAGTCACCTGCGAAGCGGCGAAGCATCGGGGCGATGGAGGAAACATGAGACAGGCCCAGTTCCTCGAGCCGCCGGCTGGTCACGGCGAGGCGGCGGTGCATGTCGTCGAGATCGCGGACCTCCCGCGGAGACCAGAGTCGTTCGGCGATTGCGGCGGTTCGTGGCCAGATGCGGGAGTCGATCGTTTCGGGAGTCACCCATTCCGCCCACATCGTGGCTTCGCCGCCGAGAATGCGAGCCGCCTCCTCGTCGGTGAGATCCACGTCCGGCGGCAGCGGGTCGTTCAGATAGTGGTCTGCGGTCGGATGGCAGAGGTCGATGTAATACCCGTTCGATAGAATTCCGGAATACCCCTGTTTTGCGGCGGCAACGAGCGAGTCGATGCCGCGCCATGACTGAATGGCCGCCGTCTTTGGCAATTCGGGATGAAGAATTTCATCCCAGCCGATCATGCGCTTGCCGTTCTTCGCGAGGATCTGCTGGATGCGACTGTTGAAGTGCGCTTGAAGGTCGGCATTCGACTCCAGGCCGTGCTCGCGCATGAATGCCTGGATCGCTGCGCTCTCCTTCCATTGGGAGCCTTCGACCTCGTCGCCGCCGATGTGGAGAAACGGGTCGGGAAACAACGCGGCCATCTCGCCGAGGAAATCGTCGAGCAGCGCGTAGGTTTGTTCGTTGGTCGGATCGAGCGTGGGTTCGAAAATGCCCCATCGCCGCTCGATCGCGTAGTTGCCGGATTTGCTGCCGATCTCGGGATGACTCACGAGCCAGCTCGTGGCGTGGCCGGGGAGATCGAACTCGGGAACGACACGGATGCCGCGTTCCGCTGCATAGGCGATGATCTCGCGGACTTCTTCCTGTGTGAAGAAGTTGCCGTCGGATCCCTGCTCGTGGAGTTCGGGGTGGGTTTTGCTTTCGATGCGGAAGCCCTGATCCTCGGTGACGTGGAAATGGAGGACGTTCATCTTCACCGCCGCCATGCCGTCGAGCGTGCGCTTGACGACCTCCATTGGCTGCCAGTGCCGGCAGACGTCGAGCATCAGGCCGCGCCACGGGAAACGCGGCGCATCCTCGATCTTTGCGGCGGGGAGGAACCATCCGTCGGTGTTCGCGTCGAGGAGTTGCTCCAGCGTTGCGAGCGCGCGGAGGGCGCCGGTCGAGTTCGGTGCGTCGATCGACGCGCCCGTTGGCGTGATCTCAAGCGCGTAGCTTTCGTCCTCGCCGAGGGTTGGAATTGGGGGTGCGGGCTGGTTCCAACGAATCGCAACGAGTGGTTTCGCGTCCTTCCGGAAGGCAAGTCCGGTGCGTGCGCCCCAACGGGCGAGCATGCGATCCACTGCCGCGGAAACGCGCGGATCACCGGTTCCCTCGATCGCGATCGTGAAGTCCGCGTTCACCGGCAGAGCACCGTCCACGGGTTTCACGTTTGCCGGGACCGGCATCAGGTTTTCGAGCGACGAGGCATTTGCGATGGAAGTCATCGCGAGAAGCAGAGCGGAGATTCGGGCGATCATGTTTCCGGGGTGAGGGTGATGGAGCGGAGATTCATCACGAGATCCTTCGCCTTCGACGTGGGCTGAATCTTCAGCCATGTGGTGCCGGCGTCCTCGATGGTGACCGTGCCAAGATCGACGTCGGCGAATTCCTCCCAGGACGTCGTTGCGGGAACCTTCGCGGGGAGTCGCTGGTCGCCGACCGTGACCTCAAACGCGCTTCCGGCCTGCTCGGGATCGCACGATGCCTTCACGGTGACGCGGTATTTGCCGGGCTTCGGAACGGCGAGCTTCCATTGCGCGAAGTCCTCGAGGCGTGACCAATCGACAAGCGTTGTCTGGTCGGGGATGTCCACATGTGCGACGGTGCCCTCGATATCGGCGCCCGCCGCGAGGGCGACGAGCCGGCCGTCGGAGTCAGGAAACACCTCGTTGAATGGCTCTGCGGGATCGAACGTATCGAACACGCTGCGAACGGTCAGATTCTTTCGAAGCTGCTCGAGGGTGATTCCATCCTGGAGAGGCGTGATCGTGATGGTTTCCGGCGCACCGGGGCGGAGCGGCAGGAAGTTGTCGGAGTAGCGAACCTCGAGATCGCCGCACTCCAGCCAGGCCCACAGTGCGGGACGTTTTGCCTCCAGCGTGACCTCGAAGGCGTCGCCCGTCTGCTCGATCGTCGTGGCGATTTCCGGATCCTGAAGGTCGATCCACTTTGGCTTCGTGAACGTCACCAGATTCTTCGAGACGACCTTTCCATCCACGGAAAGCTCCAGCCAGAGGAGGAGATTCCTTGTGCCGGGATTCGCGGCGAACTGTTCGAGCGGGATCGTCGTCGCGGGAACCGTGCAGGTTCCTTCGGGCACCTCGATATCGACACTGCCGGAGTCAAGCGTCGCACCGGCGGTATCCGTGGCGATCCAGTCGAGTTTTGCGTTCACCGGCTTGAACAGATCGCTGCTGACGAACACCTGTGCGTCGCCACCGGATTCCGTCGTGGCCGAGACGAGCAACGGTGCGTAGGCGTGCCGGAGCCGGTATTGAAGCGCCTTCCAGCGGCCGAACCAGTCCACCGAGGACCAGCTCGTGACGGGCCAGCAGTCGTTGTATTGCCAGACGAGACTGCCGGTGGAACGCGGCCAGTCGCGCCGCCAGTGCTCGATTGCCCTGCCGATGCCGTTCGCCTGCACGAGCTGGCTCAGCCAGAGCGCGGAGTCGAAATCCTTCGCCGGACGGAAATAGCGGTTCGTCATTCCGACGATGCGGTGATTTGCGGGGCCGCTCGGCACGCCGCCGTTGCGCTGATGCCAGCGCATGACGTCGGAGTGGACGGATTCGCGATCCTCGGGAGCGGTGTAGGCGCGGACCGTGCGGGGCTCGGCGAAGGATTGAAAACCGAACTCCGTCATCATGCCGTGGATGTTCGTGTAGTCCTCGAGGGGACGTCCGCCGTGCCAGACGCGCCAATAGTGGTCGTCGCCCGCCTCGGGACTCCCCGGGGTGTAGACCGCCTTCGGATCGAGTTCCTTCAGCGTGCCGGGGATGACGCCCTTGAACAGGATGTCGTAGTCCTCGTCGCTCATGAACTCGGGCTCCCAGCGATCCTTTGCGGCGAGTTCGCGCACCTCGTTGTTGCCGCACCAGACCGCGATGCACGGGTGGTGACGGAGACGCAGGACGTTGTCGCGGACCTCGGCGCGGACGTTCTCACGAAACGCCGGATCGTAGGCGGGATAGGCGTAGCAGGAGAACTTGAAGTCCATCCACACGAGGATGCCGAGTTCGTCGCAGAGATCGAACAGCTCGTCCTCCTCGTAGTAACCGCCGCCCCAGAACCGAAGCATGTTCATGTTGCAGGCCACAGCGTCCTCCATGTAGCGGCGGAGGAGATCCTTCGTGACGTTGTTTGGAAAAACCTCGGGCGGGATCCAGTTCGACCCCTTGGCAAAGAACGGCCGGCCATTCACCGCGAGTCCGAGTGGGCGGGAATCGGATTTCGCCAGCCACTCGATCGTTCGCAGGCCGATGCGCTTCGTCGTTTCGTCGAGAAGGGCGCCGTCCTCGTCGAGCAGCTTTACGTTCACGTGGTAGAGCGGCTGCGCGCCCATGCCGGCGGGCCACCAGACTTGCGGATCGGGAATCTCGATCGTGGTCCGGCCGGCGCCGTCGCCGCGAAGCGGCTGCGTTTTTGTGGCGATCGTCGTTCCTTCGAAGGAAACGCTGACTTCTGACTTCAACGCGCGTTTGCCGTTCGTGTCGGCGTCGACATCGATGTCGAGGATCACGCGTCCGTCCGGGAGGTGATCCTGCATGACGAGCACCCCCTCGAGCCGTGCGTCGTTCCAGCCGACGAGGGCGATGGGACGCCAGATGCCGCACGTGACGAGTTTCGGTCCCCAGTCCCAGCCGAAGTCGCACTGCTCCTTGCGGATCGTGCCCCGTTCCTCGAGCACATGACCCGGGAAGGCCGGCGGCTCCTTGCGCTCGGCGCGATAGGGATCCGTCGGAGCGAAGGAAATCTCGATCGTGTTCTCACCCGGATGCAGGATGTCGCGAACGTCCCACTCCCACGTGCGGAACTGGTTGTCCGTGCGGGCGATTTCGCGGCCGTTGAGCGTCACCGTCGCAAGGGTGTCGAGGCCTTCGCAAAGCAGGGTGACGTTTTCGTGCTCGAGAAATTCCGCCGGCACGTCGAACGAGCGCGTGTAGACCCAGGTTTTCTCTCCGATCCACTGGAGTCGGGCTTCGTTGTCGCGATAGAACGGATCCGGGATTTTCTTCGCTGCGAGAAGGTCCGTGTGAATGCAGCCGGGAACGGTGGCTGGAAGGCTTTCCCCGGATCCCTGTTCGCGAACGTGCCAGTCGGTTCCGTCCAGGGACAGGCGTTCGGGAGCGGCGTGAACAAGGGAAATGGCGGTCCAGAGGGCGAGGGATGCGAGGAGTCGGTTCATTGGAGGAAGGGCGCCCGGAGGCTACCAGTCGGGCACGGAGAAGTCCGCAACGAATGGCGGTGTGCATTGACGGCGGCGGATCAAAATGCGAGGGATGCAACGATGGAGCCGGAGATCCGCATCACCCGCAAGCGCATGCACGACGGGCTCTGCCAGCAGTTGACGGGCGCGGCGATGTTTGCGCGCGTGATCGCCGATGACCTCGCCTCCCGAGGAGATCCCGCCGCCGAGCACGCGGAGAAGCTCCTCGAGTTCATCTCGTCGGCGGTGGACGAGGTTCAATCCATCATGAGCCAGAAGCCCTGACGGCGCCGCTATTCGGTCGTGGCCGCCAGGGATGCGAGGTGTTCCGCGGCGAGGTCCTCCACCTCGGCGACGGACTCGACCTTCGCGAAGCGATCCCGCAGATGGCGTCCGCTGGGCATGCCCTTGCTGTAGGCCATGAGGCGCGCCCGCATGCCGTGAATCGCACGGCGCTCCGCGCCGCGGCGCGCAACCTCCCGGCGGCAATGCTCGACGATGAGTGCCCAGCGATCCTCGAAGGTGGGCTCCTGCCACGTTCCTCCAGCGCCATGCATCGCGGCCTTGATCTCGGCAAAGATCCACGGGTTGGTCATCGCGGCGCGGCCAATCATCAATCCCGCGACGCCGGTTTCCCGTCGACGTCGGATGGCGTCGTCCGCACTCGCGATGTCGCCATTTCCGATCACGGGAATCGAGACCGTCTGGCAGACCTGTGCGATGACGTCCCAGTCGGCGAAGCCGGAGTAGCCCTGCTCCTTCGTGCGGCCGTGAACCGCGAGCCGCCGGACGCCGGCCTGCTCGAGGATGCGCGCGGTGGTGGTGGCATTGATGGTTGCGGCGCTCCAGCCGATGCGAATCTTCGCAGTGACCGGGAGGGGGGCGACCGCGGCGACCACGGACCGAGCGACGCGCTCGAGGAGCGGGCAGTCCTTCAGCAACGCCGAGCCGCCCTGCTTGCAGACGACCTTGTTTGCGGGACATCCGAAATTGAGGTCGATGAAGTCCGGGCGGACCCAGTCGACCACCTGACGCGCGGCTTCCGCAAGATGATCGGGATCCGCCCCGAAGAGCTGCACGCCGACCGGGCGTTCGTCCGGTTCGAAGTCGAGATACTCGCGGGTGCGCTCGTTGCGATGGAAGATGCCCTCCGCGGAAACGAATTCCGAGGTCAGCACATCCGCCCCGCGTTCGCGGCAGATGCGCCGGAACACGGTATTCGTCACACCGGCCATCGGTGCGAGGAAAAGCGGAAAGTCTGTGGAAGCGGAATTCAACGGACTGCGAACCTAGCAGACGCCGGAAGGCTTTGCCGCGGGATTCCTCGAGCGAGTCGAATTTTCCGATCCGGTTCCGGCCTGCGCGAAACCGACTACTGCGCCGGCTGAAGCGAGGCGTCGAGGAGGGTGGCGACCTCCTGCTGCACCTCGGGAATGCGGTCCATGCTGAGGTGCGGATTCTTCAGGAAGAATGTCTCGCCCGTCGCGGGGTGCTCGTAGACGAGCGTGTCGTCATCCGGCGATTCGATCGGCCGGAGCGCGCGCTTGCGCTCGAGCATGAGGGCGAGGATGTAGATCGCGTTCTCGTAGCGCGGATCGTTTGCCTCCATGAGCGCGCGGAGCAGGCTTTCCGCGTCGTTCTTCTTCAGCGGCTCGGGAGGCGGCGGCGCGGGCGGGACGTATTTGGTCCGCCAGAACGAGAAGGGGGCGACGTTGTCGTTGCGGGCGGCCCAGGCCTCCTCGCAGAGGTCTTCGCGGCGGAAGCCGTCCGCGTCGCGGAAGAGGAGCGTGTAGAAGAACTCGCCTTCGACGAATTCGCGGCCGGTTTTCGTGCAGGCATGTGCACGGCTTTTGATTTCCCAGTCCTGTTGCATGCGAGTGATCAGCCGAAAAGTTTCGGGATGGGGATGTCGCGGTTCGACGAGCGGAACCAGAGGAGGACGCAGCCGATGATCGTGAAAAAGACGAGTGGCGCCCATGCGGCGACGACCGGCGGGAGGCGGCCTCCCTTTCCGAGCGCGATGAACAGACTGCTCACGAAGACGAGCAGGAAGAACAGGGTGATGGCGACCGCCACGCCGCCAAGGATGCCCCGGCGGGAGTAGACGATGCCCATCGGTGCGGCCAGAAAGACGACGAGAATGCACACCCACGGCAATGCCCAGCGATACTCGAGATGGGTCCGGTAGGGAGCGAGGCGGGACTCGGGAAAATCGGAGTTCTTTGCGAGATACTCGCGCAGTTCCGGGACCGAGAGGTAGTCGGGATTCATCGTCGAGCTGCCGATGCGCCACGGTGTCTCGCTCCAGTCCTTGATCTGAAGTTCCGAGTGATTCTCAATCAGGAGGATCTCACCGTTGCGATCGACGTCGATCACGCGCGCATGTTGCAGCGTCCACGTGCGATTGGCCTCGTTGTAGTAGGCGTCACGCGCATACCAGATCTTCTGCACGACGCCTTCGCGGTCCTGCTGGAGGATCTGGACGTCATCGATCGCATTCTCCGCGGGCTTGAGCTTGCGCATATACCATGTGCGCGAGTCCTCGCGATTGCGGAAGAGGTGGCCAGACAGCGTCTGTTCACGTTTTTTGCCGCTGTTGATCTCCTTCAGCATCTCTTTCTTCGTCTTTGCGGCGTGCGGAGCACCCTCGTAGTTGAAGAAGGCGGTGACACCGACGAGCAGGAGGCCGACACCAAAGAGCGGGAGCAGCACGCGGACCACGCTGCGGCCGGAGCCGAGCATTGAGATGATTTCGTTGGACCGCGACATCTGCGTGAGCGAGTAGAGCAGCGCGAGAAGCGTGCCGACCGGCAGACTGATCACGACGATCTCCGGAATCTGGCTCATGTAGAATTCCAGAACCGTGCGCAGCGGGGCCTTGCCGTTGATGAAGTCCGGGCCGTTGTCGCTGAGGTCGAAGACGAGCCAGATTGCGATGAACCCGAGAAAGCAGTAGAGAAACGGAACGAGGAATTTTTTGAGGACGTATCGGTCGAGAATGGTCATGGAATCCGTCTGCGCACCCCTGAACGGCGCGGACGGGGAATATTCGCGCCTTCGCGGCGGCGTTCAACCCCAAAGCTCGTGATCTCGCTGGTCGAGGGGGGCGGCGCCGTGGCGCCCGGAGTTTTCGAGCGGGAGGTGGCGGAGATCTTTTCGCCCAACGGCGCGTTGTCGAAGCGGCCGGGTTTCGAGTGGAGGCGCGAGCAGCAGGAAATGGCCTGTGCGGTGGCGCGGACGCTGGAGTCGGGCGGGCACATTGCGATCGAGGCCGGCACGGGGGTGGGAAAATCGTTCGCCTATCTGGTGCCGGCGATCCTGCATGCGGTGCGCACGCGCAGGAAGGCGGTGATCTCCACGCACACGATCAACCTCCAGGAGCAGCTGGTCTTCAAGGACATCCCGGCCCTGCAGGCGTTGCTGCCGGTGGAATTCGAGGCGGCGTTGTTGAAGGGCCGGCAGAACTACTGCTGCGGCACACGGCTGGACAGGGCGCTCCGGCAGGCGGATGGATTGTTCACCTCCCTGCAGCGGGCGGAACTCGAGCGGATTCGTGAGTGGAGCCTCACGACGCGCGACGGCTCGCTGAGCGATTTGATCGAGCAGCCGGATGCGGAGGTATGGGCGCAGGTCTGCAGCGAGCGGTCGATCTGCACGCAGCGCATGTGCGGGAGCAATCCCAGGTGCTTTTACCAGGCGGTCCGGCGCAGGCTGGCCAGCGCGGATGTAGTCGTGGTGAATCACACCCTGTTCTTCACGCTGCTCGGCTCGGAGGAGGAGATGAACGCGCGCGACGACGGCGGGTTCATTTTTCCGAACGACTTCGTGGTGCTCGACGAGGCGCACACGATCGAAGGCGTCGCGTCGCGGCACATCGGTTTCTCGGTTTCGCAATACGGCCTCCGCACGGCGTTGCAGCGACTTTACAATCCGCGCACACGAAAGGGGCTTTTCCAGGTCCTGCGCGAGGCGGAGGGGCTGCGCGCCGTGACCGGCGCACTTCCGATCGCGGATGCGTTTTTCGACGAGGTCGGTTCGGCGTGCCGGTTTCAAAAGGGGCGCGAATACCGTGTCCGCGAGAGCGGACTGGTGGACGGCGAGGAACTCGGTGAGGCGCTTTCACGCATTGTCGAGATCGTCGGCCACGCGATTTCGAAGACCGAGGATGACGTGACCAAGGCGGAACTGCAGGACGCAGCCCGGCGGATCCGCGAGGCGCGGGTGGGTGTCCGCGACTTCCTCGACCAGGCGGATCGCGATCACGTCTACTGGGTCGAGCAGACGGGCCGTCGCGAGTCACTGCACAACCTCCACGCCGCGCCGGTGGATCTCGCCGGCTGCCTGCGGCGGCTGTTGTTTCGCGAAGGGTCGTGTTCGATCGTGACGAGCGCGACGCTTTCCACCGGTCAGCCCGACCTTGGCTACTTTCGCGAACGGGTTGGCGCGCAGGAGGTGCCGGCCGTGCAGATCGGCAGTCCGTTCGACTATGAGCGGCAGATGGCGCTGCACCTCGTGCGGAAGATGCCCGATCCCCGGCATGAGACCTACGAGAACGAACTCGGGAAATGGATCCTGCACTTTCTGCGGGAGACGGACGGTCGCGCCTTTGTCCTTTTCACGAGCTACAGTCTGATGCACCGGATCGCGGAGCGACTCCGCGACGAGTGCGACCGCCGGGGGTGGCCGTTGCTCGTGCAGGGGGAGGGAACGTCCCGCACGCGGATGGTGATCGAGTTCAAGGAAAGCGGACGCGCGGTGCTTTTCGGAACCGACAGTTTCTGGGGCGGTGTGGACGTGCCCGGCGACGCGTTGTCCAATGTGATCATCACGCGGCTGCCCTTTGCCACGCCGGACCACCCGCTCATCGAGGCGAAGTTGGAGGCGATCGAGGCGGAGGGTGGCGATGCGTTCCGCGACTTCTCGCTGCCGGAGGCGATCCTGAAATTCCGACAGGGGGCCGGCCGGCTGATCCGGTCGAAGGACGATCGCGGCATCGTCGTCATTCTCGACAGCCGGATCGCGACGAAATCCTACGGCCGCGCCTTTCTCGCCGCGCTGCCGAAATGCCCGGTGCACTACCATTGAAAAAGCGCACGAAGGGAAGGCGACGCTGGTTGAGACGGGGGTTGCTCACTGTGCTGGTCCTGGCGCTGCTGCCCGTGGTGGAGGTGGGGTGCACGCGCGTTGTGAACCCGCCGTTCACGCCGGAAATGATCCGGTTTCAACTGTTCTCGAAGGACGAGGCGGCCCGCAAGCGTGGACTCCGCTACGAGTGGATGCCGCTTGGGAAGATTCCGCGGGCGCAGGTGCGCATGATCTGGGCGTCGGAGGACCAGCGGTTCTTCGAACACGGGGGAATCGATCTCGAGGAGATTCGGGACGCGCTTGACGAGGCGAAGGAAAAGGGCGGTGCGCCCCGGGGAGCGTCGACGATCACCATGCAATGTGCGCGCAGCGTTTTCCTGTGGCAGGGACGCTCGTGGTTGCGGAAGGTTCTCGAAGCCTACTACACCGTGCTCATGGAACTGCTGCTGCCCAAGCACCGGATCCTCGAGCTGTATCTGAACGTCATCGAGTTCGGCCCTGGTGTGTATGGGGTGAAGGCCGCGGCGGAGACGTTTTACGGAAAGGAACCTGCGCAGCTGACACAGTCGCAAATGGCGATGCTGGCCGCGGTCATGCCAAATCCCAAGGAATGGAGCGTCACCAAGCCCTCCGCAAGAGTCCGGGCGCGGCAGCAGCGCGTGCTGAGACTGGAGAGAAATGCCGTGTTCCCGGCGGGGAAGCTGCCGTCCGAAGAGCATGGGCACTGATCACTCTTCGCGGGATTCAAGATTGCCAAATCAAACGATCGTCCTATGTTCGCCGGGACTTATCTCTATGCGTTTGACGCGTTTGTTGCATCACCGTTTGGGCATTCTCGCCAGCGTCTGCCTTTTTCTGGTGAATCCGGTCGTTGCCGCGGAGAGTTACATCATCGTGGACAACCAGACGGGCTATGTCCTCGCGTCGAAGGAGAGCAATCAAAAGCGCCAGGTCGCGAGCCTCACCAAGGTTGCGACCGCGCTGGTGGTGCTGGACTGGGCGCGCGCGACAAACGCCGATCTCGGTGAGTTCGTGTCCGTTCCCGAGTCCGCGGTGCGCGTCGGGGGAGTGAACCCGGCCGGTCTCCAGACCGGCGACATGGTCACGCTGCGCGACCTCCTGTATTCCGCGCTCATGGCGTCGGACAACATTGCGGCTCACACGCTGGCCTACCACATCGGCAGGCGGCTGCCGAATCCCGAGGCGCTCGATCCCGTGGGCAACTTCGTCGCGCACATGAATGCGCTCGCCCGGAATCTCGGCATGAAGCGCACGCGCTTCCTCAATCCCAGCGGTCTCGACAGCGGGTCGGGGGCCGTGCCGTTCTCGACCGCGGCCGACATGGCGCGCCTCACGCGCTACGCCTACTCGAAGTCGGGTTTTCCCTTTTACGTCGCGCAGAAGACGCGCGAGATCCACATCATGCGCGCGGGCCAGCCCGTGGATGTGTGGCTGCGGAATACGAATCCCCTGCTCGACGTCGATGGCGTCGATGGCGTGAAGACCGGCCGCACCGCGAAGGCGGGCGATTGCATCATCCTTTCGGCGGATCGCGCTCCCGAGTCGCGCCGCGAAGGCGAGACGGTCTTCGTCACGCCGCGCAGAATCATTGTCGTGTTGCTTGGCTCCAGCGATCGTTCCGGGGAGGGGATTTCCTTCATCCGGCGCGGCTGGCAGCTCTACGACGAATGGGCGGCGAAGGGCCGCCCCATAAAAAAAGGAGAGAGTCTCCAGTAACGGCTCCTCCACTGCGGGAAACTAATGTCCAGTAAAAGAATCGGTGTATTGACTAGCGGGGGCGATTGCCCCGGATTGAATGCAGTATTGCGCGGCGTCGTCAGGGCGGCCGACAAATTGGGTTGGGAGGTTCTTGGCTTCCGGGATGGCTACGAGGGCCTTCTGCCCGATGGTGGCGATTACATGGTGCTCGACCGTCGCAGCACGGCGGGAATCATGCATCTCGGAGGCACGATCCTCGGGACCACGAACAAGGGCCACTTTGTGGCCAAGGTGCGCGCGGGTGAAAAGGCCGCGATCCCGGAGGAAGTCATCGACAAGGCCCGGAAAACCTTCAACGACCTGAAGCTCGACGCCCTCGTGGCGATCGGCGGAGACGGTTCGCTCTCCACCGCGCTGCAGCTTCAGGAGGCGGGATTCCCCATGATCGGCGTGCCGAAGACGATCGACAACGACCTCGAGGCCACGTCGATGACCTTCGGCTTCGACTCGGCGGTCTCCTGCGTCGCCGACGCGCTGGATCGCCTGCATACCACGGCGACCAGCCACAAGCGCGTGATGGTTCTCGAAGTGATGGGGCGCCACGCCGGCTGGATCGCGCTCTATGGCGGCATGGCGGGGGGCGCGGACATCATTCTCATTCCCGAGATTCCGTTCGATTTCGACAAGGTCGCCGCGGAGGTTCTCCGCCGCGATCGTCAGGGCGCGCGGTCGACGATGATCGTCGTCGCCGAGGGAGCGAGCCCGAAGGAGGGCCGCCAGATGCGCATCCAGACCACCAGCGGCGAATACCGCCTTGGCGGCATCGGCGATGTTGTTGGCAAGGAAATCGGAGACCGCACCGGCAAGGAGACCCGCGTTTGCGTGCTCGGCCATCTGCAGCGCGGTGGAGCGCCCACGGCATTCGATCGCATTCTTGGCCAGCGCTTCGGTGTGGAGGCCGTCAAACTGATCGAAGCCGGGCAGTTTGGCATGATGGTGAGCTATCGGGATACCGAGACCTGCGCCGTGCCGATCGCCGAGGCCGTCCATCGCCTGCGCAATGTGAAGCCCGACGGCCAGCTTCTCGCCGCGGCTCGCGCGGTGGAGATTTCCTTCGGCGACTAGTTCCGGACGTTGCTGCGGGCGTGCTGGATCCCGGCGTTCGGGACTCCATCACGTCCGGACGGCTGCCCGCACGACTTTCGTTGAAGCCGGTCGCGATTGCCGTATGATGAAAGTGCTGGCGGGCGGTCGCCCGGTTCCGCGAAAGCGGGAACGGGAGGAAAGTCCGGACACCACATGGCAACCTGCCGCGTAGAATGCGCGGGAGCGCCGGGCGAAAGCGCGGCGCGACGGAAAGTGTCACAGAGAACATACCGCCACTGGTTGGATTTGCCCGAGCTTGCGACGGCATGCGCTCCTTCGGGAGCAGTCAGGCCAGGGGCAAGGGTGAAAAGGCGGGGTAAGAGCCCACCGCCCCGTCAGTAATGACGGGGGCACGATAAACCCCAGGTGGTGCAAGACAGAACAGGGGAACGGGCAGCCTGCCCGGAGGGTCGAAGCGCAGTCTTCCTTGAAGACCAGCGGCGGCCGGGACCCCGGGTATTAGTCGCTTAGAGAAATGACCGCACAGTTCCGCTTCGCGAGGAGCGGGATGGACAGAATCCGGCTTACAGCCAGCCAACGAAGGCCGCGTGGGAGACCGCGCGGCCTTCGCCATTTTTGCAACTTGTCGCGGAATCGGAGCGCGATTACTTGAGCGTGACGTAGCGGTAGACGGAGCCGGGAGGTCCGTTCCCGGCTTGGGGGAAAAGCTTCATGCTGGCGGCGTCCGTTCCGCCTTTGTAGAGGCCGCCATCGCCCCCCTTGTGGAAAACGACGAAACGTTTCCGGCCATAGGGGGGATTGTCGGTAAGTCGCCGATCCTGCCAGTTCGCCGTGACGAGGAATGGCTGATCGGATGGCGAGGTATCCTCGACCTGGAAGATCTTGAACGCGATATGATCTGCGGTGAGTTGGTCCGCTCTCAGGTATTTTCCCGGCCCACTCAACATTTTTCGGAGTTCCGATCTCGTCACGTAGCCGCTACTGAGCAACGCGTCAAAATAGGTGGCGAGGGAAACCGGAGCCATCTCCCCGTTCGACTCGACGGACGTCCATTGCAGGCCCTTTCCGGCTTGCTGGCTGTCCAGAGTCATTATCTGGGTCGCTTGGTGAAGCGACCGGGCGTTGGCGAGGACTTCGTCCATGCGGCACGTGATGATCCTGGACTGAAAGGCCTGGGCGCCGAGGAACGCCAGGATTCCAAGCACCGCGACGGCGACAAGCACCTCCAAGAGGGTGAATGCGGAAACGGTCGTGGAAGCGCGTTTCATGGCGGCGGGCTTTCCCATTCACGCACCTGGAGCGCGCAGAGTCAAACCGGCATTCCGTGAAATTGCGCATCGATCAGCATTTCCCGACCGGCCACCAAACGGCGGTCAATACAACTCGACCGGCGAGCGCTTGCCGTCTTCGGGACTGCGGAGGGCGGCGGCTTCCTCGCCGAGCGTGGCGACGCGGAGTTTCCAGACCTCGTCGTCGAGCAGCCGGTGCGCTGCGACGCTGAATGGATCGGGCGGGACCATGCGGGTCTTGAAATCGGCGACGCGGGCAAGGGCGGGGGAGAGTTTTTCCGGCGGAAGCGCGGAGATCGTCTCGAGGGCCTCGGCGGCCATTTCGACGCGGTGGCAGATCATGAGCAGGTCGTTGCCGGCCTCGAGAGCCATGCGCATCGTGTCGGCGAATCCGTAGTGGTTCAGGATCGCGCCCATGTCGAGGTCGTCGGTCATCACGAGCCCGCCGAATCCCATGTCGTCCCGGAGCAGGCCGTTGATGATCGCGGGCGAGAGCGAGGCGGGCAGGCCGCTCGCGTCGAGGCCGTCGATGGCGATGTGGCCGATCATCATGCTGTCGACCTTGTCGGCGAAGTAGCGGAAGACGGCGAGTTCCTCCTCCTCCATCTGCTCGCGGGTGCGGGAGAGGCGTGGCAGCTCGTGGTGCGGGTCGAGTCCGGCGTGCGTGTAGCCGGGGAAATGCTTGCCGCAGCTCAGGACGCCGGTCGCGCGCATCGCGTCGTTGAACGTGCCGGCGAGGTCGATGACCTGCGCCACGCTCTGGCCGTAACAGCGCCCGCGCAGCGAGTTGTCCGCCTCGTCGTCGAACGAGATGTCGAGCACGGGGCAGAGGTCGAGATTGAATCCGAAGAGCCGGAGCAGGCGCCCGGTGATTTCGCCGTGCCAGCGGACGAGTTCCCGATCGCCCTTCGTGCGAAGCTGCTGGGCATTTGGCGGTTCGTGGCCGAGGAGTTTGAGCCGGGAGACGCGACCGCCTTCCTGGTCGATCGTGATGATCGGCTCGACATCGGACAGGTCGCGCAGGTCATCGATCAACTTCCGCAGCTGCTCCGGCGACTCGATGTTCCGACCGAAAAGGATGTAACCGCCAGCCTGGATCTTTCGCAGGCGCGCGGCGGTCTCCGCGTCGAGGGATTTTCCGGGAACACCGATGAGAAGAAGCTGGCCGGGATGGGACATTTTGGATTTCGGAAATTGGCGGTTCGATTGTTGAATGGGGGATGGCGCGAAGGACAGGACTTTTCGGAGGTTCGTTCGATCCGATTCATTTCGGACATCTGATCCTCGCGCGCGAGGCGATGGAACGGCTGTCGCTGGACCGGGTCGTGTTCATCCCCGCGGCCATTTCGCCGCACAAGCTGGACACGCCGCCGTCGCCTGCGGATGCGCGGCTGGAGATGGTGCGCGCGGCGGTGGAGGGGGAGCCGGGCTTCGAGGTCGACGATTGCGAGTTTCGGCGGGAAGGACCGTCATTCACGGTGGATACGGTGCGCTGGATGCGGGAACGCAATCCGGACGACGAGTGGTTTTATTTCATCGGCGACGACAATCTGGCCAAGCTCCACACGTGGCACGAGTTCGACGCGCTCGAGAAGATGGTGCGGTTCGTTGTGCTGTCGCGCCATGCGGATTTGACCGACTGTCCGTATCCGGTTGTCACCCGGCGGATCGACATCTCGTCCACCGACGTGCGGAATCGCGTTGCGCGCCGGCTTTCCGTCCGTTATCTGCTGCCGGAGAGCGCATGCGAAGTGATTTACCGAAGAGGGCTGTATGAACGAGGCTGAACATCTCGCCCGCGTGTGCGCGGAGGCCGCAGCCGACAAGAAGGCCGAGGACATCCAGATCATCGATCTGCGCGGCATTTCGGATTTCACCGATTTCTTTGTGGTCTGCAGCGGAACGTCAGATCCGCAGCTCAAGGCGATCGCCTCGGGAATCCGCTCGAAGGTGCGGGAGGTCTTCGGCAGGGGGGCGATGTCCGAGGATGGAGCGCCGGGCAGCCGGTGGGTGGTCATCGATTTCGCGCAGGTGATCGTCCACGTCTTCCATTCCGAGGCGCGGTCCTTCTACATGCTCGAGGATTTGTGGGGCGATGCGCCGCGCGTCGCGTTCGAGCCGGAAACCAGGTAAGAAGGAGGCGGTTGCACCATGGACATCGTCGAGGAGATCGAGATCGAGTGTCCGCAGTGTGGGGAGCCTTTTACGATCGAGGTCGAGACGACGCTTCGCCGGCTGGAAATGATCGAGGACTGTGCGGTATGCTGCCGTCCGATGACGATCGAGGTCATTTGTGAGCCCGGTGCGGTGACGGATGTCAGAATCAAGGCTGCATGAGCCCTTGCGCGCCATGGAAATGTGGACTAACGGTTTGACGACATGATCTTCGGGCAAAAAGAAGCAATCGTCCGTTTGTTGAAGGACAATGACCCGGAAACCGTGAGGCTGGTGAAGGAGCAGCTCGCCGAGGCGGGCGAGGATGCGGTGAATGATCTGACGATGCTGGCAGGCGCCGAGGACGAGAAGGTGTCGCAGCACGCGCGCGATGTGCTCGAATTGATCGCCGATCGTGAGGCGGACGAGGAATTCTCCCTGCTGTGTCATCTTTTTGGCGACCACCACGATCTCGAGCGGGCGAACTGGATGCTCGCCCGAGCGCTGCTGCCGGGTGTCGATTTCGCCCCTCTGGAAAAGAAGGTCAACGCGTGGGGCCGGCAGTTTCTCATCAAAAGCTCCGGCGCCGTCTCGAGTCGCGAACGCGTGATCCTGCTTGCGAATTTCATGTCGCGGGACCTCGAGTTTCGCGGCAACTCCGACGACTACTACAACGAGCGGAACTGTCTGCTGCCCTGTGTGATCGAGACGCGAATGGGCATCCCGATCACGCTCACGCTGCTCTACATGATGGTCGCCGCGCGGGCGGGCATGTGCGTTGAGGGCATCAATCTCCCGGGACATTTCATCGCGCGGCATGGAGACCTGTATTTCGACCCGTTTCATCGCGGGAGAATCCTCACTCCGGCTGATTGCGCGGCGATCCTCGCGAAGCAGAATCTCAGTCTGCAAAAGAGCCACCTCGTGGACGCGACGGCGCGCCAGATCCTCGTGCGAGTCCTTGCGAACCTGCTCTACGTCTACGATCTCCGCGGCGACAAGGATAACCACGCCAAGGTCAATGGCTGGATCCGCGCGCTGACGACGGATTGCTGCTGAAGGCGCACGCGTCGCAGGTGACGAGTGACAACGCGGGCCATTCGTGCCCACTCTCTTGACGCGTTTTCCTTCACCGTCGTGATCGTCGAAGTCCTCAACACCGGCACCGAGCTGCTGCTCGGCAACATTCTCAATTCCCACCTCGCGTTTTTCGGCCGTTCGTTGTTTCCGCTCGGGCTTCGCATTTCCCGGCAGACGACCGTGCCCGATGGCATCGCGATCCGGGACGCGCTTGTCGAGGCGATGGGCCGGTGCGATGTGCTGCTCGTCACCGGCGGATTGGGACCCACGACGGATGACATCACGCGTGAGATCGTTGCGGAGCTGCTCGGACGCAGGCTCGAGGTCGACCCTGCAATCACGGAGGCCATCCGCGCCCGATGCGAGCTGCGGGGGTATCCCTTTCTCGAGCGGATGCACCGGCAGACGATGGTTCCGCAGGGGGCGGTCGTGCTGCCGAATGCCAACGGCACCGCCCCGGGCCTGTATCTGCCCGCGGAGGACACTGCGCATTCACGCACGCCGCATCTGTTTCTGCTGCCCGGTCCGCCGCGGGAATTGATTCCGATGTTCGAGGATTCCGTGCTGCCCCGTCTTGGCGAATGGACGGCGTCGTCCGGGGTCGAATGCCGCATCTATCGGTGCGTGGGCATTGGCGAGTCGCAGGTCGAGGATCGCATCGGGTTGCGACTCTCCGCCGTGCCCGGGCTCGAGGTCGGTTATTGCGCGCGGCCGAACGAGGTCGATCTGCGCTTGATCGGCTCCCCTCCGTTGCTGGACGAGATCGAGCCGCAGGTGCTCGCGGAACTCGGCGCAAAGGTTCTTGCGACGGACGAGCGTTTGCTGGAAGCCGTCGTCGTCGATCTTCTGCGCGAGCGGCGGTCGACGGTCGCGGTGGCGGAATCCTGCACCGGCGGACAGCTCGCCAACCGCTTCACAAACGTGCCCGGTGCCTCCGAGGTTTTCCTCGCGGGTTACGTCACCTACGCGAACGAGGCAAAGTCCGCGACGCTGGGCGTGGACCCGGCGCTCATCGAGCGAAACGGTGCCGTCAGCGAGCCGGTTGCGCGGGCAATGGCGGAGGGCGCGCTCGAACGCAGCGGCGCGAATTTTGCGCTGTCGACGACCGGAATTGCCGGGCCGGGGGGAGGTTCCCCGGAAAAGCCGGTCGGCACCGTGTTTCTCGCCCTGGCGGAAAAGGGACGGGAAACGCGCGTCTGGCGGCAAAATTTCGCCTCCGATCGCGAGACCTTCAAGCAGCTCGCCTCCCAGGCGGCGCTGGATGCCTTGCGACTGCGGTTGCTCGGCGCGGAGTAACTTTTCCAAAAGCCCCGCCCGTTGCGGATTCCTCTGCGCAGTCCGCCGGTGTGGGGCATTCCGTGACCGATTCTTTTCGTTGTTCGCCCTTTCCCTGATGACGAAATCGGTGGCAGGTTGGCTGCATTGTGAACAAACCCGTCTCCAACGATGACTCCACGATCGAGGTGCGGACGTATTTCGTGCGCGGACGCAATGCCATGGTCGCGCGCGCGGAGATGTCGCCCCTCTATGTGGACTATTACCTCCATCTCGCCGACAGCGGGCTGAGCATCCCCGAGGGGGCCTCCGATCTCGCAAAGCAGGCACTTGCCGCCATTGCGCTGCACTGCGCATCGCGTCCGCGAAACGAAGTGATTGCCTGGACGGTGAGCTTTCAGGATCCGCTGATGAATGTCTTCGCCGCCGGCGACAACCCGAATGGCACCCTCGTGGCGAATGTGTTCACCGAGCACGTGAAGCACGCGGAGAAGAACCTGTTTTACGCGGATGTCGTGGCCGACGCCGGAGGGCCGAGGCGCAGCGCGGTCGATTTCGAGGGCGCCGACATCTTTCGTGCGGCGGAGCAGTATTACCTTCGCAGCGAGCAGCGTCTCGCCCGGTTTTTCGAGCATGGCGACGAGGACTACGTGTTCGTCTCCGCCCAGCCGGATTGCGACGAAGCCTGGCTGCGCTCGCTCGACAATGCGGCGATCCGGAAGCTCGACCAGACCGAAACCCTCGTTCTGCTCGAGCGGCGCGCGTATCGATTCGAGTGCGGATGCAATCAGGATCGAATGCTTCGCGTGCTGCTGCCGCCGTTTCAGCGTGATCCGGAAGGGCTCTTCGAGGGCGGGCAGGTGGTGCGCATCCACTGTCCGCGCTGCGGCGCACGGCATGCGATCACGCGCGAGGCGCTGGAGGCCATGGACCGGCTCACGAGTGCCGCCGGCGGGGCGGCGTGAGCCTCTGCATTCCAGCCGGAGATCCTCCCGGCGCCGGATTGCATCGCGTTCTGAACGACCTCGCGGTGCAGGCCCTGCGCGATGCGGAAGGACTCGACGGGGATTTCAAGGTGCGGACGCACGCGATCCGCACCGGGATGAAGAAGTTTCGCGCCCTCCTGAGGCTCGCGAAGCCCGTCATCGGTGCGAGCCGGCGCGAAAAGCTGGGCCGTTCGATCGCGGAGATGAAGCACGCCCTTTCCGCTGCGCGGGATCAGGTGGTTGTGGCCGCGATCGCGGGAGAGGTCCTTGGAAAGGACGCGGGGAACCCGGACCCGGCGCCCGAGGTTCACCGGGACGTGCTCGTGAAGATCGCGACGACGCTGGAGCAATACACTCGCGATCTCGACCTGCACGAACTCGAAGCCTCTGCGCTCCGCACGCAATGGAAGCGGACGCGTCGCCGCGTTCGCAAGTCGGGGAAGCGCGCGCGAAAGTCCGGAGCGGCGGAGGATTTCCACCGCTGGCGCAAGCGTGTGAAAGACCTGTGGTATCAGAGCGAGGCGCTTGGCGCGCTGCGGGACGAGGCCGCCGCCATGGTGGAGCCGGCAAAGGCGCTCAGCGGAATTCTCGGCAGGGAGCACGACCTCACACTTGCGATGGACGCGCTGGACGACCTGTCGAAGTCCGATCGCAGGAAGCTCGCGAAGCGCCGGGAGAAGTGCCGCCGCAAGGCGCTGGCCATCGGCCGAAAGCTCTGACGTCCGGACGGGCCACGGCCCGCGATCTCTTCTCCGGCGGCGGCGGTCAAACTCCGCACTTGATCGAACCCGGCGCTGACCTAGCGTGGAAACTCCAAACCAAACTCATCAAGACCATGGCATACGAACTCCCGTCTCTTCCGTATCCGACGAACGCACTGGAACCTCACATCGACGCGAAGACGATGGAGATCCATCACGGCAAACACCACCAGACGTATGTCACCAATCTCAACAAGGCGCTTGAGTCCGCACCCGAGCTCGCTGGCAAGCCGGTGGATGAACTGATTGCCGACCTTTCCGCGGTGCCGGAGGGCATTCGCACCGCCGTGCGCAACAACGGCGGCGGCCACAGTAACCACTCGTTCTTCTGGACGATCCTCAGCCCGAATGGCGGCGGTGAGCCGACCGGCAAACTTGCCGAGGCGATCAACGCGAAGTTCGGCAGCTTCGACGAGTTCAAGGCGAAGTTCGAGGCCGCCGGCGCCGGACGTTTCGGCAGCGGCTGGGCGTGGCTCGTCGTAAACAACGGCGAGCTCGAGATCGGCTCGACGGCGAATCAGGACAGCCCGCTCATGGGCAAGGCTGTCGCCGGCATCGAGGGCAAGCCCGTGCTCGGCCTCGACGTCTGGGAGCACGCCTACTACCTGAACTACCAGAACCGCCGTCCCGACTACATGAAGGCGTGGTGGAATGTCGTCGACTGGAAGAAGGCCGGCGAAAATTACGAAGCCGCGCTCTAGGACAGGCGCACTTCCGAATCTCCAGCCCCGGTCGGGTCTCTCCGGCCGGGGCTTTTTCGTGTCCGCGTTTCCGTGGACGGTTCGGCTTTCTCGCGCCGGATGCAGGGCCTATCATCCTCGGAGCGACCCATTCCCCATGGCTCTTCACGACAAACGTTCCGTTCAAGACAGAATCAACGACGAGGTCTACGCCTCCTCCGATCTCAGCGTCAGCCTTCCGAAATATCGTATTCCCGACAGCGAGCACGATCCCCGGCACGTCTACGCCGTCGTGCACGACGAACTCATGCTCGATGGGAATGCCCGACAGAATCTCGCCACGTTCTGCCAGACGTGGTCCGAGCCCGAGGTGCATCGTTTGATGGACGAGTGCCTCGCGAAGAACATCGAGGACAAGGACGAATACCCGCAGACCGCCGAGATCGAGGCGCGCTGCGTGCAGATGATCGCGCATCTCTGGAACGCGCCCGCGGACGGCAATCCCATCGGTTGCTCCACGATCGGATCCAGTGAGGCGGCGATGCTGGGTGGAATGGCGATGAAGCGCCGATGGGAGGCGCGGCAAAGGGCGGCCGGAAAGTCGACCGACCGTCCGAATCTCGTGACCGGTCCCGTGCAGGTCTGCTGGCACAAATTCACGCGCTACTGGGGCGTCGAGCATCGCGAGATTCCCATGGAGCCGGGCCGCCTGCTCATGACGCCTGACGAGGTGCTTTCCCGCTGTGATGAGAATACGATCGGCGTTGTGCCCACGCTCGGGGTGACCTTCACGGGGCAATACGAGCCCGTGGCCGCGGTGGCCGCCGCGCTGGACGATTACGAGAGGCGCACCGGCCTCGACATTCCGATCCACGTCGACGGGGCCAGCGGCGGCTTTCTCGCGCCGTTCTGCGCGCCGGAACTCGCGTGGGATTTCCGGCTGCCGCGCGTGAAATCCATCAATGCCTCGGGCCACAAGTTCGGACTCGCTCCGCTTGGCGTGGGCTGGGTGGTCTGGCGCGAGAGCACCGATCTTCCCGAGGATCTCATCTTCTGGGTGAACTATCTCGGCGGCAACATGCGCGACCTGTCGCTGAATTTCTCACGCCCCGGCGGTCAGGTTGTCGCGCAGTATTACAACTTCCTGCGCCTCGGCCGGGAAGGTTACCGCAAGGTCCACACGGCGTGTTACGAAACGGCCGCGTGGCTCTCCGACCGGATCGCCGCCCTCGGTCCGTTCGAGATGATCTACGGTGGCGACGCGGCAACGGGCATCCCCGCACTGAGCTGGAAGATCCGCGACGGTGCCGACCCGGGATTCACCCTCTTCGATCTCGCGGACCGGCTGCGGGTGCGTGGCTGGCAGGTGCCCGCCTATACCCTCCCGCCGAAGTGCGAGACCCTCGCGGTGCAGCGGATCCTTGTCCGCCACGGGGTGAGCCGGGATCTCGCGTCATTGCTGATGAGAGACATCGAGCAGGCGCTCGCGCATTTCGGGAAACATCCCGTGCAAAATCCGCTGGGAGAGGCGGAGGCCTCCGGCTTTCACCACTGACGTTCGCGGTCAGGCGCAGGCGGACTCGATCATCGAGCACGCGTGCTTCCATTGACGGAACGTCTCGGAGAGCTGCCTGCCGGTCTCGCGGAGCTGGCGCTGAAGGTTGGCGCGATACGCGCGTGAAGCCTCGACCTGCCGGTCGCGGAGCTTCTGCCATTCGGTGTGGAGGTTCATCCATTTTTCCAGCGCGTGGTCGAAGGCCGCATGTGCGGAGTCGAGCATGCCGGAGAATGCGCCGCCTGCGGCGGGATGGGACTCCAGCTTCGCGGCGAGCTGCCGGCGTTGCTCGGTCACTTCGGCCTGCAGGATCTTTGCGCGCGGGACGGTGCGCAGATTTCGCACAAGACCGGTGGCCTGCAGGATGCGGATCGTCCACTTTGTGGGATCCCACTGCCAGGGCTTCACGCCGTTGCGGTAGTCGTGCTGAAACTCGTGGTGATAGTTGTGGTAGCCCTCGCCGAAGGTGAAGAGCGCCATCAGGAAGCTGTCGCGCGCCGAGCACTTTGTGGAATACGGGCGTTTGCCGGTCCAGTGGCAGAGGGAGTTGATGCAAAACGTCATGTGGTGCACGAAGACGACGCGCGCCACTCCGGCGATGAGGAAGGCACCGAGTGCTGAAACCCAGCCGCCCCACAGGAAGCCGATGAGGGTGGGCAGCACGAATCCGACTCCGAGCGCCAGCGCCAGGTAGTAACGATGCTGCCAGCAGGCGAGGCGGTCCTTTTGCAGATCACGCACCCAGGTCAGCGGGGTATCCGGGCCATGACGGAAGAGCAGCCAGCCAATGTGGGCATGCCAGAATCCCTTGTTGATATCGTAGGGATCGTCGTCGTGATCGACATGCTTGTGATGGCGACGATGGTCCGCGCACCATCTCAACGCGGAATCCTCGAACGCCGCCGCTCCGAAGAGCAGCGTGAACAACCGCACGGGCGTGGCCGCCTGGAAGGTGAGGTGCGAGAAGAGCCGGTGGTAGCCGAGCGTGATGCTCAGGCCGGTGGCGATGAAAAAGAAAAGAAAGAGGACGAGCTGGAAGGGATCGAACCCGAAGTGCCAGAGATAGGCGGGGACGCCGATGAGCGTCGTGAGAAAGGTGCCGAACAGAAAGACCGTGTTCAGCCAATGGATGTTTTTCATGGAACAGGTTCCGGGGAGGAACGGGAGAGGGAAAGCGCCCCCGGCCGCAAAAGCCGGAGGCGCTTGCGGAATTAGAAGCGGCGGGCGGGACGACGGTCGCGATTGTGACCGTTGCCGGCCGGACGTGCCTCGCGTTCACGGGCAATGTTCACGGCCAGGTTGCGGCCCTGAAAATCGCGATCGTTGAACTGGTTGATGGCCACCTCGGCCTCATGGGCGTTGCCCATCACCACGAATCCGAATCCGCGGGAATTGCCGGTGTCCCGGTCGGTGATGACAGTGGCCTCACGCACGGTTCCCGCGCTGGAGAAGAGTTCGTTGAGGTCGTTTTCGGTGGTGCCGAAGGCAAGATTGCCGACGTAGAGTTTGTTGTTCATTTGGTTCTTTCTGAATCGAGGTGCACTTCGCGTGGCTGACTCCGGTTATCGGATTATTATCGCCACTGACACGTTCGCGGCCTTCGCCGTAAAGAAACCAACTAGCAATCTATCATGCCCGGTTAAGGGCGCATCGACACCGCCACTAGAGACGGCTCTGGAATTTAAGCAAGAAGTTATTTTTCGGCGGAGCTGTCGGCGGGCGCATTTTACAGAGGTGGAGAGGCATAAAAAAATTTTCGCCCTGGCGGAAATGCCGGAGGGGCGAGCGTCGAGCGCGGCAACCCGCAACGGGCAACGGGCAACCTCCCGCGCCCTTTGCGACCGTTGCGCGAGACTCATCTAAGGAATGTGGATTTCGGAAGTCGGATTGCGGATTGTGGCGGCGGTGGGAGGCTTCCGTTTCTTTGCGCGCTTTGTGAACGGCTTCACGAATTATTCCACTAAGGCCTTGAAGACCCCATCAACCGGGTCGGCATAGAACTCGATGCGGAGTTTCGTCCAGATGTCGTCGGGCAGGTCGTTCAACTGACGGCGAGTGGCGACTGGCATGAGCAGAACGGTGGCTTTTTTCTCAGCGGCGATTTCTGCGATGCTCACGGGATTGGGAATCATCTCGATGGACCCGCCTAGATTGAGTTGTCCCACGATGACCAATCCGCCTTTGGTATTTTTCTCGAGCAACGAGCCGGTCAGGGCCACCAAAGTGGCGAGCCCGAGGCCGTGACCCGAACGGTCGTTGTCGAACGCCCGCATCTGGATGGAGAACTCGTGGCTGCGAGGATCACGATCACCCACAAGTTCCTTCGCCCGGGCGTAGAGGTTTTGCTCGCCCACCTTCACGCTTTCGCGAAACGCCGGTGGTGTCGGTGAATTCAGAATGCGAACGCCGCTGCCCGGTCCTGATGTGGCCTCCACGCGATATAAACCGGGACCTGCTTCTCCGGTGCCCGGTCCGATGGCCCAAACCTGACCCGGTGGAAGCGGATCGGATTCTATGGCGTCATCGCTATGCAGCTCGGGCGTGGAGACAAACTTCTCCACTTCATCGTTACCGAGATGGAAGCTGAAATGTGTGTTTCGGAACTCGCTCTTGAGGCATTTGCGCTGCTGTTCCTTGACCCGCCGCCTGCACTCCAAAGCGATGCGCACGATTCGCTCCAGATCCTCGTCAGAAATGGTGACGGACGGATCCGGAGAGAGAAGCTTGGCGAGTCCGCTGATGGTCTTGCTCACGGCTTCGATGTCCCGTCCGCTCAGCGCACCACCGAAACGCACCCGACCCTGCAGGACGTTCACGCGACTGGAGCCGCGCAGCTGGGTCCAGCATTCGCTCAGGAAATCGCTCACCAGACCAAAGTGATTCGTAAGATGAACGTTCGGGTTCAGCTTCGGGAAATCCCACCCCGGAGCGAACGCATGGATTCGGTCGTGAAACGCCGTGTCGTCCCGCATCTCGGGCGGCAGAGGGCTGAGCAGGTGACCGATGCGCTGTTGCTGCGTCACATCCACGTCGAAGTTGCCGACCATCACGATGCTGCCTTGGGCACGAATGCTTTCCTTTCCGCGGCTGAACTCCCCCGAGGCCATGTAACCTTTCATGATGTTCACACCGTCCTTCTGGTCGAAGGAGATGCCCGACACTTCGTCGAAGCATACGACGTCGTAGAGGCAAACGAGACCGCGTTGTCCGCTGGCATTATTCACGAACATTTTCGCGACCGTCGCCTTTCCTCCGGAGATCAGGTGGGAGTAGGGGGAAATCTGCTGGAACAGGTGGCTTTTTCCGGTGCCGCGAGGGCCGAGTTCCACCAGATTGTAGTTCGGTTCAACGAAGGGCACCATGCGAAGGAGCGTCACCATTTTGGCTCGGGCATCCATCTCGGAGGGCTCGAGTCCCACGGAGCGGATAAGAAAGGCGATCCACTGATCCGTCGTGAAGACCGCCCGTCCGGCCTTGAGCGTATTGAGCGCGTTGGCGCTCGAGAGCTGGATGGGACGCAGCCCTTCGATGTAGAACGGCCGGCCGTTTCGTTGCTGGGCGATCACGGCGTCGTAACCGAGTGTAATCTCGGCATAGAAGCCGTCGGTCAGCATCCGCTCATGCTCGTCGACAAAGCGGTCCGATACCCGCACGTCGCGCAGCGCGAGACTCGGCAGTTCAGCCAGATAGCAGTCGTTTCTCGCATCCAGCCGGGCTTTCACGATGTCGATGACCTTCACGCAGCCATCGTTTCGAGCCTTCGATTTAAACAGCTCCTCGCTGCCCGTTCGCACCGTGCGATTTTCGAGCTGTTGCTCCACAATCTTGAGGCCTTCGCGAATTTCGTCGTCGTTCGTCGAGGCGCAGTAACGACCGAGCAGAAATTCCACCACATAAGTCGGCACCGGGTAGTGCCGGGCATATTTGCGCACGAGATCCTTGCGGACGAGATAGCCGTCGAAGGGGTGAGCCGCCAGTTGATCGAGAGTATCAAGTTCCATGGGAGTTTCTTTCTTTGATCATTCTTCGCCGATTCGGGTATCGGCTTTGGCAACCACGCGGCCGGAGGTGTCGGTGATCACCACAAGGACGGTTTGTCCGAGGAGGTCTTCATCCGTTACCAGGAGCGATACCTGTCCGTCGGATTCGACTTCCTTGGTGGGCGAAACCTGCGAGTGATTGTCCGCCAGTTCGATGTGCGCACGGAGTCCGGGCTTGGCAGAGGACAATTCCACTGCGCAACGCATGCGTTTCCAGCGCACGGCAACGATGCGCACGACATCGTCGGCTACTGTGTTACCGCCCACCTGGAGCACCGGGGTTACGCACTCCTGTAGCGTCAGGCCGCCATGGGCATAAGCCTCGCCCTTTCGGAAAGTCGTGGCGCCCGGAGCGATCGCCACATGTTCGGCTTCATTCCACCGCCAGGGCACCGTTTGCACGTCCGGCGTGCTCTGTCCTTTGAGGGCTGCACAGCGTGACCACCGGCTTTTCACCAAAAAGCCCGGGAGATCGTATTTCGCCAATCCCTTCGGCAAGAGCAGCCAGCCGTGATCGGTGACGATTTTTACAGCGTTCCAGCCGGCGGAGAGCAATGCCTCCACCAAGGTAACCATTCGTTCCAATTCCCCTTGAAGCATGCCCGCCAGCTCCGCGCCGAGGTCGTGGCCTCGGCTGTCGATGCGTCCGATTTCGATCCACCCACGGGCTGAAGGCGAAGCGGGTGCCAGCGGTCCGCCTTCCTTCAGGAGTTGGTAACCGGTAGCCTCGATCTGCTTGTTGAAGGAATAAGAGCTGAGCTCACCGCCATCGGGGCCGTTTGGCTTGAACTCAGCGGGCAGTTTTTCCCCGCGACATTTCGCCGCGATCGGCGACACGGCCGGCTTCGCCGTTGGGGTCACAGTTGGCAGCGCGGCCAGGCGTGTCGAACAGGCTACACTCGCCCCGGCCTCTTCCATCCGCTCCGCCAGTTCCCGGCCAAGGTCGTAGCGGAGGCCATCGACGAAGATCAGGCATTCTCCTTCGGTTGCGGTTTCTCCCGCCGGGAACACGTAGCCATGTTTGGCGACCGCGGTCTGGTAATGGCGCGCCACCTCATCCAGCCAGGGTGCGTAAACGGATCGAATCGCTGCGTGCAGAGCCGGCTCATCGGTCGGCCGCTCCAGCGTCCTCATCGCAGCCACTGCAGCGGCATCCACCTTCCAACCCTGCTCGACATACCACGAGACCCACTCATCCGGCTTTTCATACGAGGGAATCGTGCGGGTGGCTTCGGCCAACTGTTGCAGCGGCCCCATGCTGATCGCGAGTGGCGCTTCGCCGAGACGCGCCCACACCCAGTCGCGCCGCCGCCCATGCTCCTTTTCCAGATCGTAAAATTCCTGGCGCGCGTCATGCGGAGCCTTCTGCTCCAGTTTCTCCAAGGTTGTGCGCAGGGCGTTTTCCTGCCTCTCGTTTTCGGCGGGCCACGTTTCCGGTTCGAGAGCAAGCACATCGCGGGGTTGGGCCTGGTCGAGCGTTTTCTTTACTCCGTGATAGATGGCAGGCGCTTCGCAGAAGCGGTTCCAGAGCTGTTGCCACGGCTCGGATTCTCTGCGTCCAAGTTTTTCCGCAGCGAAGAGAGGATCCTCCTTCCCGGGATCAAAACCATACTGGTCCCGGCAACGCGAACGAAAGGCATGCCATCGCTCTTCACCCCAGTCCTTGCGGACCGCTTCGGGCGATCCGATCCACGCAAGCAAATCGCGCGGCGTATCCCCGACGACGATTTCGTCGAAGTCGGCCGCCTCCAGTCGTCCTCTGCTTCGCAACCGCTCGAGCGACGTCTTCACTACGATGCCGATTGCGGCACCGAGTGACTCCTTCGTTTTCTCGTCGCCCGCCATCTCCAAACCCAGCCCCTCTTTTGATTGGAAAAAAGCTTCGAGAGTCCAGTCACGTCCGTTTGGGTGCGTCCAAATCGTTCCGCGATACAGCAGCTCGACCAAAGGCTGAAATTCCCATGGGCATTGGTCCGTCGAGCGGAGTTGGTGTCTTGCGACTCCGGGAAGATAGAGAACCGGGACGAATCCGGAGGGGATGGAGACTTCCTCGATCGCGTTGGCAATCGCACACTTCAACCAGATCACCGGCCCCGTGCGCTCCCTCGGCGCATACTCGCCGAGCATCAGAAGCTCCGGCATGAGCTCCTTCAATTGGGACACCACCGGTTTCCACGCCCCCTCCGGATCGGTCCAAAGAATGGCCACTGGCGCTTCTTCGGCACCGGGATGGTAACCTTTGGCGGTGGCGCGGAGTCGCTCTACGAGAATTTCGATGATGGAAACGGATGGACTCATCTCTGGGCGATCGTCGACATTGTGTCAGGCATGGCCCTGTGACGTGTTTTTCTCCCGCGCGGCGCGTTTGGTGGCGGGGGTGTAGTGGCAGGCGTTCCAGCGGTTGCCGTCGAAGTCGGCGCCGCCGGGGAAATCCTGGGTCTTTTCGTCCCAGCCCCAGAACCAGGGGTAGTCGTTCTTCGGGCGCTGGGGTTCCTTGCCGCGGTCTTTCTCCCATTTGATGTTGGGCTTGGACCGCAGGAGGCCGGCGCCTTTGCGGCCGACGTCCTTTGCCAGCATGAAGGGACGGATGTTGAGGCGGACGCCGTCGTTGAGGTCGGGCTCCCAGCCGATGGGTTGCTGGTGCAGCGGCTTCCAGCGGATGAAGAGGTCGTAGGGCGGTTCGCCGGCGAGGATGGCTTCGAGTTCCTTCTGGAGCGCCTGCGCAGCGATGAGCCGGTCTTCGGCGCCGGGTTCGTTGCGCTTCATGGCGTCCTGCTGCTTGCGGATCCAGTCGCCGAGGTAGGTGTAGGTGAGCGTCTCCAACAGCTTGCGGCCGGCGCCGTTAGGGGCGGCGAGTTGGTGGTAGTTGACGAGCGCATGGAAGCCGTCCTTCCGCCCGTCCCAGAGGTGCCAGACAAAGGGGCGGTGATGGAAGAGCGCGCAGTGCTGCTCGAAGAACTCGTCGCGCAGCCAGGTTTCGAGGTCGCGGGCCCTGCTGCCGGTGGCCGTGATCAGGGCGTGCTCATCGAAATCGCCCAGCGCCGCGGAGAGCAACGCGCGCAGGCGGTCCGCGCCGGCGCGTTCGCCGTGGACGGGGGACAGGCAGACGATGCCGTCCGCGTCGGCATGGGCTTCCAGGCCGTCAGGTTCCAGGGCCGGGCAATCGGGGAAACTGCTGCCGGTCTGGCGCGGCCATTTGTAGCCGAGCAATCGCGCCACCGCCACGTGCAGCGGCTGATCCGAACCCTTGGGATGGCCGTTGAACAGCCATTGCGTGGGGTCGCTGGAATACGGCTTGGGCAGGCCGTTGGGGTATTTCTCAGCGGCGACTTTTTGCCAGTGTTCGAGGTCGAAGGGGACTTTGACAAGATTGGCGTTGGTGACCTTTAGTGCCTGATCAATCGCCCGCACGGCCCGACTATAATCGGGCGAGGAACAGAACGCCCAGATGGCGGGAAGATGGGCAGGGTCTTTTGGGACAATTACCGCGACATTCTGATGGAAGCGCTCTTGGCCAAAGCAGTAGGGCGCAATTTTCCGCATGCGTTGCATCGCAACGCCTTTCTGGCCAACAGCACGTAAGCCTTTAATATATGCTCCAGGGCTCTTATGTAGTGCACCGTTGCCGCCCTCCCATCGAAGAATAGAAGTGTATCCTTCGAATTCAGCATCAGTATTTGGAGTCGTTTGAAAGAACTCCCAGTGATTGGAATTCCGTTCTGGAATCTCCCAGAACAAGCTAACAAAAGCTGGATCATCTCCCGATTGAATGCCGACCAAGCTTTCCGCGAAGTCGCTTAAGAGTGGCAAATCACTCCCTCTTTCAAAACTCAATACTGAGTCTGGATTCTTGATCTGTCTTGCTTGGTCCACATGGACGAAAGAGCCGGCACGTAAAACATCCGCTTTCCCTTCGGGAGTGTTCGGAGCCGCCGCATCCCAACCGGCCAGCTGATGAGAGGCGGAAGCGGTATTCCGGGTGAGGGAAAGCAAGGCAACGTTGACGACTTCGCCGCCGATAGCGGAAAAGGCGCGCGGCCCCAAGCGTGCTACAAAATCCCACGTCACTTCAGTCAGCAGCGTTTTCCTGAGATGCTTGTAGCTGCCGAGGAAGAGCCAGTTCTGCGGGGTGACGAGCGCCGTGTTGCCCACAGAAGGTCTGCAAAAGGCGAGGCAGCGTTCAACAAATGCGGTCGCCAGATCGGCTTTTGCTTCGGGATGAACGCGTTCGCAATAGTCCTTGAGCACCTCGTCCTGTTTGCCGCGTCCGAGGTAGGGCACGTTGGTGACGACCAGCGTGAATTGACCCGCGAGAATCTCTGCCGCCTTGGTCAAGCCGCGGGCCGTCACGGCCAGTTCGTGCACCGCATCATCTTCGGCCTCCCGCTCCAGCGCTTTTTCCAAGACCGGCTGAAGTTCATGAAAGGTCGCGGTGAGCAAATCCCCTTCGGCTGCACGCGGGTTGATCAGGCTGCCGAGCACGGGAGCCTTCTGAAACAGGCGGTAGAGCCGCGCCATGCCCCGCTGCAGCTTCTCGCTGTCACCCGCGAGAGCGACCCAGTCCTTCTCCGGCGCGTTCGGCGCCAGGCCAGAACAGGCCAGATGGAGCGGCGGCAGTGGTTGATAGCCGCCCAGCCGCCACGCCGCCAGGGCGAGGTTGAAGGCGGCGATCTGGGTGCAGCGTTCGTCGAGTTCCAGACCGTAGAGATTGTCGCGCAACACGGCGGCCACCGCCGCGGCGGCGCCGAGGTTTTCCTCCTCCATGCGCAGGCGGGCCAACAGCGGCAGGGCGAACACGAGGAAGTGTCCTGAGCCCATGCTGGGATCGAGCACCGTCACGTCCTTGGCCTGTCGCGGCCAGCCGGCGAAGGTGCCCGCCGCCGGCATCCAGCGCTGCGTCTGCTCGTCCTGCACAAAGCGCAGGTAGGTCCACTCGATCCTGAGTCCCTCCCGTTCCGGCAGTCCCGCCTGGGCGCGGGCCTCTTCCTCCGAGGCCGCCGCGAGGGAGCCGAGCTTGCCCACCCACCACGCGCCGAGGGTGTTGTGGAGGAGGAACTCGACCATGTAGTCCTCGGTGAACAGCTGCGTGACCGGCGAGAGTTCGTCCGCGCCGATCTTCACGCCGGATTTGTTGACCTCCTCCTTCCGCTGCGCCTGCCAGAACTGGTAGGTCCAGCCGAGGGAATCGTCGGCTAGGAACACCTCGCGCGGCAGCTCGCCCACAAGCTTCTCCAACGCCACGCGTGTTTCGCGCGCCAGCGGGAGCGCCAGCACCGGATCGTCCGCGCGAAACACCGCCGGCAGCATCCTCTCCGCGTAACGCCCGGCCAGCTCCCAGACATCGACGCCGGCGTCACGCGCCAGCTCCTCGACATCGTCCAGCGACACCGGCACCTGATGCTCCGGCTCAAGCAGCAGACCATTTTCCGCGAGGAACCGGGCAAAGAGCATCCGGTGCCAATGCTCATAAGCGACCACCTCGATGAGGTGCCGCAGCTCCTGCCGACCCGAATCTTTGTCGAGCGCGTCCCCGAGCTGCCGTCCGCGAGCACGGAGCTGATTGCGAAGCCGTCGCTGCTCGGACGTGAGGTGGTCAAAGGGCTTCGGCTGATCGACGCCCAGTGTGGTCAGCGCTTCGAGCGCGCCTTTCTCGGCCAGCTCCCGTGCCTTGAGCACGGTTTTTTCCAGAAGTGAACGAAGATTGCGGTTAAGGGAGGACATGGGGTCAGGACCAGTGAGTGGGTTTGGCGATGGCAAAGCCGTCCGGCTTCACCACGGGATCGGGGAGCTGGCTCTTCGCGATAATGCCGCGCCCTAAGGTGAACGAAGCGTGAACGGTCGAGCGAAGTCGTTCGGAGGTTCTTTCCGGTGGAAACACGGCAACGATCCTTCTGGCCGGGAAAAGCGTTTTGATTCGATCCACCGGTGCCCAAAGATCGCTGTCGGCGGAGATCAGCAGAGCGGTGTCGAAGCGGTCGCAGTAGGCGTCTGTCAGCATTTCGACCGCGATATTCACGTCGGTCATTTTTTCTTCGTGCTTGTCCCAGATGGCGCCACACGAGTGACAACGCACGGACTTCTTCAAGTAGTGCCCGAAGTAACAGGACGTAAGCGGAAGGGTGCTGAGCGCGTCCAGGTAAGCCGATTGGCGTCGATCTTTATCCGGATCCTTCGGTGTGGCGGAGACCCGACTGGTAAAGTATTTCACTGCGACGAGAGTCTGGCCGGTTTTTAGGAGCTGCTGGGACAACGCGTGGATATCCAGCCAGTAAAAGCGTCGCCACCCCTTCGACTTGAGGCCGAAGTAGAGGTTGAAACCATCGATGTAGGTGATGACGCGGGACATGGGGCGGCAATTTTGTGTTTACAAAAATGACTTGAATTCAGCCCTGCCCCGGCCATGTAATTCGACATAGCCCCGCCGGCGATAGCATCGCCGGCCCGACGCCTCGGGAAACCGAGGCGTTTCTTTTTTGGGGAGAATGGTGGTCATCGCATTCACAGGATCACCGGTCCTTCCTTCAGTTGGGTTTCAATGGCGGAGCGAGCCTGCGCCAGCCACGCGTCCAATTCCGCTTCGTTGCGGATGGTGGCGGAAGGCAGGGACACCCGTTGAGCCTTCGGTTCGAGAAGCCGCGCGGCTTCGGCGAGCAGGCGATCGACGCGACCGGCGAGGGCGTCGGTGCGGTCGCTCCATTGGCGGAGAGGCGTCGCACGCAACGCGGCGGTCAGTTCCTGTTCAGTGCCGATAGAGGAGTCATCGACGTCAGGCATGGACGTGGCGCCGAGAAGCTGTGCGCGCTGGTCGGGCGTGAGCTTCTGCCACACGTCGGTCGACTCGAGCCGCTGGAGTTCTTTCTCCCGCATCTCGGCATAACGCTGCCGGCACTCCGTGAAGGCGGAGCGCAACGCGTCGGTGGCGCTTTGAATCAAAGGGGTGACATGATCGGTCGGTTCAAGCAGAAGACGATTCTGAACGATTGCCTGGGCGGAATCGTGGACCGCTTGCAAGGCGGTGAGGCCGTCACCACAGGCGAGAAGTGCTTCGAGGCGGTTCCAGAGGGACAGGCGCCTGTCCGCCAGTTCGGCCTGCTGCTTCCACTCGCCGGTGAGAAGCTTGAGCGACGACAGTTTTTTCAGGATTTCGGCCAGCTGCTCGTTGCCGGAGAGTCGCTTGAGGTCTTCGATCTCTGCGGTGTTCGGTCGCGGCGGTAATGGTGCTTCGCCACCGGCAGCCTTGCCGCAGTCGAGCAGTTTCTCCAGGTATTCGCGGGCCTTGAGGTTGAGATCGTCCTCGGGACGGCAATGGACTCCGAGCGACTGGAAGAGGCCTTTGAGCGCGATTTTGTCCTTGGCCGAAAGCGTGACCGACTCCGTGCGGAAGGTCGCCTTGGCGATGCGCGGGTGATCAAGCTGCTTCGCCGCGAGGGCCTCACCAGTCTTGGAATCGCTGGCGAGCAGGCGACCGCAGGCGCACAGGCAGACGAGCGCGCCATGAACGGCGTCCTTGTCCCAACCGAAGGGAGGACGCTGGAAGTGCGCGAGGATGTGGCGGCCCTCCTTGCCGGCACCGATGTGGTGGAGGATCTCCTTGCAGACGGGGTGATCTTCGGTGGCGCCTTTCCACCCGATGGCGTTGAGCGGCGAATCGTCCCCCTTGCGGGCGCGGTCGGCGGCTACGTCCCAGCCTTTCTGGTCGGCCTCGTCGAAGCGCGGGAAGAGGCGCTTGAGCGCGTCGTTGGCGCCGTCGGAAACCTTGTCGAGCAACTCCAGCGCGTGCAGTTCCACCCCGCCGCCCTTGAAGACCCGGGCTTCCGCCAAGACGTCTTTGAGGATCTTTTCCACCTCGCGCTCCGCGTCGGTGCGTCGCGCCTTCATGGCGTCCCGGGCCTCTTCGGCGGCGCGGGTCGTGGGCTCGCCCTTGATTTCGAGAACAGTCTGCGCGGCTTTCATGCGGATCAGGTTTTCGCGGAGCACATCGTCGCGAAGCTGCGGGAGCCAGACGAAGAGCATCGGGCTGTCCGGACCGGCTTCGCGCGCTCTGCCTTCCACCTGGTTCACATGAGCCTCCCATCCGTCGCGCACCCAGACGGGGACGCTTTGATCGGAATTTTCCGGCGCTTCAGAACCGAAGTGAAGCAGGAGTTCTCGCGGCGTTTTGGCGACGCCCTGGTGCAGGCGCAGCGGGCGCAGCGCCGATTCGACGTCAGCCCGCAGCCTTGCCCGGCGTTCCTGGGCGATCAGGGCCACGTCCTGGCGCACGCGGGCAACATGGCTGCGGAAGAGATCGTCCCACTCGGCCGACTCCTTGGTTTGCAGGTTGTATTCCTGGCCGTCGTGCAAGAGGACCGAGCTGTCGACCAAGTCCGTCAGGAGTGTCGGCAGCTCATGGCGGATCTTCGCGCCGTCGTTGGCCAGATCGCTCACCAGAAGGTCGGCGAGAGTCCCATCGTTGGCGCGCAGACCGATATCGAGGCCTTTGTCGCGGGGCAACCGGCGGATGAGAAAGACTAGGCCGCAAATACGAGCTTTAAGTTCTCCCGCTGGGGAGCCATCGGCCTTTAGCTTGATGATGCGATCGCTGACTTCACGCGAGAGGATGCCTTGCTGCACCAGTGCGGTTTGTTGCTGGAAGAACATGAAGTCGCCGGCGACGACGTTGCCAACCGGCTGATCCGCGACTTCACGAAGCGCCTCGTGGGTAATGCGCAACTGGGTGCGCAGAAGGGAACTGCTGCCGGAAGGATCGATCGCATGCAGGGCGTGCTCCCAAAATCGGCGGCGCGTGGGTAGAATCGGATAATCCGGCACGAGCCATCGCTGGTCGGCGCTGGTGGCGGCAATACTGGTCTTGGCGAGCTGGCGTGAGATTTCTCCCGCGTTTTTTTCCAACTCCACCTTCAAGGGCGTTTCGGCCTCAGGCTTCTTTCGCAACAGAACCTTGCGGGTGACCGTCTCGACGTCCGCATCGGAAAGCTCGACACGGATGGTAAATCGATCGCGCAGCCAGGCGAACTGCGGGGTGTCGGTGCTGAGAGCATTCTGGCCGGCGCCGACGACGAGGACCCGCGAACCCATCTGTTTGTTGAGCGCCTCGGTGAGCTCGGTGATGCCCATGGAGCGCTCCTGATTGTCGCCGATGTAGTGCTGGATCTCGTCGAGCACGATGACGGTGAGGGGAAGCTCGCCATTGCCCGGGATTTTCAGCGCCTCCCGGGCGAGGCTCACGAATTCCTCGGTCGAAACGTCGGTTTTGTTGGGGAACTGCTCGCGGAGGAGAGCGCGGATATCCTTTTCGTCGCCCAGACCGGAATCGCAGGCGACGAGGGCTTGGCGGATGTGCGGACTGACGTAGAGGTCCGTAAGTTCGCGCCTGAAGTCCCTGCCTGCATTGCGGATGTGGGCTTCGACCTGCTCGTAGTAGCCCTTGTCGCGAAGGAAGAGGCAAAACCTGGCCTGGTTATAGGCCGCCGGCAGTCCACACCCGCGGAAGATGATGCCCAGGACCGTAAGGCGCGCGCTTTCGGCGGACCCTTCGGGCATGGTGCCCGACACGGCGAAAACACCTCCCTTTGCTCGTTTGCCTTGATTGTCCAATTCCACAAACAAGGCGTGCAAGTCTTTCGGGAGCTCCGGGACCAGCGATCGAGCGGTCGCGCCATCCTTGAACGAAGTGTTTGCCCACAGATGGCAGAGCATTTTGAGAAGATGCGATTTGCCACTGCCGTAAAAGCCGCTTACCCAGGCCGCCCGTTGGGCGGCCGCACCGAGGTTCTCCATGTAAGAGGAGAGGATGCGGTTGAGGCCGGCCGCGTATTGGCCTTCACAGACGAAGTGCTCCAACTCGTAGCGCAGCATCGCCTCGGCGCGAGGATCGTCGGCGTCGTTGAGGATGCGGGCCTGACCGTCGTTGACGAGGTTGGCTGTCCGGGGGTCGCGGCTGAACAGTTCGGCATTTTTCATGTGTAGGCCACTTCGTTGAGGGTAATGGGCAGAGACATGTATCCCCAGCCGTCACGGGCATCGAGGAGCCGGAAGACGTTTTTATCGTAGGAGCCGGGGAAAAAGAGAATGAGACGCCCGGGGATGCGCGTTTCGATTCGTTGGAGAACGGAGGAAAGACGGGCAAAGCCGAAGAGTGTGCCGACGCCAAGAACACCTATCGCGTCCTTGGGGCCGGTCGAGGCCAGCGCCTTGCTGATCACGTCGGCGACATACACGGTGAAGTCGCTGTCGAGTTTCTGCCGCAGATCCTCTGGATAGGCGAAGTATTCGGAGGCATAGTCCTGCGCGGCCATCCATTCGGCGAATACACGATCGAGAATCACCAGGTTCCAGCCGTGGCCGTTTTTTTCGCATGCCTGCTGAAACAGCGCGATTCGGACGCGCAGCCGGCGTTCCTCTTCCTTGGGATAGACGACAAAGATCGTTCGCTCGGACGGCGAGAGATTCTGCGCCCACGGAAGGGAAATGTGATTTTCGAATTTCCGAGCGAGTTGTTCAATCCTGCCCATGGGAAGCCACCTCGATTTCTTGTTTTGTCAGCAAGTCGGGGAACGAAATTTCCACCACACCGTCTGCGTGGCGAAAGCGAAGCAAACCGGTGAGAGAGGCCCGGAGGGCCAGGCTGGAAAGCGCTTCGGGAGTGGAGTCCAGAACGGCACACCACAGGGTCTGGAGAATCGAGGGGCCTCGCAGGCCTTGCAGATAACCAAGGAGCAGGGCCATCGTCACCGCAGCGGGTGTGGCCGTGACCCGCTGGCGGCGTTTCAGCACGCGACCTCGAAGGTGCCTCGACTGAGTCCAACTTGCGGCGGCATTGCGAACCACTTTGTCGAGGGTGGAATCATTCAGGCGCGAGCGCGCGTGTGCACACAGCGCTGTCGTCATCGTATCGCGGACGAAAGATTGTCCCTCGCGCAAGGAGATGATGGAGGGTGCCGCGGCCCGGAGCAACGGGTCGCGAGCCAGACTGCACAGCAGAGCGAGCAAGGGGCGTGAGTTCTTGTCCACCGGCCAGAGACGCATGAGTGCCCGGAACAACGGGACGGAGATATCGAGCGCGTAGAGTTCGCTCAAGCGTTGGGCAGTGAGCCGGCGGGTGGAAGCGGTCGATTTTCCGAGGACGTTCTCGTCGACAATGAGGCGCGCGAATTCTTCGCGGCGTTTCGCGCTGCCAGCCGACGCCAGCAATGTGGATAACTCCTCCACCATGATTGTGCGACTGGTGTGTGTGCCGCTGGCGCCGATTTTAAATCCCAGCTCTTCGGGGTAGCGGGGGAGGGTCATTCTGGCCGGCAAACTAGCCGGCTAAAACAAGCGAGTCAACTGGAAAAGTTTTGCGCCTTTCACTCAAAAGCCAAACTCATAAAAAAACAGTCTTGGAGCGAATGCCCGGAACCTCCTGCCGCATGCATCCTGCGCGCGAAGCGCCCCTTGTCCTTTGCGACCGTTGCGTGAGCCACTCATCCCCTATGAAGGGGCGGGCTCGCCCTGCGAAGCTTGGGAACGAGCGGAAAAGGCGGGGCGAGGGTCGAGGGTGGCAACCCGCAACCTCATGCCGCACGCCTCCTGCGCCTCGTGCGCCTCTTCGCGGCAAAGTCTTCGTCCCGCTCCGCGCGCCAGCGGCACTCGACTTTTGGACTCTCAGGCTTTCGACCTCACCCTCGCGCTTCGCGCCGGAGGATGTTGGTCGATCGGTTTTTCCCAGATCGTGTAGGTGCGCGAGCGGCGGGCTCCCATCAGTTCGATCAGACGGATGACGTGCGTGTTGTTCGCCTCGATCCACGAGAGCTCCGCCCACTTTGCCGTCTTCTGCGTGCGCAGGACCATCTCGTTGCACATCAGCGCGGCGAGTCCGTGATCGCGGTGTTCCGGGGCGACGCCGAGCACGACCTGCCGCACCGACTGGATGCGATGGGTCTTCATCAAGAGCAGAATCCATGGCAGGCGCAGCAAGCGCGGGACCCGTTTGGTGCGGATGAGGATTTCGTTGAAATTCGGCAGTGTGAGCATGAACCCGACTGCCTCGCCGTCGACCTCCGCGAAGATCAGAAAGTCGGGATCGGCGAACGCCTTCAAGTCATCGGCCGAGGCGAGCAGATCCTCGAAGGAAATCGGCACGAATCCCCAGTTGCGATCGAGCGTTACGTTGTAGAGCCGGTGCGCCAGCTCCAGTTCCTTGTCGAGCCGGCTCATGTCGAAGGAGCGGATTCGCACGGACTGCGATCGCGCCTTCAAGCGATCGGCAATCTTCCGCACGCGTGAGGGAATGCCGATGTCGAGCGGAAGGTGAAAGCCGTAAAGCGTGCGCGTGACCTGCTGGGACACCGACTCGAGCAGCTTCGCGTAATAGGGCGGATTCCATGGCATCGAGATGTTGGGCGGTTCGTCGTGCCCTTCCATGAGGAGTCCGCACTCCTCGTTGATCGAAGGATTGTAGGGCCCGCGAATCGATGTGCAGTTGACCTTCCTCAGCGCGTCCTCCGCGTGTCGGAAGAGCGTCTGCGCGGTTTCCTCGTTATCCTCGCACGCGAAGAATCCAAAGAACCCGACCTGGTCGTTCCAATACTTGTTGTGCGACCGGTTCCAGATGGCGGCGAGGCGGCCGACCGGCCTGCCGTTTCTGCGGGCGATGAATCCGTAGATCGTTCCATCCTGCCGCTGGAAAAGGCTGTCGTATTTCAGCAGTTTCGTGACCGTGCCGGGAAACACCGGGACGAAATTGCGGTCGTGGCCGTGCAGAATTTCCGGGATTCGTTCGAAAAGATGCCGGTCGGAAGGACGACGGCAGGGAGAGATGGTGAGCATGATGGACGGGAACCGGGAGCGATGGATGGCGTGAAAGCCCGGGTCGATGGACGAAGTTGAAGTTCCGCGAAAGGTCGCGACGGTGGAGCGGGGGATGCCGGCGTTGGAAACGGACCGGCGGAAAAGCGGAGAAGGGAGGCAGGGTGCGTTGTCATGGCGGCGGACTCATCCCGAAACCCGAAGGCACCGCCGCATGAGTTCACGGGAGGGTCGACCCGCGAACGAGACGTGTCAAACGCGCTCTCCGAGACCCGCCATTGACTTCCCATCCCAACGCGACGACGGTGAGCCTGTTTCGTGCGGGGCTGGATGCCGTCGGGCATTCGCAGCCGCTGCCAGCCGGAGGCGCGCGATTCATCGAATCGCACCAACCAATTTCTCACGCCTCCCGGGTCGTCCACCATCATCGTCCATACCTATGCTCCTCCAACTCGTTCTTCAATTTCGGGGTGAATCCCTGTCGCAATACCTGCAACTCGACGCCCTCGAAGCCCGCATCCGCTCGGCCCTGCTCGGGGCCGAGTCGTTTGACGGCGTCGACTCCCAGGAGCGGAGCGTCAACATTTTCGTCTACACGGAAAACCCCTCATCCACGTTTCAACGGCTGCAGCCGCTTTTCGAGCGGGCCGGGCAGGCGCTTGGATTCACCGCCGCCTACCGGGCGGTGGCCGACAACCGGTTCGAAATTCTGTGGCCGGCGGGCACCTCGAAATTCGAGCTCCGTTTCCGGCCGGACGCGACGGCGTAGCCCCGCCCTCCGGTGCGCTGCGGCAGGCACCTTTCCAGTTTGACCCAATCCGCCCCAGTTGTGGCGGATGTCGCATTTCTTGGGGTGGCAATTTTTCCGGTTCGCGGGGATGATCGCCCGCATTTCTCCGACCCTTGATGATCCCGGATTTTCAACTCGCTTCCGTCTCTTCGTTGACACGCACCGCGACCTTCGCGTTCCTCGGCGCGTTGCTGCCGCTGATCCCCGCTACGGCCTCCGACCCGGATTCGGATCCCGCGGGTCTGGTGAACCCGTTCGTCGGCGCGAGCACGAGTGTCGGCAAGGCGGGAATCTTCCACGGTCTTGGCAAGACGTATCCCGGCGCGGTGCGACCGTTCGGGATGGTGCAGGTGAGTCCGAACACGATCACCGGCGGCGACAACGGCAGCGGCTACAGCCACGAGCACACGCACCTCGAGGGCTTTGCATTCACGCAAATGAGCGGGGTGGGGTGGTATGGCGATCTGGGAAATTTCCTCGTCACGCCGGCTGTTGGAAAAAACCTCGAGGTTGTCGCGGGTCGCCACCCCGAGGTCGCGAAGGGATACCGCGTGGAGATGCTCAAGGACACCGAGACCGCGGCCGCCGGTTACTACCGCGTGAAGCTCGCCAACGGCGTCACCACCGAGGCGACCGCCGCGCGTCACAGCGGCCTGCTGCGGTTTACTTTTCCGGAGAACGAAACCTCGCGCGTCCAGATCGATCTCGCCCGCCGCGTGGGCGGCACCTCGGTTGAGCAGAGCGTGAAGGTGACCGGGCCGCAGACCATCGAAGGCTGGATGCGCTGCACGCCCGATGGCGGTGGCTGGGGGAACGGCGACGGCAACGCAAACTACACCGTCTATTTCCACGCGGAGTTCAGCCGGCCGCTGGAGGACTTCGGCACGTGGAGCGCGGAGATTCCCGACCGCCAGTCGCGCAAGCGGGAGGCGATCGAGAGCGCCGAATACGACGCGCTCGTCGCGAAGGCGGAGATTCGCGAAGGCGCGAAGGAAACGCAGGGCCGCCATCTCGGCTTCTATGCGAATTTTCCGACGAAGGCCGATGAGCAGATCCTGCTGAAAGTCGGCATTTCCTTCACCGGCATCGACGAGGCGCGGAAGAATCTCGAGGCCGAGATTCCCGGCTGGGACTTCGACGGACTGCGCCGCGAGGCGGAGGCGGAATGGAACCGCGCGCTTTCGAAGATCGCGATCACCGGCGGCACCGACGAGCAGCGGCGCGTCTTTTACACCGCGCTCTATCACGCGATGCTCGACCCGCGCGAGATCTCGAACGTCGACGGCACCTACCCGGGTCCGAACGGCATCGTTCATCCGAAGGGCGACTTCACGAAGCGCACCGTCTTCAGCGGCTGGGACGTCTTTCGCAGCGAATTCCCGCTGCTCAGCATCATCGCCCCGCGCGTCGTCAGCGACACGATCAACTCCCTTGTCGAGCTCGCGGAGGATTCCGGCCGCGACTACCTCGAGCGTTGGGAGTTGCTCAATGCCTACACCGGCTGCATGATCGGCAACCCCGCGGTCGTCGTCATTGCCGATGCGCACAGCAAGGGCATCGGCGGCTTCGACCTCGAGAAGGCCTACGAACTCGCGAAAGGCTCGTGCGAGAAATTCGGCACGGCCGATCCGTCCACCTACGGGAACATCTCGAAGACGCTGGAATTCGCCTATTCCGAGTGGTGCCTCGCGCAGCTCGCGAAGGCGCTTGGCAAGGCCGACGACGCGAAGCTCTACGAGGAGCGCGCGCAGAATTACCGCAAGATCTTCGACGCCGAAAAAGGCTGGTTCCGCCCGAAGCAGGGCGATGGCACCTGGGCGCCGTGGCCGGAAAACGGGCGTCTCACGCACGACTACGGCTGCATCGAGAGCAACCCGTATCAGCAGGGCTGGTTCGTCCCGCACGACTTCGACGGCCTCGTCGAGCTCATCGGCGGCCGCGAGAAGACGCTCGCCGACCTCACCGAGTTTTTCGAAAAGACGCCCGCCGACTTCCGCTGGAACGACTACTACAACCACGCGAACGAGCCCGTGCACCACGCCGCGTTCCTCTTCAACCGCCTCGGCGCCCCGTGGCTCACGCAGAAATGGACGCGCACGATTTGCGAAAACGCCTACCACAACAGCGTCGAGGGTCTTGTTGGCAACGAGGACGTCGGCCAGATGTCCGCATGGTATGTGCTCGCCGCGATCGGCCTGCACCCGGTCTGTCCCGGCGACGGCCGCTACGAGATCACGAGCCCGTTGTTCCCGGAAATCACGATCACGCTGCCCGAGGGGGTTGCCACCGGGAAGACGTTCCGCATCGTCGCGAAAAACAACTCCCCGGAAAACGTCTACATCCAGAGCGCGAAGCTCAACGGCGAGCCCTACGACAAAACCTGGCTCACCCACGCCGACCTCATAAAAGGCGGCACGCTGGAATTCGAGATGGGCCCGAAGCCGAAGAGGTAGGTCGAGGACCTCCGGGCTTCGACATGGATAAACGATCCGCAGGCCCAGAGGTCCGGCGGCTACCTTTGCAGCGTCAGGCTACCCCGACCTTTCCCAAGGTCGGTGTTCCGGGCCTCGACGTTGATAAAACAATCCGCGCCGTTGGCGAAGTCCTCCGCGCGCTTTCACGTCGTCGCGTCGGGAAACCATTCCGTATGCTGGTCGCCCTGACGGCCCCAGTAGGTGACACGTTTGCCGCGCAGAAACGCGAAGTAGCCCTGCACGCCGGCCTCCATGACGCGATGAGTGAAGTCCCGGTATGTCTGACCGTTGAGCTGGCTGTCGCGGATCGCTGCGCGCACGCTATCCGGGCAGAAGTCCGCGGCGATCGGCGGCAGATGTTCGAAATCAATCGCGGTAGAAGCCACGTCACCGTCCGTGCCATAGAACGTCGTGCGACGCGCGACGTAGTCGACGTGATAAGACTCCACGCCCGCCTCAAGCAGGCAGGCGACGACCTCGGGGAACGCCATCGTGCCCGCGAGCGTGTGACGGGATACGGAGAGGATGATTTGGGTGTTCATCCATCCGATCTGACAGAAAACCCCGCGGTGCGGTGACTGAATTTCTTCCAGTCGCGAAAAAATTCGACGCGGCCTGATGCCGGCCTTGCGCCCCTCACAAAGTTGCTGGAGGCATCACGGAAACGGGTTATGATGTGCCTGATTTTTCCGTTCTCCGTGCGTATGAAATGGCAGTGCCTCCTCCTCGTTGCGACGGCCTTCGCCGCCCACGCCGATTCGATCTTTGCTCCGCCTCCAGGCAGCTTCAATTTGAAGCATTCCACCGGATTTTTCGAGGTTCGGGCGATTGCGAATGTCCAGATTGAGAGGCTGCAGATCGGCGTCGCGGGCAACTCTTTTCCCATCAGCATTTCTTACAAGCCCGGCCCTTATGCGGGTTTTGAGCCAGTCACGGGAAACAGCCCATGGATCCATGTTTTCCGCGGCTACGGATCCGCGGTCGCGCTCAATATTCCATCCTATCCGATCGTGCTGCGGGAGCCTGTCCGGGTTCCTGCTGGCGAAACGGTCTCCTTCCGCGTCGAGTCCAGTGAACTCTTCACCTTCGTCAACCAGGCCCAGCCCGGCGTTTTCGCAGTCAATAATGACCTGATCCTTTGGGGAGGAAATGCGATGCATGGCGGATCTGTGATTCCCAACCGGCGGATTTGGGGGATTGTGGAATACTCGCTTTACACCCCCGATCCGGAGCCGACGCCCACCCCAACGCCCACGCCGACTCCGGAACCAACACCAGTCCTGAAGCCCACGCTGACCGTGTTCGGCCCCAACCGCATCGTCACGCGACGCAATGCGGTGGCTCTGCAAGGCTCTGCGCCGCACGCCCGCTACGTCACGGCCACCTACAAGGTGCGGCGGAAGTCCGGCAAACGCCGGCCGGTCACGGTTACCAGCCCGGTCGACGCGGCCGGAATCTTCCGGATTGGCGTGAAGCCACGCGGCGCAGCGACCCGCGTCTGGCTGACCGCCCACGGCGACGAAGGCACGGTGTCCCAATCCTGGTCCG
>CALGTD010000042.1 GCA_937901895.1 uncultured Spartobacteria bacterium | reverse complement strand
CCACGCGGCGTCGCTCCATCAGGGTTTCCCCCATTGTGAAAAATTCTCGACTGCTGCCACCCGTAGGTGTCTGGACCGTGTCTCAGTTCCAGTGTGGCTGGTCGTCCTCTCAGACCAGCTACCCGTCATAGCCTTGGTGAGCCGTTACCTCACCAACAAGCTGATAGGCCGCGAGCCCATCCAAAAGCGCATTGCTGCTTTAGCGTCAGGAAGATGTCTTCCATGGCCACATGCGGTATTAATTCGCCTTTCGGCGAGCTATCCCCCACTTTTGGGCAGGTTGCTCACGTGTTACGCACCCGTCCGCCACTAGACTTGCAATGTATTGCTACATCGCAAGTCCCGTTCGACTTGCATGTCTTATCCACGCCGCCAGCGTTCGTTCTGAGCCAGAATCAAACTCTCCGTAAAGAATTTGCACCACCGATACAGCATGGTGGTAAAATCTGACTATCCATTGTTCCAACTGAGTGAGATCCCAGTCGGGAATGGGTCGTCAATTAATTATTGATTACTCAAAATCAACGAAAGAACGCACAATTCAGTTTTTGCTGAATTTGCTGTTTTTGCGTTCTGAATTTTCGCGATTGCGAAAAATCCAGATTCAGACTTTCAAAAAACCTTCTTCGTATGCAGAGTCCTTGCACTCGCTGCCCGTCTCCTGGGGACGGTAATCCCCGTCTGGAGTTTCGAGCAATCGAGGCGGTGCATCCGCTCGAGAGAACTTCGCCTCACTTCGGTTGGTCTCGACTTGTTGTCGGCCGTTCCGTCGTGGGAAGAAGATTGATATCATATCGCGAAATGGGGTCAACGGTTTTTCGCGATTTTTTCGAAAAATTTTTCCGCTTGCGCTTCACGGAATTTTTCCTCCACCCGCGAAGGCTTGATTGATGCGGCCCGCCGGCCTCATGCGACCTCAGGAGATCGCGCGTTCATCTCACGAAAAATTCGCGCATTCCCGATCAGCAACCGCAGATCAGGGTTTCGCGCCGGCTGCGGGACGCTGCGGAGGCGTTGCCGCCTGGAGATCCTCTTCGAGTTCGAGGGCCGGTTCGTAGTCGGGCTTCAGCTCGATCGAACGGCGCGCCTGGCGGATTGCACCTTCGATGTCACCTTCCTGCTGCAGAGCCAGACCGAGGAAGTAGTGCGCGAGATGCGTGGCTCCGTTGGCCTGAACGGCCTTGCGCAGCGTTTCCTTCGCGGCTTCGACGTTCCCACTGCGGAGTTCGGAAATCCCAAGATTCGTGAGGGCTGCAGCTGCGTCCGGCCGAATCTCAAGCGCCCGCCGGAATGCGCTGATCGCGTCAGCGTAGTTATGCGAGTGATGGCTCGCGATGCCCTGATTCAATGCAGCGCGATAGGCCTCCGAGGCCTCATCATCGACCCCGTCATTGTTCGGCAGAGCGTGATCGTCGGACGCGGAATGCGCATCCCGCGCACCGCCTTCCGCGAGCGGGTCATCCTCCATCTTCACCTTTGCCACGGAAAGCTCGAACGAGTTGCCGACGCCGGATGCAGAAAGCGCGACCTCCGGCTTGCGAAGGAGTTTCTCCTCGGCGGGAGTGAGCGCAACTTCAGCGGCGGCGAGGACATTCAACTTCTCGAGAAGTGTGCCTGAGCGAATCTGAAGTTTCTCCATCTCCTCAGCGACGAGCTTGCGCGCCTGCTGGCGTCTGGCCTGCTCGCGAATCTGCCGCTGGAGGATTTCCTTGAGCAGCGCATTTTCGCTGGCCATTGCGCCGGTGGCGGCTGTGGTGGCAGCGGAGGTTTCCTCAAATTGACGCTCGAGTTCCGCCACCCGGTTGCGACCGGCCTTGATCTCGTCCTGCAGGGCGGCGATCGAACCGTTGAGTTGCCCGACCTCCTTGCGCAACTCCTCCTCGACGACACGCCCGGCGTCCCGCTCCTTTTCAAGGGCCTCGGCACGCTTCTCGGCATCGGCAAGGCGGGCGGAGAGTTCCGCGTTGCGCTGCTCGATGGCCGGAATGCCGGTGACCTGTTCCTTGAACTTTCGATTCTCCTCGATCAGGCGATCGATTTCGTTGCGGAGCTTCTTCGTCGCTGCATCCGAGCCACCCGCGATCTCGGCGGCGAGTTCCTTTCTATCGGCGAGCAACTGCTTGCGAATCGCCTCGGACGCCTCGATGAACTCGGCCGCCTTCTCGAGCCGAGCGAAGAGTTCGCTGTTGGATTCCTCGACGACTTCGAGTTCCGCGCGAACCTCGTCGAGATCTCTCTCGAGTTCCACCACGCGATGGGTTTCGGCGGCCTTCTCGTTCGCAAGTGCCTCGTTCGAGATCTCGAGATCCCGCAGTCGCTGACCGGCCTGGGCAAGACGGGACTTCAGTTCGACGACCTGGACCTTCGTGAGATCGAGCTCCTTGTAGGCGCTTTGTTTCTCCGCCTTCTCCTGCAACACCTGGCGCTCAAGTTCGCTGGCCCGACGCTCGGAATCCCGCAGCCGGCTGCGCAGATCTTCGAGTTCACGCGCGACTGACGGCGAAGCTCCGCGGCCGATGGCGAGATCTCCGCCTCCGCGCGACGAAAGCGCGCGCGGTGTCGCACCCGCACCGGAACGAGTGGGTATCCGGAACGAAGGGGCCGCCGGTCGGACGGTGGACGGTGCTGTGAGGGAGGGTTCCGCGTTGGATTCGAGCGATGGCGGGAGCGGCGGAAGATTGGAACGGGAGTTGAGCGCCCCCTCCACCCGTGCAATGGCTTCGCGGCTCTTGCCAAGACGAAACTGAATGACGAGCGGCTGGTAAGTCGGAAATTTCTGACCGATCTGCTCGAGCAGACTGGCGCAGAAGCGATATTTCGTGAGGGCATCCGACCCGCGCCCCTCGGTCTCGAGCTTTTCCGCAGCGCGAAACTCGCCGTAGGCCTGCATGAAAAGCTCACCCGGGTCGTCCTCGGCGCGAAGGAACGCCGGCATCGCCACGAGAAAAACCAGCGCGGCAAGCAGCGGGGGGACGCTCAAGTTTCGCATGATGAACCGAGCAAAGTATCAGAGCGCCCCTTCGAAAACAACCTTCGTGCAAATCCCGCACCGCTGCGGAGGACGTCTCCAATTCGTTCACATTTTATTCACAACTTGACTTCACTCTCCAGTCAGGTTACCCACCGCGCGGAGCGTGGCTCGACGCCATGGTTCAAACGATGGATGCCGTCCTCGACAGACCCGTGCTGGTTTTGAACCGCCTGTGGCAGGCGGTGAACACCTGCAGCGTGCGACGGGCTCTCGTGCTGCTTTTTCAGGGGCACGCCCAGGTGGTGCGCAACGACGCTGAGAACAACTTCCACACCCACGATTTCGGCAGCTGGCGGGAGCTCTCCCTCGCCGAACCGGAACACGAGATGATCCGGACGATTTCGGTGAACATCCGCATTCCGCAGGTGATCGTGTTGATGATGTTCGACCGCCTGCCGAAGAAGGAGGTGAAGTTCACCCGCCACAACGTCTTCGAGCGCGATCGGAACACCTGCCAGTATTGCGGGCAGGTCTTCGACCGGAAGGATCTGAATCTCGACCACGTGTTTCCACGCGATCGGGGAGGCCAGACCACCTGGGAGAACATCGTGTGCTCCTGCATCCCGTGCAATTCCCGCAAGGGGAACCGGCTTCCCCACGAGGCGGGCATGCAACTTTTACGCAAACCGAAGCGGCCGAAATGGAGGCCCTTCGTGAACATCTCGTTCCCCAGCCCTCATCACGAGAGCTGGAAGCACTTCATCGATTTCGCCTACTGGAACGTCGAACTCGGGGAGTAGTCCCCAAGTTCCAGCGTCCCCGACGACCCGCTCGCACACCTGCGGCTTTTACACCGGTGGAGTCAGCGTGAACACCATGCCCGCTGCAGCCAGCGCGGCAAGCGCACCGATCACTGCGATCGCAATCGCCGCGTAGGTCAGCGCATCAGGCTTCGGAACGGGCTTCGGGAAGGGCGAGGAGGTCACGAAATTCGCCGGTCGTCCGCCGCTGCCGCCAAAGGAGGCCGCCGCACGCTCGGTCTGAGGCAGGGGCTGCGCAGCGCCACCCGCCGAAGCCGCGTCGGCTTCGAAACGGCAAACCACACTGCCGAAGCGGATCACATCGGATCCCTTGAGTTTGGCCTCGGTGACCTGCGACTCGTTTACAAACGTGCCATTCGTGGAACCGAGATCGCGGACCTTGAACACACCGCCCTCGTTCACGATCTCTGCGTGATGGCTGGAGACCGAGCCATCATCGAGGCGCAGACCGTTGTCCTCGACGCGGCCGATCGTCAGCGTGTCCTCGGTCAGCTCGTGGAGGATTTCGTTATCGTCTGAGAGGGAGATACGGAGCTTGGGCATGGTCGTCTCCAGTTATCACCGCGCCTTCGATTCATCAACCGTTTTGGCAAACTGGTCGAAGAAGTAGGCCGCGTCACGGGGGCCGGGGGAGGCCTCCGGATGGTATTGCACGCTGAATGCGGGCCGGTGCTTGTGGGCAATGCCGGCCACCGTGCCGTCGTTGAGGTTCACGTGAGTGACCTCGACATCATCGGGGAGTGAGTCGGGGTCGATCGCGTAGCCGTGATTCTGGGAAGTGATCGCGATCCTCCCCGTCCGGAGATCCTTCACGGGCTGGTTCGCTCCGCGATGGCCGAACTTGAGTTTGAACGTCTTCGCCCCCAGCGCGTAGCCGAGGATCTGGTGTCCGAGGCAAATTCCGAACAGCGGCACCTCCGGCACGAGCGCGCGCACCGTCTCGTGCGCGTAGGTCAACGCCGCCGGATCGCCCGGTCCGTTTGACAGAAACACCCCATCGGGCTTCCGGGCGAGCACGTCCTTTGCCGGCGTCTTCGCCGGAACGACCTCCACCGCGAAGCCATGACGCCGCAGCAGCCGCAGGATGTTTTTCTTCATCCCAAAATCGTAGGCAACGATCCGCCGCACGGGCTCCGGCGTCGGCAGAAACACGTTTCCAAGAGCGTCCTTTTCCCCGCGGTCCCCCTGCGCAACAGCCTGCACCCATTCGCGGCTCCGGACGCCATCGGGATCCCATTCGTAGGGCTCGGTGGGAGTGACCTCCTGCACGAAATCATAACCGTCGTAAACAGTCTCCTTCGCAGCCTGCACGGCTGCCTCTTCATCGAGTTCCGTGGTCACGCACGCCCGCATCGCTCCGCGCGTGCGGAGATGCCGCGTGAGCGCCCGGGTGTCGATTCCCTCAATGCCGGGAATGCCATTTTTCTCCAGAAACTCGTGCAGCGAAAATTCCGCGCGCCAGTTGCTGGGAACCACGCTGAGTTCCTCAATCACAAACCCGCGCACATGCGGAGTCGGGCTCTCGATATCGATCGCATTCGCGCCGTAGTTGCCGATTTGCGGCGCTGTCATGGCCACAATCTGCCCGCGATACGAGGGATCCGTAAGGACCTCCTGATAACCCGTCATCGACGTGTTGAAACAAATCTCGCCGACCGCCGTTCCCTTTGCCCCAAATCCCTCACCACGAAATACCCGGCCGTCCTCCAATGCTAAAATCGCAGACACACTGCGAATATGATCACGCGCGGTGCGCGACTCAACTGCGGATTCGAATCCGCCGGGGAATGTCGCGCCCCGGCATGAGAAAACCCCGTCCGCAACGCGTGCGGACGGGGTTGGAAAGATTCGCCCCGCCTGTGCCGTTCGACGCCTATCCCGTTCCCTCATGGAAACGGCGGATGACCGCAGGATGAAGCTCTGACGTCCAACAAAGGCCTGTCATTACCGCACCCCGCACAGCCTCCTGGGTGTTTTACATCGGATCGGGAGTTCGACGTCTCAGTCTCGAACACCGCAGGGCAAAACCGTGGAGCCCGCCGGAGCGGACCGCCATTCAAATTCGAAAAGAGCTATTCCCGGAAGTCGACTCCCAGCTGCGATCGCAGGCCGGCTTTCAACCGGTCGCACGCGGCAGTCACTTCCTCCGCAGTCAGCGTTCGCTCGGGCGAGCGGAAAGTCAAGGAGAACGCCAGCGACTTCCGATCCGCCGGCAGCTTTGCGCCCGTGTCGTCGGCGAAAACATCAAAGACCTGCATTCCGGCCAGCAGCGGCTCCTGCGCCGCATGAACCGCCGCCTCGATGGTTCCGAACGCCATGTCCCGTGGAACGACCACTGCAAAATCGCGTGTAACCGCGGGGAACTTCGGAATCGGAACGAACTCGCGCACCTGGTCCGCAGCTTCGAGGAGGTCGAGGCGCAGTTCGGCGGCAATCACCGGGCCGCGCGCGTTCATCGCCCGCGCAGCGGAGGGGGAAATCTGTCCCACAAATCCGGCGGATGCATCCCCAACCTTCACCTCGACGGCAAGGGCAAACGGTTCCCGGGAAACGTGGTGAAACGTTGCACTTCGCACGAGACTCTGCACCACGCCCTTCATGTCGAAGAAGTCGAAGCTCTCGTCTCCGGAATCGCGCCACGACTTTGCGACACGTTCACCCGTCATCACCAGCGCCACGCGGTCCACCTGCTCCTCCTGGGATGCCGAGAACACACGCCCCACTTCGAAAAGTCGCACCGAGGTGGCTCCGAAGTTCAGGTTCCGCTCCACGGCTGCCAGCAATCCTGTCAGCAGCGTCGGCCGGAGAGCCGACTGCTCCTCGCCGAGCGGATTCCGCAGCTCCATCAGCGGATATGCGGAGTGGGATGCGCGGGACACGAGCGTGCTCGTGCGCGCCTCGCTGAATCCAAGATCGCGGAGCGATCTGCGAACGTGCATCGCATCGTCGTAGGTGGCATCGGCACGGGTCGCGAGCGTGGGTGCGCCAACGAGACGGGAGGGAATGCTTTCAATGCCGACCAGACGGACGACCTCCTCGATGAGATCCACGTCACGCGTAAGATCCGCGCGCCCCGACGGGATTTTCCACACCGACTTCGCATCGTCGCCCGAGACCTTATCGAGGCCAAGCTTTGCCAGTGCCGCATTCACGCGATCGTTGGAGATGCCGACACCCAGCAGGTCTCTGCATCGCGAATACGCCAGCTCGACCGTCCATTCGAGCGGCGGCAGCGCACCGGCAACCACCACGGTTTCCTCCGCAACGCCGCCGGCGACCTCGAGAATCAATTCCACCGCACGGGCACTCGCAAGAAGCACTCCGGCGGGATCCACGCCGCGCTCGAAGCGGTAGCTCGAATCACTGTGCAGATCGAGAGCACGTGCGGTCGCGCGCACGGTGGGCGGGTCGAAAAGCGCGCTCTCGAGCAGAAGATCGGTGGTCGTTTCCGTGACGCCGGAATCCTCACCACCCATCACGCCGGCAAGCGCGACAGCCCTGCCGGAGTCCGCGATGACAAGGTCCGCGGAACGCAGCTCATACTCCCGACCGTCGAGCGCGAGAAACTTCTCACCGGCCATCGCCCGGCGGACGATGATGCCGCCCGCGATCTTTGCCGCGTCGAACGCATGCAACGGCTGGCCGAGTTCCATCATCACGTAATTCGTCACGTCGACCACGTTGTTGATCGAACGCAGGCCGATGGACTCCAGCCTGCGTCGGAGCCATTCCGGGCTCGGACCAATCTTCACACCCGAAATGCGGCGCACGGAGTAGAACGGACATGCCGTGGCGTCTTCGATCCGCGCAACCGCGGCATCCTCCCGCGTCGGCGCAATCCCGGGATTCGGCGACGTGGCCGGGAGATTCGTGTTCGCGGCGACCTCGCGCGCAACACCTGCGTGGCTGAGCCAGTCGGGACGGTTCGGCGTAATTTCAATTTCCAGCACGGTCTCCGGCGGAAACACCTCCGAGATCGGGGTGCCCGTTTTCAGATCCGGAGAAAGAATCAGCAACCCTTGAGCGTCCTCGGCGAGATTCAGCTCCTTCGCGCTGCACATCATGCCGTCACTCTCGACCCCGCGAAGCTTGCCGGACTTGATCTTGAAATTTCCGGGCAGCACGGCCCCGGGCAGCGCGAGCGGGACCTTGTCGCCGACCTTGTAGTTCTTCGCGCCGCATACGATCTGGCGCGGTTCGCCGCTGCCGTCGTCAACCTTGCACACGCTCAGGCGGTCGGCGTTCGGATGCGGATTCGACTCAAGAATCTGCGCGACGACGACCTTTGGAAAATCCGCGCCACGGGTTTCAATCGACCCGACCTCGAGTCCGGCGCGCGTAAGCAAATCGCCGAGATCCTGCGCCGCGCCTTCGTAAGGCACGAATTCCTTCAACCAACTGAGCGAGATTTTCATTTCACCACCTAGGGCACAACGGACGAGAGATCTCGAAACGGATCGGCTCCTCCGCGTTCTCCCGATTTAAAATTGCCTGAGAAACCGCAGGTCGTTCTCCACGAGCATGCGGATGTCGGGAATACCGATGAGATTCATCGCGAGACGGTCCAGGCCAAAGCCGAACGCGAATCCACTGACCTTGTCCGGATGGTAGACCTCGTCACCCCGCCGGTCGCAAATCTGCTGAAAGACGGCGGGATCGACCATGCCGCAGCCGGCGAGTTCCATCCACTTTCCACCCGTGGCGGGCGTCTGGATGTCGATCTCGAAGCTCGGCTCCGTGAACGGGAAAAAGTGGGGACGGAAGCGGATCTTCGTGTTCTCGCCGAATAGCTCGCGCAGGAAAAATTCAAGTGTCCCCTTGAGATCGGCGACGGAAACCTTCTCCGCGACGTAGAGGCCCTCCATCTGTGTGAACTGTGCGAGGTGAGTCGCATCCACCTCGTCGCGTCGATACGCAGCGCCCGGAGCAATGATGCGCACGGGCGGCGACTGCGTCTCCATCGTGCGGATCTGCACGGTCGACGTGTGTGTGCGCAACAACCGCCCGTCGGGCAGGTAGAAGGTATCCTGCTCGTTGCGCGCGGGGTGATGCGGCGGCGTGTTCAGCGCATCAAAGCAATGCCACTCCGTCTCGATGTCGGGCCCGTCCGCGAGAGCGAATCCCATCCGGCGGAAAATGCGCACCGCCCGGTCGAGGAGCTGTGTAAGTGGATGAATCGATCCCTGCGCGGGTGCGATGCCGGGAAGCGTGACGTCGATGTCCGCAAGCGCCGCATTATCGGCGGCGTCGGCAATGGCCTGCACTGCGGATTCCAGCGCGGCAGTGACATCGGTGCGAAGCGCATTGAGCGCCTTCCCGACCCGCGCCTTGTCCTCCTTCGGCACATTGCGCATTCCTTCGCTGAGGAGCGGAATCGCGCCGGCCCGGCCCATGTATTTCACCCGGACGGCATCGAGCTCCCGGGCATCCTTCGCGGCCGAAATCGCAGCGAGCGCCTCGGCGCGAAGGGCTTCGATTTGCGCTTCCATAAAATGCAAACGCAAGGAGCACGAAGGGAGGCTTCGTGCTCCTTGCGGGAAAGCTTTAGGCGGCCTTCTTCGACTTCGCGCCGAGCGCGGCCTGCGCCTGGGCGACGATCGCGTTGAAGGTCGTCTCGTCGTTTACGGCGAGGTCGGCGAGGATCTTGCGATCGAGACCGATGTTTGCGGCCTTCAGGCCTTCGACGAAACGGCTGTAGGTGAGCCCCTGCGCGCGCACGGCGGCGCTGAGACGGCTGATCCACAGGGCGCGGAAGTTGCGCTTGCGCGTCTTACGGTCGCGGTAGGCCCAGTATTTCGCCTTCATCTGCGCGTCTTTCGCGTAGCGGAAGAGCTTGGAGCGGCGGCCGCGATAACCCTTGGATGCATCCACGACGCGCTTGCGGCGCTCGCGGCTTGCGGGAGCATTGGTTGCTCTTGGCATGTGTCAAAAACCCCGGCGTTTCAGCGCCGGAGCCTCCATGGAGCGGACTGTTCGTTTATCTTGGATCCAGGGCCTCGTCCGTTCCGTTATCCCCCGCCATCGCGAGGGAAGACCCATGGATCACTCGGTGGTTACGCGAAAGGCAGGTTCAATTTGATGCGGGCCTCGTCCGACTTTTCCACGACGGCGGCCTTCGCAAGATTGCGCTTGCGCTTGGCCGACTTGCAGGAAAGCAGGTGACGCCGCCCCGCATGAGCGCGCAGAACCTTGCCGGTGGCGGTCACTTTGAACCGTTTCGCGGCTGCCTTGCGTGTCTTGCTGCGTGCGATTGCTTTTGGCATGAGGAACCGGAGACTATGCGGATCGGCCTCCCCCGCAACAAGAAAAAATCCCGCGAGCATCGGTTTTTCCCGACTTGCGGCGGGATGCGGGGCCGGCTGGAGTGGAGCCATACAAATGAAAGTCCCGCTCGCATTCCTGCTGGCCATCACTCTCACCGCCGCCGCTGTCCGGGCGCAGTTCTCCACATGGCCGCAACGCTGTGATTCCTCCGCGGGGGAGGTCACCGTCTACCAGCCGCAGATCGAGTCGTTTTCGGGCAATCAATTCACCGCCCGCGCCGCCGTGTCCGTCGCACAGGGCGCGGGCGAGCCGCTCTTCGGTGCAATCTTCTTCACCGCAAACGTGGCCACCGATCGCGATACCGGCACGGCAACGGTCCGGAACATCGACGTGACGAAGAGCCACTTTCCGAGCGCGGATTCCGGCACTGCGCAAACCGTGTCACAGACGATCGGTCAGGCGGCCGGCGAATGGAATCTCACGCTCTCGCTGAACCAGCTTCTCGCGCAGCTTGCACTCACGAAGCAACAGCAGGCCGCCGCCGCGGATCTCCAGACCACGCCGCCGAACATCATCTTCGCCGCGCAACCCACCGTGCTCGTCTCGATCGCCGGCGAGCCCCAGCTCGTGCAGACCCCGGGTTCCCCGATCATGACCGTGGTGAACACGCCGTTCTTCCTCGCGCTCGATCCCTCGACGAAGACCTACTATCTCCACGGCGGCGGTCAGTGGCTCAGCTCTGCGAATGTCCTCAACGGCCCGTGGATCCCCACCTCCGATGTGCCCGACGCCGTCGCCTCGCTCGCCGCAAACCATCAGGATCCGTCGTCCAGTTCCAGAACCACGCCCGGCGAGCCACCGCAGGTCATCGTCGCCACGCAGCCTACGGAATTGATCCAGACCACCGGCCCCGCCGAATACAGCCCGATCGAGGGCACGAACCTTCTCTACATTTCAAATACAGACAGCGACGTGTTCATGGACATCGACTCGCAGGCGATCTACGTGCTGCTTTCCGGCCGCTGGTTCACCGCGAGTTCCCAGTCCGGGCCATGGACCTATGTCGCCGCCAACGCGCTGCCTACGGATTTCGCAAAGATCCCGCCGGGCTCGCCAAAGGCAAACGCCCTCGCCAGCGTGGCCGGCACCGCGACGGCGAAGGACGCCATCCTCGACGCCGCCATTCCGCAAACGGCGGCCGTCCAGCGCATCGCAGCCGGTCCGGACGTCACATACGATGGTGACCCAAAATTTGAGCCCGTCACGAAGGATTCCTCCGTGCGTTACGGTGTGAATACCGCGCAGTCCGTCGTGGAGGTGGACGAAACCTACTTCGTCTGCTCGGACGGCGTCTGGTTCCAGGGACCCGCACCCACCGGCCCGTGGACCGTGAGCATTGAGATCCCGCAGGTGATTTACACGATTCCTCCAAGCTGCCCGATCTACCCCGTCACGTTCTGCAGCATCTATTCCTACACGCCGGACGCAGTCGTGTGCGGCTACCTGCCCGGCTACACGGGAAGCTACATTTTCAATGACGCCGTGGTCTTCGGCACCGGCTGGAACTACAACCCGTGGTTCGGAACCGTGTTCATCCCGCGGCCGGTGACGTGGGGATTCGGCGCCACGTTCAGCGTCGGCTGGGGTTGCTGGGGCTTTGGAATCGGCGGGGGCTGGGGTGCGGACGCGTTCGCCTGCGGCTGGAACAGCGGCTGGTGGGGCTGCGGCAACTACCAGTGGAGCAACTGGAACTGGAATTCAAACTGGAACGAGAACGTGACGATCAACCGCAACGTCACGAACAACATCAACCGCACGGTCAATCACACGAACATCTACCGCAACCACCCCAACCGCCTGACTCCGCAGGAACGGGAGAGGCTTCGGAACAACGAAACGCACCTCGCGCATCATCAGCAGCATCTGCAAAACCAGATCGATCACGACCGGGGCAACCCCGCCGACCGCGCGCAGCGGCAGGAGGACCGCCAACAGATTCAGCGCGATGAAAGCCGCGAGCAGCACGATCAGAACCGCCTCGATCGCAACCACCTCTACGCCGACCGCGACGGCAACGTGTATCGTCACAACGGCGACGGCTGGGAGCAGCACCACAACGGTCGCTGGGACCGGCCTGATGAAAATGCGTTCCGCCCGCATCGCGAGGATCTGAACCGTCATTTCGGCGCGCGCGCACGCGGCAACTTCGGCGGTGGACACCACTTCGGAGGCCACCGTGGTGGTGGTGGCGGAAGGCGGCGATAGTCGCCCGTCAGTCCTTCGCGCGCTTCTCGGCTTCGGCCTTCAGTTCCGACACCGTTTTCTTCGCCTCACCGAGGGCTGCATTCTTCGCGATCATCGCGATCGACGACTTCGGCTTCACGTAGTTCACGTAGCGGAAGATGCTGCCGTCCTTGTAAGGCTCCGCGCGCAATGAGCCGTCGGAAATCTCCGCCATCGAGGATTTCACCAGCTTCCACGTCACCTCGAACCCGTTGTCCACGTTCTTGAACGTGTTGCGCATCGTGTAGGTCGTCGTGCCGAACATCGGCAGCTTCGATGTATATTCGACCTCGTAGACATCCGGACTTGGATGGGAAATGACCTTCGCGGAGACGAGGCCCGGCTGAAAATCCTGCGCGTGCTCGTAGTCGCGCAGCACGCCCTCGATCACATCGACCGGAGCTTTCACAAACGTATAGACCGTGACCTGTGGCCAGCCTCCGGTCGGCATGTCCTTTCCACTGACGATCATCTCGCCAGCCATGAGCTTCGCGATCTCCTCCTTGCTGAGATCCGAAATCATGTCCGCCCTCGCGGCGAAGGAACCGCAGAGGAGGAATGCCGCAACACCAAGCCAGGTTCTAAGGGTCATGGGGAGACTGGAGCCGCCGCGGATGCGGGTGTCAAGCAGGCCGCTCCCCGAAGAACCACTCAGGGGAGCTCTCCGGATCCGGTCGCCGCGCGTTTGAGGAGTCGCTGAATCTTCGCCGGATCTTCGATTTTCCGGTCGTCGCGCCCGGTCACATAAAAGGTGTCCAGCGCCACGCCCATTTCCGTGGTGATGCGCGAGGTCTGGATGGAAATCCCCGCGCCGCCAAACGCACGCAGCATCGAATAGAGCAGTCCGATGCGATCGGGCGTCTGAACCTCGACGATCGTGTAGAGCGGGTGCGAGGAGTTGTCCACGACGATGCGCGTGGGCAGCTCGGCCTCCTGCGAGAGGCGGTAGGAGCGCAGCCGGCTCGGCTCGCCGATGAGCGGTGTGAAGTCGAAGTCGCTTTCGCGCAGGGCCTCGTTGAGCCGCTCCTCGACTCGCTCAATGTCCCGTTGACTGGTGACCGGCTGCTGTCGCGTGTCGCAGACGCGGAAGATGTCGAGCGCGAGGTTGTCTCCGCGTGTGAAGATGTCGGCGCTGAGGATGTTCACATGCACCGAGAGAAACGCTCCCGCAATTCGCTCGAGCAGACGTTCGCGATCCCACCCGCACACCCAGACCTCCGTGTGGCCGCGCTCCGGCCGGGGAATCCAGCGATAAACCGGCTGCAACACCCTCGACGGCTCGTTGAGATGCTGGTGCAGAAACGCGCGGAAGACCTTGAGGTGCTCCACGATCGCCGCAGCCTCAAAGGCGTGGAAATACCGCTCCGGCATGTAGTCGAAAAGCGCCTCCACTTCGCTCTCGTAGCCGGCGGGAAGCATCCGTCGGACTTCGGAATGCAGCGACTCGCGGTCGCGCCGCCGCATTTCGACCCAGCGCGGACCGGCCTCGAGGAACTCCTTCGCCTTGCGATAGAGCTGCCAGACCAGCGACTCCTTCCAGTCCGACCAGTTCTCGTCGCTGGTGCCACGACCGTCGGCGAGCGTGAGCAGCATCAGCGCGTCGAGATTGCGCCGGTTGTGAACAATGCCCACAAACTCCGAGATGGTGGCGGGCTCGTCGAGGTTGCGCGTCTGAGCCGTGTGCGAAAGCGCGTAGTGGGAATCCACCAGGGTTAGCAACATCCGCCGACGATCGGGCGAGAGTTGAAATCTCCGCGCCACACGGTGCGCAAGGATGGCGCTTTGCTCCTCGTGATGGCGGGTGTTCGCCGCCTTGCCGACGTCGTGGAGAAGCAGCGCGAGGTAGAGAATCGCGGGGTCTTCGAGCTGCTGGAACAACGCGCGATATCCCTGCAAACGCCTCTCATCGGAGAGCAGCACTTCATCGAGTTTCTCGATGCAGACGAGCGTGTGCTCATCCGCCGTATATCGGTGAAAGAACTCGTGCTGCACCAGGCAGGTGAGGGCACCAAATTCCGGCATGTAGCGTCCGAGCACGCCCGTCTCGTGCATTGCGCGAAGGATCGGTCCGACTTCGCCCTTGTGGGAAAGAATCTCGAGAAAGGTCTCCCGGCTCAACCGGGCGTATTGAAACGTCCGATCGATCAGCCGCGCACGCCGCGCAAGGAGGTCGCGGAGTTCCGCGCTGAGTTCCAGCCGCCGTTGCTGTGCGTGCCGGAACGCCCTCAGCAACCGGAACGGATCCTCCCGGAAAATTTCGCGATCCTGCGGAAACATCTGGCCCTCCTTCGCCAGAAACCCATCGAATTTTTCGACCCGGGGCTTGCGTCCGAGCAGGCCCAGCAGACGACCGGTCTTCGGCTCCTCGATCACCTTGAGCCGGTCGAGCACGAGACGCGTGATGAGGTAGATGTCGCGGGTGTGGCTGTAGTAATCCCGCATGAAGGCCTCGCACCGCCGGAGGATGTGCTTCTGCGGATATTGAAACGCCGTGGCCACACGCCCCTGCATTTGCAGCGTGAGTCCGTCGAGCGGACGGCCGTTCTGATAATGCATCTCCGTGCGCACCCTCAGCAGGAAGTCGCAGGCCTTGTCGAGCAGCCGGCGCTCGGAGGAGCGTAGAAACTTCCGCTCGACGAGCTTGGACGGCGTGTTGATGCCCTTCGAAAAATACGCGACCCAGAGCATGTTCTGATAATCACGCAGGCCCCCGCAGCCGTTCTTCACATTGGGCTCCTGCATGAACACCGAGCCTCCGAATTTCTCGTGACTCTCTCGCTGGCTAGCGAGCCGCCATGCAATGTAGGCGTCCTCCTTGCCCCTTACGCAGTCGCGCTCGAAGCGTTCCTTGAATTCGTTGAACAGCTCGCGGTCGCCAAGCAGGAACCGGCACTCGAGCATCGAGGTCTTGTTGACCGGATCGTCATTCGCCGCCTTGATCGCCTGGGCGATCGAGCGCGTGGAGTGCCCGACCTTCAGCCCCAGATCCCACAGCGCGGTAAGCGTGTTCCGAATCACGTTTTCCAGCACCGCCGACGGCTTCCCGCGATCGACGATGAACATGATGTCCACGTCGCTGAACGGGTTCATTTCCCGGCGGCCGTATCCTCCAAACGCCGCCACGACGAAGCGATCCGGAGGCGCGGGCGGGGCCGATTTGGAAACGGCCTCGAACAGCTCGCGAAACACGATGTCGATGAGCTCGGCCCGCTGCCGCGCGATTTCACGGCCTCCTCCTCCGGCGTTGTGCCAGAGCCGCAGCCGGTGTTCCTCGAGCTTGAGGAATCGCTTGAAGATCGGCAGCCAGTCCTGCTTCCCGCGCCGGGTGCGCTCAGCCAGTTTGCGGGCCGCCTCGGCGAGCACGCGATCCTTGTGCCGGGGAACCATCGGTCAACGACCTTCCGGCTTCGCGTGAATCACGATCTCGACGCGACGATTGATCTGCTGCTCCTCGATTCCGCCCGAAGCCGGAGCGATGAGACGGGTCATTCCAAACCCTCTCGTGCGGATGCGCGCAGGGTCGATATTCATGTTCTGCACGAGCCATGCCTTGACGGACTCCGCCCGCGTCTCGCTCAGCTTGAAGTTGTATTCCTCCCCGCCAAACGAATCGGTGTGCCCTTCGATCGTGAAGTCCGCGTTTGGATTCCGACGAACGATGATTCCAAGTTTTTCCAGGCTCGGAATCGCGGACGGCCGCACTTCCGCGCTGTCGTAATCGAACAACAGGTCCGCGGGCATGAGAATGGGAGCCGTCTCGTTCGTGAGGGGGCCCGTCTGGGCAAGGAGGCTGTCGAGGTTGCTGAAGCCCTTCGTGTTCCCTCCCGACAATTCCGTCGCGGTTCCCGAAGGCGAACCCGACTCGGCTTCCGTGGGCCCGAGATCGAGAAGCGGTCTGCCGGAGGACACCGGATCGTTCCGGAGCAGTTCCTCGCGCAGTGCATCGAGATCCTCCACGACCGTCTGGGCACCATTGACCTCCGCGCTCTGCACGACATCCTGGAAACTCGTCTGCTCGACGGATGGCTTCTCCACGAGAATCGGGTTTTCAATCTCCGGGGCGGCCGGCGTGAACTTCACCTCCGCCTCCACCGCCCCCAGGCTCACGGTCTCCTTGGGAAGTTCGACGGCCGTCGGCGCTGCCGCCTTCTTCTCCTCCTCGGCAGCCTCCGGCTCGAGCAGGCGCGGGTCAATTTCCACGCGGTCCAGCCGGAACGTGCGCGGCACAAACTGGTCGTAATAATCCTCGCTGAACGGCTCGAACGGATACCCGCGCGCCCACATGTAGAAAATCACGTGGAGCAGGAGCGAAATGATCAGCGCGGGCGCGAGCCACCGCGCAAAGCCGGATGGCTCTTCGTCGAAAATTTCGATGTTCTCGCCCGCTGTCCTCATGCCATCCGTGGAATTTCGAAGCCTACCTCCGGCAAGCCGGAATTCAATGCTGGAAAACCGCGTGCCCTGCTGGTTGTCTTCGCCGCGATATGAGCCCCTCGCCGCCCGCCTCCCCGCTGCGACGTCTGGCAAATTATTTCGGAGGACTGTTTCGCAAACTTCTCGAGCTTCGTGACACGCCCCATGCGATCGCCGGAGGCGTTGCAATCGGGATGTTCTGGGGCTTCACCCCGCTGTTCGGCGTAAAGACGCTGCTCTGCCTCGGCTCCGCATGGCTGGCACGCTGCAGCAAACTGGCGGCTGTGATCTCCGTCTGCCTGCACGACGTCATCACTCCGCTCTGGCCGTTCCTGCTCCGGCTGGAATACGACATCGGCTACTGGATTCTCAGCAATCCACACCGTCTTCCTCCGAAGATCGAAATGCATCATCTCAAACTCAGCGAGATGCTTCAGTGGACGACTTTTCTCGATGTCGGTCTGCCTCTGCTCGTTGGTTCGATGGCCTTCGCTGTGCCGGCCGCGGTAATCGCCTATACGATCACATTCCTGATTGCAAAGCGACGCCCCAGAAAGCCCCTGCCGCCGACGGCATGACGTCGCCTGATGTCAATTGACTCCAAAATCCAACTCGCTCGAGGCCGCACAATGAAAAGGCGATTTCCATCCCCTCTGCGGCTCCTGCCGATCCTCGCGGCCGCGATCCTCGCACGGGCGGAAGCCGCGGAAATCCTGTTCCACGATGGCGGGCGAATGGCCGATGCCCGCATCGTGACGACCAACGGAGAGAGCATCTCCGTGATCGTTCAGGATGGAATGGTTCGACTTCCGATCTCGTCGATCAAGAGCATCGATGGCCGCCCTCCAGCCGAATTCGCCGCCGCCCTCCAGCCGGCTGCGGAACCACCGACGGCGACCCCTCCATCAACCGATCCCCGATCCGCCGCGGGAACGACACCCTCTTCACGGGTCCAGACTCAGGGTAACAACCGGACCGACACGGATCCGACGGCGAACACCGCCACACCTCGAAGCGGACGGTTTGCCGTTTTTCTTCTCACGCTGCTCGCCGGCAGCGCGATCTGGATGCGCAGTCTGGTCGCAGTGCAACGCAGCCTGCTCGAACGAAGGGCGGAGCCGCGCTTTTGGTCCATGACGGCCCTGCTGCTGCCAGGTCTCGGCGCGGCGATGTATTTTGTCGCGCTGCGAATCCATCAGGCACGGCGGAAATCGGCACTCCGCGGGGCGGGAACGGCGAAGCTTCAGTCCAACGGCGGCTCGGGCTCGGAAGCCCCGTCGAAAGGACCGGTCACGATCGACCCGGCGGCCTATCTCGCCCGCAAGGGTCGCGCGAGGAAGGGATTCACCTTCCTCGACACCGAGCGCCGCTCCGTCGCTCTCAAGAACGACTCCGAACTCGTCTCCGGCCTCGAGCTTGCCGGCGAGATGCTGGAAGAGGCGCTGCTCGAGAAGGCCAGCGACATCCACATCGAACCCACCGGCACGCACTATCGCGTGCGATTTCGCCTCGACGGAATTCTTCACGAACGTTCGACCTACGAACAGGCCGAGGGCCGCCGTCTCGTTCTCTCGCTGAAGACGCTTGCCGAGATCGACATCGCCGAGAAACGGCGCGCGCAGGACGGCCGCTTCCAGGCACGCATCGACGATCGCGACGTTGACTTCCGGGTGGCGACGGCAAATTCCATCCACGGTGAAAAGATGGTCATTCGCGTGCTCGACCATCGCAGCGGCGTGTTTGACCTCCCCGCGCTCGGCATGTCCGAGGAAATGCTCACCACCTTTCAGAATGTCATTCATTCGCGAAATGGCATGATCCTCGCGACGGGCCCCACCGGCTCCGGCAAGACCTCCACCCTCTATGCAGCGCTCCGTCAGCTCGATGCATCGAAGCTGAACATCATGACGATCGAGGATCCGGCGGAATACGAACTCGACGGAGCCACGCAGATCGCCGTGAACACGAAAGCCGGCGTCACTTACGAAGCCGGGTTGCGCTCCATCCTGCGACAGGATCCCGACGTGATTCTTGTGGGCGAGATGCGCGATGCCGAGGCGGGTGCCGTCGCTGTTCGCGCCGCGCTCACCGGACATCTCGTCTTCAGCTCTCTGCACACCAAGGATGCCATCGGCACGATCTCCCGCCTGCAGGACATGGGCATCGAGCGCTACCAGCTGGGATCCGCGCTGCTCATGATCCTCGGTCAGCGGCTGGTGCGGGTGCTGTGTGCGCAATGCCGCGCGCCGTATCCCGCCCAGGGCAACGAACTCGCCTCGATCGGCATCGCCTTCGATTCCGGCGCCACACTCTACGGCCCGGTCGGTTGCGACAAATGCCACGGCACCGGTTTTCGCGGGAGGACGGGCATCTTTGAACTCCTCGTCCTTGACGACCAGATTCGCAAAGCCGTGAGCGACGGCATCGACGAAAACGGCCTCATGGAACTCGCAGCCACGCGGGGATATCGCAGCTATCGATACGACGGCGCCGAAAAGGCTCTGCTCGGAATCACCACCGTGGAGGAGGTTCTTCAAGCCATCTAGCCATGACCTGGGATATCCTGATTCCTGTCTGCCTCGGAGTGCCGATTCTTTTCGCCGCATGGCATGGATGGACCTACGGAGCGACGTTCGAATTTCGCCACCTGCTGGCCCATCTTTTCGCATTGCTGACGGCGATGTGGTTCTGGCAGTCGGCAAATCAGGCCGTCGCGGGAATGTTCGGGCTGGACGCCCGGCTCTGCGCGGCGATCGCGTTCGTCTGCGCCTACGCCGTCGCGTTCGGAGTCGCCGGATATGCCGTTGCCATCAAGGCGCCGGCCTATCGCAGCGTGCAGGCAAACCCATTCGATCAGCTCCTGGGAGCCGTCACCGGGCTGTTCACGGGATCGATCATCGGCGGGGCGATCATTCTCATTCTCACGCTCGTCACTCCGCCGACCATCCAGCTTTCCGAAACCGCGCTTGTCGCCCGCGAATGGCCCTCCAGGGTCTTCCGGCTGGCAGAGCGGATCGCCGGCATTCCGGCGGACTCTCCGGAACGCGCGTTGCTGCCCGCGATCGAGTATCGCGAGGAACGGGCCGACCCCAATGCGCCTCCAGGCGAGAACGGGATGGTCATGATGCGCGTCATCCCCTCGCTCGTCTGGAAATAGCTCGCCGCTTGCAGTCGGGCGGCGCGCTGCTAGACTCCCGGCCCCTGCAATGAGCCATAAAGTCCTCACCATCGGCATTCCGTCCGGGAGCCTTTTCGACGCGACCATCGACCTGTTCGCAAAGGCCGGCTTTGCCATTTCCGGCTCGCGCCGCTCGTATCGCCCGTCCGTGGACGATCCCGAACTCAACATCCGCCTCCTCCGCGCACAGGAGATCAGCCGGTATGTCGAGCAGGGCTTTCTGGATTGCGGCATCACCGGACAGGATTGGATCGCCGAAAACGAGTCCAAGGTCGAGGAACTCGCCGAGCTCACCTACAGCAAGGTCAGCGCGCAGCGCACCCGGTGGGTGCTCGTCGTGCCGGAAGACTCGCCTGTTCGTTCCGTCGAGGATCTCGCCGGCAAGCGCATCGCAACCGAGGCCGTCGGCCTCACGCGCCGGTTCTTCGAGTCCCGCGGCATCACGGCGGAGGTCGAATTTTCCTGGGGAGCCACGGAGGTCAAGGTTCCCGACCTTGTCGACGCCATCGTCGACATTACCGAAACGGGCTCTTCCCTGCGCGCAAACAAGCTGCGCATTGTCGAGACGCTGATGGAGTCGTCACCCGCCTTCATCGCGAATACCACCGCCGCCCGGGATCCGTGGAAGCGCGAGAAGATGGACACGCTCGTCCTGCTCCTGAAGGGCGCCCTCGCCGCCCGGGGCCTCGTCGGACTGAAGATGAATCTTCCTTCGAATGAATTGAAGAATTTGCTTGAGGCCCTGCCTGCGCTGCGAAATCCTACCGTTTCGCCTCTGGCTCAGGAAAACTGGGTCGCGGTCGAAACGGTCATCGAAGAGAAGACTGTCAGAGAAATCATCCCCAGACTGAAGTCGCTGGGGGCGGAGGGGATCATCGAATACCCTCTGAACAAGGTCGTATATTAGGTGTAACTGCATGGGTTCGCTCAAAAAGAAACGGAAGGCAAAGATTGCCAAACACAAGCGCCGCAAGCGCATGAAACTCAACCGCCACAAGAAGCGGTTGCGCTACAAGTCGTAAGGCATATCGTGACCGCATGAAGCTGGCGGTCAATCACAGCGCGACGCCATCCACGCGATGGCTGCTCGCGCTGTTTTGTCTGCCGCTTTGTGCGCCCGGTGCGCTCGCACAGGAAACCGACTTTCTTCTCGACGAAGGCCAGCTTTCGCCCGTCGAGATCCAGCTCGATCCGACGGGGGAACGCAAGGCCGAGGCGATTGCCAGCTTCATCACCGGCATCTTCGAAGAGGAGAGCGCCGGCCCCGAACAGGCGCTTGCCAGTCGCAGGCGTGTCCTCGCGCTTGATCCCGGATACACTCCGCTGGCCATCGACGTCGCCTACGACTACCTGCGCGCCGGCGATTCCGCCGAGGCGATCGGGGTGCTCAAGGACGCCATCAAGGCGCGCCCCGACAATCCCGAGCCGGCGCTCGCGCTGTCGTCCATTTACCTCCGTCACCTCCGCAAGCCTGATCTCGCCACCCGCTACGCGGAGGCTGCTCTCAAGGCCGACCCGGCCCGGTTTGCGGGCTACGAAGCCCTCTGGGAAATCGCACAGGCACAGGGCGACGAGGAGGGAGCCTCCCGCGCACTGGAGCGCGCACTGAAGACCAAAAAGGCGGACACTTCATTCTGGCTCCAGCTGGCCGAATTCTTCACGAACTCCGCCGGCGGAGATCCGCTCACCAACGAGCGCGCCGCCAGCCGCCTCGCAAAATGTCTCGAGCGCGCCGCGGAATCCGCCGGCGACAATCCCGAGGCACTCGCGCGAATCGCCGATTTCCACATCTTCGCGCGGAACTTCGAGAAGGCGGCGGATTTCTTCCAAAAGGCGCTCGATCTCAAGCCGAACCTGCCCGACGCCAATGAGAAGCTCGCAGGAACCCTCATCGAGCTCGGCAGGGTCGAGGAGGCCATCCCCGTCCTCGAGCGCGTCGTCGCATCCAATCCGCTGAACCTTGCCGCCTACGACGAACTCTGGAGGCTCTACAGCCAGGCGGGCGATGACGAGAAGGCCATCAAAAATATCGAGCAGGCGCTCATCATCGAAAGCGCCAACCTTGGCCGTCAGCAGATCTATATTGAACTCCTGATGCGAGTGGGCCGCATCGACGATGCGATCCGCCAGGTCACCGAAGCCCGCCGGATGTTCCCGCAGAGCCCCGGCCTCACGCACCTCGCGGGGAAGGCTCTCCACTTCGCCGGCCGCGGCGAGGAGTCGCTCGCCCTTTTTGAACGCGCCCTCGTCCAGTTCTCCTCCAGCCGCATCGAGCGTCTGACCGTTTACAATCTCCTCGATTATGCCTTCGCCGCCGAAAGCGCCGGCCGCATGACAAAGGCCGAGGAACTCCTGCGCAAGGCGATCCAGATCGATCCCACCAACGCCAATGCACTGAACGCACTCGGGTATTTCTGGGTCGATCGAAACGAGAATCTCGAGGCGGCCGGCGAGATGATCCGCCAAGCCCTCGCGAAGGAACCGGACAACGGTGCGTTCATCGACAGCTACGGCTGGTATCTGTTCCGCAAGGGCGATTACCAAGCCGCCGTCGACGAATTGCTTCGCGCGCTCAACGCCCTTCCCGAGCCGGACGCTGTTGTCCTCGAACACGTGGGCGACGCCTATCACGCGCTCGGCCGGTCCGCGCAGGCCGTCCTTTACTGGCAGAAAGCCGCCGCCATCGATCCGGAGAACAAGCCGCTCGCCGCCAAGATCGACGAGGCCACTGGCAAGGTGGCACGGAAACCGGACGTCGCGGCAGAGTAGAATTCTCACACCTCCCGCCCGTCGCGGGACACGGGGCGTGAATTCAAACGCTCACTCCACGAACTCCAGCTCGACCGGCTGCGGGATCAATCCCGCCTCATGCGCCTCGCCAAGAAACTCCCGAATCGCACGACGTCCCTTCTCGCCGTAGTCGAGCGTGTAGTCGTTCACATACATCCCGATGAATTCGTCGGCCAGCGGCACGTCCATACCACGCGCGTGCTTCATGCTGTGGTCCACCGCCGGCTTCCGGTCGCGCAGACCGTAGGCAATGCTTTCGTGAAGAATGTCCGCAAGTTCGAGCCGGACCTCCGGGGGAATATCCTTCCGAACCACGTTGCCCCCAAGCGGCAGCGGCAGGCCCTTTCTTCCCTTCCACCACGCCCCAAGATCCAGCACGAGGTCGAATCCCTCGCGTCCATAGGTCAGCTGGCCTTCATGGATAATCAATCCGACGTCGGCTTTACCGGTGCGCACCGCATCGAAGATTTCATCGAACGGAACCACGAGGTGGTCGAAATCCTTCCGATCGAGAAAGAGCTGCGCCGCAAGGAATGCACTGGTCATCCGCCCGGGCACCGCGATTTTTCGGTCCAGCAACCATTGCCGGCGCTCGTCTTCACTCGCGCTCTCCACCGGACCGGCGCCCCGGTTCACAACAAACATCGGTCCGTATCCGTCCCCCATGCTCGCTCCACTCGGCAGCAACGCATACTTGTCCAACACGTAGGCGAGCGAGTGAATCGACACCGCCGTGATGTGCAGCTCGCCGCGCGACGCCCGCTCGTTCAGCGTCTGGATGTCCTGCAGGATGTGCTCAAACCGATATCCACGCAGATCGATTTTCTCCTCCGCCATCGCGTAGAACATGAAGGCATCGTCCGGATCCGGAGAATGGCCGAGGGTGAGCGTTGTCGATTTCCAGTCAGTCATGAGAAGAACAGCATTACCAGAATCCGCGGAATTGGAAGCAAACGGACACCCGTTCTCGGGCAAATCCCGTCATCTCCGCTGGATTTCCGCGGTGATTTCGCGAATCAATCCCGGCCCACGATAGACAAATCCCGTGTAAATCTGCACGAGAGCGGCGCCGGCTTCCATTCGATCGCGGGCATCCGCGCCGTTCATGATTCCCCCGGACGCCACGATCGGGCGCCCGGTCCCCGCACGCAGCCGGCGCAACACCTCCAGCGCACGCGCCCGCAACGGCGCACCGCTCAGGCCGCCTGTCTCGTCGCGCCCGGCCGGCACCGGTGAGTGGTCGAGGGTTGTGTTTGTTGCGATCACTCCGGAAAGGCCCTCCGTCTCGACGAGTTCGACGATGACGTCCACCTGCGCGTCACTCAGGTCCGGCGCGATCTTCACGAACAGCGGTTTCGCAGCATCGTGGTCCCGCAGTGTGCGCACGATCCCGGCCAGCGCGTCCCGATCCTGCAGTTCACGCAGGCCCGGAGTGTTCGGCGAACTCACGTTCACGACGAAGTAATCCCCGAAGGGAAGCAGCGCGCGATAACTGTGCAGATAGTCGCCCGGCGCGTCAGCCAGTTCCGTGATCTTCGATTTTCCGAGATTGATTCCCACCGGAATCGACGGCCATCGCCTCGCGGATTTTTCGCGATCCAGCCGCGCTGCGACGGCATCCGCGCCGTCGTTGTTGAACCCCATCCGGTTGATCAACGCGCCGATTTCGGGATAGCGAAACATGCGGGGTTTCGGATTTCCCGGCTGCGCCTTTGCCGTGATCGTTCCAACCTCGACAAAGCCGAAGCCCAGCGCCTCCCAGGCGCGCAGCGCGACTGCGTTCTTGTCCATCCCCGCCGCGAGGCCCACCGGGTTCGGAAACCGGATTCCACAAACCTCCACCGGAAAAACCGGAGCACTGCCAAACACCGCCCTCAGCGCAAACGTCGGAGCCGCTTCCAGCGCCCCGAGCGCGAAATGATGCGCCGTCTCGGCATCCATCTGAAACAGCAGGGGTCGCAGCAATTCGTAAACGTTCATTCTCTTCCGTGCGCCCGTGGACGGGCATTCATTTTCCAATGCAAAAGGTGCCGAAGATTCGCCCAAGGATGTCCTCGGTGTCCACGACGCCGGTTACTTCTCCGACGGCATCCATCGCGGCCCGCAGATGCACGGCCACGAATTCCGGCGCCTCCTGAAACCGCTCCAGCGCCTCTCCGAGTGCGGCATCCGCCCGGATCAGGCATGCCTGATGTCGCGCATTGATTGCAGCCAGATTCGTCGTTCCGCCTTCCGGCTCGCGGCGCACGCGCGACACGATCACATCGATCAAGGCCTCGATACCTTCGCCCGTCGCACAGGATATTGCCGGTGCGTCTTGCGGAACCACACCTCGCTCGTCGTCGGGCAGAAGGTCGATCTTGTTGAAAACGACGATTTCGTTCTTCGCCACCGGTTCGCCCGCATCACCGGCGGCCGTCGCATCCACGAGATGAACGATCACATCCGCCCGTTCCACCGCCTCCCTGGCACGACGAACCCCCTCGCGCTCGATCGCATCGGGAGTTTCCCGCAAACCCGCGGTGTCGATGAGCCGGAACGGTATTCCACGGAGGCTTGCCACGTCCTCCACCGTGTCGCGGGTCGTGCCCGGCGTCGGACTCACAATCGCGCGCTCGAAGCCGAGCAGGCGGTTCAGCAGGCTCGACTTGCCGGCGTTTGGACGACCGCAGATCGCCAGTCGCACTCCCTCGCGCAGAACGCGCCCCTCCTCGGCAGTCGCAAGAAGCGCGCCGATGCGCCGGCGAACATCCTCAATGCGGCTCCGCAGCGCGGCATCGGTGTCGGGGTCGATGTCCTCATCCGGGAAATCGATGTAGGCCTCGACATGCGCGACGATGTCGAGCAACGCATCGCGGATTGCCGAAATCTCCGAGCCGATCCGCCCCCGGAGCTGCTCTGCGGCGGCTCGCGCCGCGAGCGGAGTTTGCGCGCGGATCAAATCCATCACCGCCTCCGCCTGTGTGAGGTCCATTTTACCGTTGAGGAACGCCCGTTGCGTAAATTCCCCCGGTCCTGCAGCCCTTGCGCCGGCGGCCAGCACCGTCTCAAGCACGCTCGCCGAGATCAGCACGCCGCCATGGCAGGAAATCTCCAGCACGTCCTCACCCGTGTAGCTCGCGGGCCCCTGGAACCAGGTCACTACCACGTCGTCAACCGGCCCCGCGGCATTGACGATGCGTCCGAACACCGCCGCACGCGGAGTCAGCGGCGGCCCCAGGAAGATCTTGGCCGCGATGGAGCGAATATCGGGTCCGGAAACCCGGACGACAGCGATCGCCCCCTCGCCCGGAGGCGTGGAAAGCGCGGCAATCGTGTCGTGGACCAGCATCCGTGCAGAATCGCCCGGAATCCCTGCCCGGCACAAGACGATCGTCCGCGTTACAGCGGTGGTCGCTGCTCAAAGGCCCGCCGGCTCGTCGGGTGGCGCTTCGTCGAAGTCGGGCAGCGGCGCATCGTCCACCACCGGAACGCCCCCTCGCGCAGAACCCTCCGGCACCTCCGCTGGCAGGCCGGACGGAGCCGGCGCAAGGTCGTCATTTGCCATATATCCCGCCATCCCGGACGGAAGAAGCACCCGGCTGTATCCAAACTCCCTGCGCAACATCCGCACCCGCTCCCCCGCATCCAGTCGCTCCTCCGGCGGCGCAAACTGGTTCGGTCCAAGCTCGTAAAACGGGGAGTCGTTTCGCGTGACGAGATACTCCGGGGCGGCATTCGGCGCGAAGGTCTGGGTCGCACAACCAGCGAGCCCAAGTGCGCAGGCGATCGCACTATTTCGCAGCAAGCCGATCGAGATCATGCCGGTAAATGCGCTCCAGTTCGGCGGCCAGCAACCGCGCGCAGAACCTCTCCGTCACCAGCACCCGGCCGGCTTCCGCCAGCCGCGTCCTCAGCTCGGCGTCCGCTTGAAGCTGCTCAAGAGCTCCGCGCAGGCCCGCCGCATCCCCGGACTCGAAAAGCAGAGCCGTTTCACCGTCGGTGGCGATTTCGCGAACACCATCCACGCTGGATGCCGCAACGGGAACACCCGACGCCATCGCCTCCAGAACCGTCATCGGCAGACCTTCGAAGCGGGAGGGCAATGCGAGGATATCGATCGCGCGATAGATCGCGGCGCGGTCGTTCACCGTCCCGGTAAAGCGGACATTCGCGCCCGCGCGTTCACGAAGCATCGCCTCCTCCGGACCCGAGCCGAACAGGACAAGGACTGCATCGGACGGCGCGGCATCGAGCAACAACCCGAAATTCTTTTGGGGTGTATGCCGACCGACCCCTCCGATCACGAAAGCGTCCGGAGGAAGTTCAAATCTCCGCCGCGCCTCCGCCCGTTCCGCTTCGGAGGCGGGCCGGAACTCCTCCGTATCCACGCTGTTTGGCAGGAAGGTCACACGTTCCGACGGCCAGCCTTCCACGCGCAGATTGAACTGCTCGACCGATCGCGACACCGCAAGGATACGTGTGGACAGACGGTTCGTGAGGGTGTCGATGGCAGTCGCTATTCGCGATTCGGACCGGAATGCGTCATTGCACTGGTCGTGGTGATAGCGGCATCTCACGCCACACAGCGCAGCAAGCGGCTTCGCAATCCAGTTCGCCCCGAAAAGATGAAACTGCGCGATGTCGAAACTCCCACCCCGCAGCAGGCGGGGAAGGTTCACGAGATAGCCGGGTGGAAACCGATGCGCCGAGAGGGAATGCACCGGCACGCCGAGATCGCGAAACGCTGCGGCAAACATCCCCTCGCCGTGCATCGCCGCGACCTCGTGATGAAACTGCGAGCGGTCCGCGTATTTCAGCAGGTTCAACAACGCGGTCTGCGCGCCGCCGAGATCGAGGCTGTCGATGACGTGAAGGACGCGGACCATTTCGCGGGCAGGATGCGTCGTGGCTTTCCGCCGGCTCAATCGAAATCGGCACCCGAGGCGGGATCCGCGATGAGCTCCAGACAACGGGCGATCTGACGCGACGTCACACGCGATAGCGAAAGCGGGGGCAGGGCTCCAGGATCGAAAAACCCCACCTCCGGCGTTTCATCGCTCGGCGTCAATTCCCCGCCAACGATTTCGCAGTGCACAAAGAGCTTGTAGACGTGCGGAAAAAATTTCGTCGGATGCTCGTGAAGCTCGCGATCATAAACCGCCAGCAATCGCACCGCCCGCACGTGCAGGCCGGTCTCCTCACGCACTTCGCGAACGCAGTTCTGCGAGGGGCTTTCCCCGGGATCCGCCCATCCGCCCGGAAGGGACCACAATCCATCCATCATCTCCCGGGCCAGCAGCAGACGGCCTTCGCTCAACACGACCGCACGCGTATCCACTTTCGGCGTCGAATAGCCGGTCTCCAGCGCCAGGGTCTCGATCAATGCCCGGCGAGCATCTGGAGCGGCGAGCATCTCCGCCACAATTTCACGCACCTGCTCGAAACGTTCACGGTCGTAGGAATTTGTGGAGAAATGCAGGCCGTTTTGGGCGATGGCTGCGAGCCGGCGCGCCCAATCGAGTTGGTTCTCTGTCACTCCGATTGGCTCGCAGTATTCGAACGTTCTTGCGAGTCCGAAAACAGCCGGCGCGTTACGAGGTTCGCAGGATCCGGACGACCTGCCGGGTGGTCGCGCCCGCGGCATCCCTGGCGGTAATGACGACCTTGTTCCTGCCCGGGCTCAGCCGTGCTCGCAGCGACCAGCTCGTGGTCCCTGAAACACGCGCCTTCTTCCTGCCAATGCGGGCGGTGACCGTCACGGCGTCGCCGTCGGCATCGGCGACCGAGCCCCGAAGGACCCTGGTGGCAGAGGACGTCCGGATTTTCTTTTTCCCTTTGATCTCCAAAACAGGCGCGGTGCTTGTCTCGACGAGCTGCCAGCGCTGGATGCGGTGATTTCCCGCATCGACGACGTAGACGATGCCCGACGGAGAAATGGCGATGTCCTGGGGCTCGCTCATCTGCCCCAGACCGCTGCCGCTGGTTCCGAAGCTCGTGAGAAATTCGCCGGCGGGCGAGAAGACCTGCACGCGGTCGTTTCCGTAGTCGGCGACATACACGCGGTTCTTCGAGTCGACGGCGACCGACCGGAACGTCGAATTTCCCCGCTGCAGTGCCGGCACCGCCGAACTTGAATCGGAAATATCCACCCGCGTCGAAGACCTGCACGACGTATTTGGCCGTGTCGCTCACGTAGATGGTCTGGCCGTCGTTTGAAACGGCGATGTCACCGGGCTCGACGAACTTCCCGTCGCCGCCACCGATCGATCCCCACTGGCTGAGATAGTCGTGTTTCGACAGCCCGAATCGCTGGATTCGCGAGTTGCCATTTTCCGCGACGTAGATCTGCCCGGTGGGCTGCGAGACCGCGACCCCACTCGGTGCGAGGAGCTGTCCCGCCCCTTCGCCCATCATGCCGAACTTGCTCTCGAACGAGCCGTCCGAGGTGAAGATGGAAACCCGATGGTTCGAGCGGTCACTCACGTAAACCTTTCCGTCCGCGGGATCGACCGCAATGCCCCACGGGAAATCGAACTGATTGTTCGCGGAGCCCATGGTCCCCCATTGACTCAGGAACGCGCCCGTCGCGCTGAACCGCACGACGCGATTCATCTTCCAGTCCGTCACATACACCTGCCCGGACGAGGGATTCAGCGCAATAAGCGACGCCTCCTCGAACTGGCCGGCACCGTTTCCGGCGGAGCCGAAGGAGTCGAGAGGGCGATAGGTGGGAATCCCGGCAAACGCCCCGGCAAGGGGAAGAACGGCGAGAAAAAGCCCCAGTCGTTTATGCGCCTAAAAACAAGTAGTCAGACCATCAGGTCTGTCCACCCGTTTTTGATCGAATCGTCCCGGGAATTCCCGCCTACGCAATCGTGACGTCCTTGCAGAGGTAGACGTCCTGGATCGTGTTGAGCAGTTTCACACCCTCGGCCATCGGGCGCTGAAAGGCCTTGCGTCCGCTGATGAGACCGGTGCCGCCCGCGCGCTTGTTCACGACTGCGGTGAAGACGGCATCCTGGAAATCGTGCTTGCCCGAGGGACCGCCGGAATTGATCAAGCCCGCGCGGCCCATGTAGCAATTCGCGACCTGGTAGCGGCAGAGGTCGATCGGATGATCGCTCGTGAGTTCCGTGTAGATGCGCTCGTCGAGCTTGCCATAGGACGAGCTGCCGGTGTTCAGCGCCTTGTAGCCGCCGTTGTTTTCGGGGAGCTTCTGCTTGATGATGTCGGCGCCGATCGTGACACCGAGGTGATTCGCCTGCCCGGTGAGGTCGGCGGAGACATGGTAATCCTTGCCTTTCTTGAACGCGGGATTGCGCAGGTAGCACCAGAGCACGGTCGCCATGCCCAGCTCGTGCGCATGCGCGAAGGCCTCGGCGATCTGAACGATCTCGTGATGCGCGTCGTCGCTTCCGAAATACACGGTCGCACCGACAGCGGCCGCACCCATGTCGTAGGCCTGCTCGATGGTGCCGAAGAGGATCTCCTTGTATTCGTTCGGATACGTGAGGAGCTCGTTGTGATTGATCTTCACGAGGAACGGAATCTTGTGCGCGTATTTGCGGGCACACATCCCGAGCACGCCGAACGTCGAGGCCACCGCATTGCAACCACCCTCGATCGCGAGTTCGATGATTCTCTCCGGATCGAAGTAGATCGGGTTCGCCGCGAAGCTCGCACCGGCCGAGTGCTCGATGCCTTGATCGACCGGCAGAATCGACATGTAGCCCGTGCCGCCGAGCCGGCCGTGCCGATACATCCAGTGCAGGTTGTTCAGCACGCGCTGATTCCGGTCGCTCGGAGCGAAGATGCGGTCCACAAAATCCGGACCGGGAAGGTGCAGGAGATCGCGCGAGATCGTCTTGCACTCGTGCTTGAGAAGGGAATCGGCCTTGTCGCCGAGCAGGGAAACGATGTTGTCGATCATGGTCTGGCGCGGGTTCGCTTCCAGAGGACACCTCAAGCGCGACTCTGTAAAGGCGTTTACGCGCCAAGCGGCGACTCATCGAACCGGGCGAGGAGATCGGCAGGGCTTTGAAAAATCGCGATGCATCCGGCCTCGCGCAGTTCCTTTTCGTCGAATCCGCCGCACAGCACGCCCACCATCCGCAGCCCGGCGCCCTTCGCCGCAATCGCATCCCACGGCGTATCCCCCACGACGATCGCCTCGGCAGCCCTCACGCCACAAAGCTGATCCAGCGCCGCCTGAAAAATGTCCGGATGCGGCTTCGACTGCTCGACGTCGTCCTTGGACGTCTCCTCTTCGACGAGGTCTGCGATTCGCGTCTTTTCCTTATAGGCTCCGAGTTCATCGCCACCCGCCGAGGAGGCGAGTGCGACGCGGCGCCCGCTGTCGCGGATGTGCTGAAACAATTCCCGGACCTTCGGAAACCCGCGGACGCCATCGATGTAGCGCCGCATGTAGCGATCCTTCCGCGCTTTCTCGATCCGCCCGCCATTTTCGCGGATCTCCGCATCGGAAAGAAACTCGCGCATCAGCTGGTCGCCGCCCTTCCCGATCTGATGCCGCACGCGCTCGTAATCCACGTCGTGCCCAAACTCCGCCAGCGTCTCCCACCACGAACGCGCATGGGCGTCCACGGAATCCACCAGCGTCCCATCCACATCGAAGATCACGGCTTTCAGCATTGTATGTTCCGATCGCAGCTGGGTGCGCCGCTGGCGGTGAATGGCCGGCGATTCCATGCAAAAAGCAGCCGGCGAGGGTGCCGGCACGATCACCGATCACCCTGGAATCAAAAGGCCGCGGTCCAATGACCGCGGCAGCATGGCCGCGTCAGGCTACGCGTTGCGCCCGATGCAGTTCAGATCCTCGAACGAGGCGACGAGCCGCTTCGTGAAGCTCGCCTCGCCGGCGCCGAGCCAGACGCGCGGATCGTAGTATTTCTTGTTCGGCGAATCGGGACCCGTTGGGTTGCCGATCTGGGCCTGGAGGTAGTCGTGATTCTTCGCCTCGTATTCGCGGACGCCGTCCCAGAACGCCCACTGCAGGTCGGTGTCGAGGTTCATCTTCACCGCGCCGTAGCTGAGCGCTTCACGAATCTCTTCGCGCGAGCTTCCGCTGCCGCCGTGGAAGACGAAGTTCACCGGCTTCGGCCCGGTCTTGAACTTCTCCTCGATGTATTTCTGCGACGCGTCGAGGATCGACGGCTTGAGCTTCACGTTGCCCGGCTTGTAGACGCCGTGCACGTTGCCGAACGCCGCGGCGATCGTGAAGTTCGGCGAAATGGCGCTCAGCTTCTCGTAGGCGTAGGCGACTTCCTCGGGCTTCGTGTAGAGACTGGATTCCTCGACGCCGGAGTTGTCCACGCCGTCCTCCTCGCCTCCGGTCACGCCGAGTTCGATCTCGAGCGTCATGCCCATCTTCGCCATCCGCTCGAGGTATTTGCAGCAGATCTCGATGTTTTCCTCGATCGGCTCCTCGCTGAGGTCGAGCATATGCGAGCTGTAGAGCGGCTTGCCGGTCTTCGCGAATTGCTCCTCGCTCCCGGCGAGCAGGCCGTCAATCCACGGAAGCAGCTTCTTCGCGCAGTGGTCGGTGTGCAGGATCACCGGCACGCCGTAGGCCTTTGCGGCCGCATCCACGTAATGCGCGCCGGCGAGACCGCCAAGCACGGGGCCGAGCTGGTTCTCGCCCTTCACGCCCTTCCCGATGAAAAACTGCGCGCCGCCATTCGAGAATTGAACGATCACCGGCGACTTCACCTCGCGTGCCGCGGCGAGCGTCGCATTCACCGAGCTCGTGCCCGTGCAGTTCACCGCCGGCAGCGCAAACTCGTTCGCCTTTGCGTAATCGAGAACTTCCTTCACCTCGTCCCCAAAGAGGACACCTGCGCGAAATTTACCTTCTGACATGTGGCCGGGATTAAACGGGGAATCCGGAGCTCAGGAAAGCAGGAAGAATGTCCCGTCTTGATCCCGTGCAGGGTCCCGGCGATGGGCGCGAACGATTTTTTCCGATTTCGCGATTTCCAGAGTTCCCGGGGACTCTCTAGATTTTCCGCCCTATGGGTCGTCAGTGGTTGCACGCGAAACGTGAGGTGGCGGGTCTCAAAAAGGGCCAGGCCATCGGCAAGATGGTGAAGGAAATCATGGTCGCCGCGAAGCTCGGCGGCCCCGATCCCGACGGAAACGCGCGACTCGCGGCGGCCGTGGAAAAGGCCCGGAAGGGCAGCGTCAGCCGCGACGTGATCGAGCGGGCCATCAAGAAGGGCGCCGGCATCGGCGACGAGAAGCTCGTGATGGAGCACGTCGTCTTCGAAGGCTACGCGCCGCACAAGGTGCCGGTGATCGTCGAGGTGCTCACCGACAACAACAACCGCACCGCCCCGGAAATCCGGGTTCTTTTCAAGAAGGGCCAGCTCGGCACCCCCGGCAGCAACAAGTTCCTCTTCGACCATGTCGGGCTCGTCGAAGCGCATCGCCCCGACGCGGTGGACATCGAGGAGGCCGCGATCGAGGCCGGCGCCAACGAAGTCGAGCCGCTCACGCACGAGCAGAACGACGACATTCCCGCCGATGCCACCGGCGCGCGCTTCATCACCGAACGCACCGCCACCGCAGCGGTCTCGAAATGGCTCTCGGCGAACGGGTGGACCGTCGTCACCAGCGAACTCGGCTACGTCGCCAAGCAATTCCCCAATCTCTCGGACGAACAGGCCGCGGAGGTCGGCGAATTTCTCCACGCCCTCGACGAGCACGACGACGTCCACCGCGTGTGGGCGGCGGTTCGCTGACGGGCAACCCCGGTTGCGGATGTCCTCCGCGACAGCAAACGACGCCCGACGCATTTCTGCGCGCGGGCGTCGAAAGCTGAGAATTCCTTCTATTTCACGAGCGCGACCACGCGCTTCGGCGACTTCTGTTGGAAGGAATCAACCGCACGGACGCGAATACGGGTCCTGGGGTCCTTCGGACGCACCACAAACCGCCAGTTTTCCGCTCCTTTCGCCTTCCGGAATTTCTTGCTCTTCACGCTCTTGCCCCGAACGTTGTATTCGACGCGAGTGATCCGGTTGTCAGCACCGACCGCGGTGGCCTTTCCGCGAATGACCATGCGATTTCCTTTCACCGGGCGGAGCTTCTTTCCGCGAATGTTCACGCTGGGCCGGCCCACGATGCCCGGACCTCCCGGCCCCGGAGGAGTCACTAGTGCAAACCGCTCGATCGTGACGTTGTCGTAATCGACCTGCGCGCCCAGGGCCACGGTCGCCGCGGCGGAAAGGCGGATTCCAATCGCCCCCTCGGGCGGCGTTGAGCCCACACTGAAGATCAGTTTCACGGTCTGGAAGCCGGATTCGTTCGGGTTCGCCACGCCGAGCAAGCTGCGGGTCAGCGTTTCGGTCAGCGATCCGAGAAGACCATCATCAGCCAGCGCATACAGCAGGATGTCGGCAACCCGTTCCACGAGACCCTCGTCCCCAACCAGCGCGGCGAGGAGTTCCTGCACCAGCGCGGTGTCGCCCGGAGCACCCCCGAGGAGAACCTGCAGAAGGTTCAGCACCGCCTCGACCGGACCATCATTCCCAACGGTGAAATCGAGAAACTGGTCAACCGCCGCCACGATCGGACTGGCTTCCGGCAGGTCGAGCAGGGACGCAATGTCGGAAAGATCCAGCGTCGCCGGGTCCAGCGTTCCTGCAAGCACCTGCTGAAGCAGGGCCACCAGTTCGGAGACCACACTGGGATCCGCGCCAATCAGCGAATCGATCAACTGTTCCACCGCGCCGAGAAGCGCCGAATCGCCCTGAAGCAACTCGAGCAACGGCTGCAAAACCCCGATCAAATCCGCGCGCCCCAGCAACCCGGAGAGACCGCCCGTGAGCTCGCTGACCACTCCCAGATTAGTCCCCAACACGCCGACGAGCTGGCTTTGATCCAGCGACGCGACGACGGCGCAATTTCCGTCCAGCACCTCCAGCTCGAAGGACTGCGACGCAAGACTGACCAAGGTCGAGGACCTCAGGTCGACGGACACCACATACAAACTCGTGGCTTGAAACGGAGAAGCGACGCTCGTGGAAAGGCTCCCACTGCCAATTCCGGTGATAGCGACCCGGCCAAAGGTGTTTCCGGCCTCAGAGGGAGTTGAGGCGGAGGCGAGTCCCGTGGATTGGGTCGCCCACTGGCTGGAGGTTCCGCCCTCAAAGGTTCCCGCGGGGAAGCTGATGGGTGCAGCTTCAAGGCGGGATAGGGCGACAAGGAAGGCAACGGCAGGGAGCAATGTTCGAGAGGTCATGGCGGACTTTGAGTGGAGGTTTCGCAGTTTTCCCAAAGTTCGCCCCCCAATGTTGGTGCAGCTATCGGAGAATGCCCCGACGTCGGCATCGCCCAATCCCCGCATGCCCGTGTAGGCAATTGCGCCTGAATCACCTCCAGCGTCCCGCAAAGGGGAACGCGTCCGAACCGCTAAAATCAGCAGCCCAGCAGGCGCTCCGCCTCGCGCAAGGCTTCGTCGATCTTCGTCGAGTCCTTGCCGCCACCACGCGCATTGTCCGGCCGGCCACCGCCCTTTCCTCCGACGACCGGCGCAATTCCCTGAATCAACTTGCCCGCCTGCACCGTCTTTGTATGCGCGGGGGAAACGGCCGCTACGAGCGCGACGGCACCATTTGCCGAGCCGGTGAGCACAATCGCCCCGTCGAAGCGTCCCTTCAACGCATCGGCCACCGCCTGCAGGTAATCTCCATCCGCATCCCCGAGGTGCTCGATGATGGAGGGCACCTTCAGTCCGGCGTTGCGAACCTTCTCCAGCAACCCCGTCGCGACACCCGCCGCCTGTTGCTGCTTGAGCGAGGCAAGCTGCTTCTCAAGCGCCTTTTGTTGCGAGAGCAGGGCTTCGAGTTTCTTCTCGAGTTCCGTGAGCGGGGCGTTGAGTTTTCCGGCGATCGCGTGGAGCCGGTCCATGTCCGCGCGGGCTGACTCGTAGGCGGTCAATCCCGCGGTCGCCTCGATGCGCCGCACTCCGGCGGCGATGGCGGACTCGTTGACGATGCGGAATACGCCGATTTGTCCGGTCGTGCGCGTGTGCGTGCCGCCGCACAGTTCCATCGAGTAGCCGTCCAGTTCCTCGGGCCGCCCGCCGATCTGCACCACCCGAACGGTCTCGCCATACTTGTCACCGAAGAACTGCATGATGTCAGGGCGTGTCTTCACGTCCGCATACGGCACCTCCATCCACGAGACGGTCGCGTTTTCGAGGATCCGCTCGTTGACGAGTTTCTCGATGTCGCGAACCTGCTGCTGCGTCAGCGCTCCGCTGTTGAAGTCGAACGTCAGCTTGTCGGGCCCGACAAACGATCCCTTCTGCGTCGCGTCGCGGCTGACCACTTCATGCAACGCCCAATGCAGCAAATGGGTGACGGTGTGATGGCGCTCAATCGCCACGCGCCGCGCGGCGTCCACCTGAAGGCGCACTTCGGAAGGTGCGGCGATCGCGGCCGAGGAAGGCAGCTTGAGAAAAAACGCCCCTCCACGCTTGACGGTATTTGTGATGGGAAACATTTCCCCGCCCGCGATGAGAATGCCGGTATCGCCGACCTGACCGCCCATCTCGGCATAGAGCGGGCTGACGTCGACGATTGCAAAGGTGTCTCCATCCTTCGAAACGACCTCGAGGACCCGGGCCTCCGCCTCGAGTTCATCGTAGCCGACAAACTGGGTCTGTGTCTCGACAGTCCGGCCTTCCGCGGAAATGACCTCCTTTTTCTGCGCGGCGCGGGCGCGCTCGCGCTGGGCCTCCATGAGCGATTCGAACCCGGCGATGTCCACCGTGAGCCCGCGCTCGCGGGCCATGAGGTCCGTGAGATCCACGGGAAATCCGTAGGTGTCGTAGAGCTTGAAGGCGTCCTCGCCGGAGATCCTCGGCGTCGTCTTCAGCACCTTTCGCCACGCTCCCTCGAGCAATTCGGCGGAATCAAAGCCGGCAACGGTTTCCCCGCCGCGCGAGAACACGACTTCCGAAACGTCGACCTCCTCCGGAGACCTGCCCGGCTCGGGAACGAAGAACGACTCGGACTTCAGCACCATCGCGAGTCCGTCGGCCTGCGCCGCCGCGGCGAGCGCACGGGCAAACACCTCGCTCTCGAACATCCGGATTCCGCGATCGAGCGTCTTGTTGAACGCCTCCTCTTCGCGACGAATGACCTCCTCGACATGCTTCTGCTTGAGACGCAGTTCGTGGAAAACGTCACCCATCGTGCGCGCGAGCACGGCGACGAGCTTGTAGAAAAACGGCTCATGCAGCCCGAGCGTGCGACCGTAACGAACGGCCCGGCGCAGAATGCGGCGCAGGACGTAGTTTCGATCCGTGTTCCCCGGTTGAATGCCGTCCGCAATCGCAAAGCTGAGCGTGCGGATATGATCGGCGATCACGCGGAATGCCACGTCGACATGCTCCTGCTCCGTATCGCCGGTCGAGCCGGGCGCGGGCAGGGTGCTGCCATACTTGCGCCCGCTGATGCGCTCGAGTTCGTCGAAGATCGGCCGGAAGATGTCCGTCTCGTAGTTCGAGATTTTTGCATTCCCGAAGTCGGTGAAATTCTTCGTGCCCTGGATGATCGAGGTCACGCGCTCGAAGCCCATGCCGGTGTCCACGTGCTTCGCGGGCAGCGGCGAGAAGGTGCCGTCGGCGTTCGCGTTGTATTGGATGAACACGAGATTCCAGATCTCGATGCAACGCGCGTCGCCGGCATTGACCAGCGAGCCCTTCGTGTCGCCGGCCGGCGTGAGATCGACATGAAGCTCGGAACACGGACCGCACGGGCCCGTGTCGCCCATCATCCAGAAGTTGTCCTTTTTGTTGCCGTTGACGATGTGAACCTTCGGGTCGAGCCCGGCCTTCGTGAACAGCGCTGCCCAGCAGTCATACGCCTCCTGGTCGAACTCGCTCGGATCGCCCTCTCCGGGCGCGTAGACCGTGGCGTAAAGCCGTTCGACAGGAAACCTCCACCGGTCGACAATTAGCTCCCACGCCCAGGCGATGGCTTCCTTTTTGAAATAGTCGCCGAAGCTCCAGTTCCCGAGCATCTCGAAGAACGTGTGGTGATACGTGTCGAGACCGACGTCCTCGAGATCGTTGTGCTTGCCGCCGGCGCGGATGCACTTCTGCGTGTCCGCCGCGCGCGTATCCAGACCCGGGATCGCATTCGCCCACTTCGAGACGTCAGCCGTCTTCTGGCCGAGGAAGACCGGCACGAACTGGTTCATTCCTGCGTTCGTGAAGAGCAGGTTCGGACTGTCGGGCATCAACGAGCTCGACGGCACGATCGTGTGCTGTTTCTCCCGGAAGAAATCCAGATAGGATTGGCGAATCTCGGCGCTGGTCATGGCGAACCGCACAGCCTGCCGCCGCCAAAGCCCAAGTGCAAGCCCTCCGGGAGGGCAATCAGCCACGCTGATTCCACGGCATCCTTGCGAGGAGAAGGCCCATCCCGCAGAAGTCCGTGATTCCGGCGAAAATCAACCCGCACCCGACAAATGCCGACAGACCGAAGAACCACGGGCTTACGGAAAAGCCCAGCGCCACGCCGATCACGACCAGCGAGCCCGCTGCGATCCTGACCTGCCGCTCGATTGAGATGACCCCGCGGCCACGCTTCACGGGCAGGCCGGCGTCTTTCCAAGCGTTCACGCCCCCTTCGAGCACGACCGGCGTAATTCCCCACTCCTCAAGCTTCCCGGCGGCGGATTGCGCGCGCCGGCCACTCTGGCAGACAACCACGCACTCCTTCCGTCCCGCGAGGACCTTGACCGCCGAGGCTTCGTCGAGTTCGTGCAGCGGCAGCAGCGCCGCGCCCTCGATATGCTCGGCGGCGAACTCCGCCGGCGTCCGAACATCGAGCAGAAAAGCTCCCGAATTCCGGCTCAATTCACGCGCGCCGATCGTTTTCACCGCACCATTCTAGGTCGATCGATCCTCCAGACACGCGGAAATCGTTGCGCGGCGGGCGGCGATTTGGTGGCGTGTCGCGATGCGACCGCTTCCCGGTTTCCGTGACTTTTATCCCGAGGACTGCGCCCGCCGCGGCTATGTGCTCGACGGCTGGCGCCGCGTCGCGCGCCGTTATGGCTTTGTCGAGATGGACGGCCCCGTGCTCGAGTCCATGGACCTTTACGCGAAAAAGAACGAGAGCGGCGCCGAGATTCTCGGGCAGCTCTACAACTTCAAGGACCGCGGCGATCGCGACGTGGCGCTGCGCCCGGAAATGACGCCCACCCTCGCCCGCATGGTCATCGCGAAGGAACGCGCCTATCGCAAGCCGCTTAAGTGGTTCAGCACCTCGAATTTCTTCCGCTACGAGCGCCAGCAGAAGGGCCGCCTGCGCGAGTTCATCCAGTTCAACGCCGACCTTATCGGCGACGCCTCCACGGCCGCGGACGCCGAGGCCGTCGCGCTCGTCATCGACCTGCTCCGCGAATTTGGCTTCACGAAGGACGATTTCGTCATCCGCCTGAGCGACCGCAACGCGTGGATCGAATTCCTGAAATCCCGCGGCGTTGAGGACACGAAGTCCGTGCTCGCCATCATCGACAAGATCGAGCGCGAACCCGAGGACTCGCTGAATGCGAAACTCGCACCGCACAGCCTCACCGTCGCCGACCTGAAGACGTTCATCGCCGGCGGCAGCCCGGAATTTTTCGCCCCGCTGCTCGAACAGCTCGACGCGCGTGGACTGCGCGACTTCGTCGAGATCGACCTCTCGATCGTGCGCGGACTCGCCTACTACACCGGCCTCGTTTTCGAGGCCTTCGACAAGAGCAAATCCATGCGCGCCCTTGCCGGCGGAGGCCGCTACGACAACCTGCTCACCGACCTCAGCGACGGCGCCGTGAAACTGCCGGCCATCGGGTTCGGCATGGGCGACGTCGTGCTCGGCAATCTCATCGAGGAAACGCCGCACGCCCGCGCCAAAATGGAGCAGACGCTCGCCGCGAGCCCGGCGGCGGAGGTTTTCGTGGTCATTGCCGACGAATCCCTTCGCCGCGACGCGATCGGGCTCGTGCAGACGCTCCGGGACGCCGGCTGGCGGACGGATTTCCCGCTCGATACCGCTAAGGTCGGCAAGCAATTCCAGGCCGCCGAACAGCTCGGCGCGCGCTTCGCGGTCGTCGTCGGCCAGGAATGGCCACAGGTGAAGGTGAAAACGCTCGCCACGCGCACGGAGACGGCCGTCCCGCAAGACGCGCTTGCCGGGTGGCTGAAAACCGCCCAATCTTGACGGTTCGCCATGAAGTATCGCTCTCATCATTGCGGCGCGCTGCGCCCATCCGACGCCGGCACCGAAGCCACCCTGTGCGGGTGGGTCGATTCGCGGCGTGATCATGGCGGCGTCATCTTCATCGATCTTCGCGACCGCGAGGGCGTCACGCAGGTCGTTTTCCGTCCCGAGGAATATCCTGAGGTCGCGGAGCAATCGCACGGTCTGCGCAGCGAGGACGTGATCACCGTCACCGGCAAGGTCGCCCCGCGCCTCGCCGGCACCGAGAATCCAAAACTCGCCACCGGCGGCATCGAACTCATCGCGACGTCCCTCACCGTCCTCAACAAATCGGACGTCCTGCCCTTCCAGCTCGACGCCAAGGTCTCAAACGAGGACCTGCGCCTCGAATACCGCTACCTCGACCTGCGCCGTCCGCAGATGGCGCAAAACCTCCGCCTGCGCCACCGCGTGACCACCGCCACGCGCAACTATTTCGACGAGCAGGGCTACCTCGAAGTCGAGACCCCGATTCTTTCAAACCCCACGCCCGAAGGCGCGCGCGACTTCCTCGTGCCCGCCCGCCTTACGCCCGGCGCATTCTACGCGCTGCCGCAGGCCCCGCAGCAATACAAGCAGCTGCTGCAGGTCGCCGGCGTGGAAAAATATTTCCAGATCGCCCGCTGCTTCCGTGACGAAGATCTCCGCGCCGAGCGCCAGCTCGAGTTCACGCAGATCGACGTCGAGGCGTCGTTCATTTCCGACGTCGAAATCCAGACGCTCATTGAAGGGCTGCTCGCCCGCATTTTCCGCGAGGCGAAAGGGGTGGAAATTTCCACGCCGTTCCCGCGCATGCCCTACCAGGAGGCGATGGATCGCTTCGGCTCCGACAAGCCCGACACGCGCTTCGGCCTCGAGATCATCGACCTCAGCGACGTGTTTGCCGCGTCGGAGTTCAAGGTCTTCCGCTCCGTGCTCGACGGCGGCGGCGTGATCCGCGCCCTCAACGCCAGGGGCGCCGCCGAGAAGCTCTCCAAGGAGCAGCTCAAGAAGTGGGAGGAATGGGCAAAGACCGAGCTTGGCGCCAAAGGTCTCGCCTACATCAAGGCCAACGCCACCGGCGAATGGGAGAGCCCGATCGTGAAATTTTTCTCCGAGGCCGAGAAGGCAGCACTCGCCGAGCGCATGGACTTGGCGCCCGGCGACGTCCTCTTCTTCGGCGCGGACAAATGGCAGGCCGTGTGCGACACGCTCGGCCGCGTCCGCCTGCGCTGCGCCGAGCTGCTCGAGCTCACGAAGGACAGCAACGCGCTGAACTTTCTCTGGGTCGTCGATTTTCCGCTCCTCGCCTTCTCGCCGGAGGAAGCCAAGTGGGTCGCGGTGCACCATCCCTTCACCCGCCCGAAGACGGAGGACGTGCCGCTCCTCGAAGCGGGCGAATTCGCGAAGGTCCGTGCGGTCGCCTACGACGTCGTGCTCAATGGCGTCGAACTCGGTGGCGGCTCGATCCGAATCCACGAAAAGGAGCTTCAGGCCAGGATGTTCGAGACCCTCGGCATCGGGCCCGAGGAGCAGCAGGAAAAATTCGGCCACCTGCTTCGCGCGTTCTCGTTCGGCGCCCCGCCGCACGGCGGCATTGCGCTCGGTCTCGACCGCCTCGTCATGCTGCTCGCCGGCACGGAGTCCATTCGCGACGTGATCGCCTTTCCGAAGAACAACCGCGGCCTCGACCTGCTCACCCACTCGCCCGTCACGGTCGACTTCAAGCAGCTCCGCGAGCTTTACATCCAGAGCACCGCGAAGAAGCCGTGATCCCGGCGGCGCGCGCACGGAACATCGTCACCCTCTGACATGACTCCGCGAGCGCTGCACGGACTGAATGTCACGGTCGACCGCGTCCTGCACGCGCCGGATCTCATGGGACCTCCGGATCGTCCGCACGTGTTCGTGTATTTCATCACGATCTCCAACGAGTCTGACGAGACCGTCACAATCAAGGGCCGCAAGTGGGTGATCCGCGAAGCCAATGGCGACACGATCGCCGTGGAGGGTGACGGCGTGGTCGGCGAGTTTCCGCGGCTCGAGCCGGGCGGGCGATTTTCCTACAACAGCTCACACGCTGCCGCGTTCGACGCCGTGGCGGAGGGGGCCTATCTCGGCGTCACAGACACCGGCGAGCCCGTCTTCACGCGCATCCCGCGGTTCGAGATGCGCATCCCTCCGTATTGATCCCGGCGGTCACTTCCGCTCGGCGGAGGGAACGCGTCCGAAATATTTCAACACCGCGTCCGTGCGGGTGTGCACGTGCAGCTTTTCGTAAATGACGCGGATGTGATTCCGCACCGTCTGCCAGCTGATCTCGAGGGTGTCCGCAACCTCCTTGGGCGTCTGGCCGTCGGCCAGCAGCGCCAGCACCTCCCTCTCGCGGGCGGTCAGGTCCTTGAGCTCCGAGTTGGCCGGAACGAGACCCGCATTTTCCCGTCCGTGAAGCATGTGAAAATACTCCACCATGCGTCGGGCAATCTGCGGGGAAATCGGAGCTCCTCCTCCCACGATGTCGCGCAACGAATCGAGCAGCCGCCCACGCGGCGTCCTTTTCAAGAGGTAACCGTCGGCGCCCGCCGTGAGGGACTGGAAGAGATTGTCGTTGTCGTCGTAGGCGGTGAGCATCACGAGGCGCACGTTGGGCATCTGCCGCTTCAACGAACGCAGACAATCGATGCCGGATGCTCCCGGGAGCTTGATATCCAGCAGCACGATGTCGCAGCCGGTCTTCGGAATCGTCGTCAGGGCCTCCTCGGTATTTGCACATGCGGCGACCACCTCGAAATCGGATGTTCCGTCGAACATCCGGATGAGCGTTTCCCGAAATCCGGAGTGATCCTCCACGATGGCGACACGGATCAAGCCGGTTTTCGGTGCGTCGGGGTTCTTAACTGTGCTGGAAAGACGGGCCATGTTGATTCGGAAGAGGCGGGCTATTCGTCGCGATCGAGTCGAATCCGGATAATCAATCGCGTCCCTTCTCCGGGAACGCTCTTCACCTCCACCGTGCCTCCATTTCGTTCCAATCGGGTGCGTTGATTGTCCAGTCCGTTTCCGCGTTTTGCCGAGGAAATATCAAAGCCACGTCCGTCGTCCTCCACGCAGATCGTCAGATTCGGCTCCGCCCACCTCAGTCGCAACCATGCCTCGGTCGCTCCCGAGTGCTTGAGCAGATTCGTAAACGCCTCCTTCACGGCGAGCGTGAGATCGTGGCGCGTTTCCGAACTCACCGGAAACTCCGGCAACCCCGTGGGAACCTCCTTGCGGCAGCGAATCGCGGACTCCTCGAAAATTTCGTCGGCGATCCGGCAGAGGTAGTCCGCAAGCCGGGCCAGGTTGTCGTTACGAGGATTCACCGCCCAGACGATCTCGTCCAGCGCCGCCACGACTCCGCGGGTATGGCGTGCGATGCGTGCGAAATTCCGGTTCATCTCGCCGGGACTGGTGGCACCGTCGCCACCAATGTCTGCGAGCAATCCGATCTGCGCAAGCTCCGCCCCGAGCTCGTCGTGAATGTCGCGGGCGATTCTCTCGCGCTCGAGGGCGACGGCACGCTCCCGCTCGAGCCATTGAATCCTCCGGCGTGCACGCCGTCGCTCCAGCAACTGGACCGAAAGCGCCACGGCCACCAGGACCACGCCCGCCGTGAGCCCCAGAAACCACCGACGCTGCCAGAAGCGCGGCCGCAGCAGATCCTCGAAAGTGGTCGCCACCGCAATGTCCCGGAACATCCATCCATCGCCTCCGCCCTGATGACGAAACCGGATTTCGTCGAAGGTGGCATCGGCGCGGAACTGCGTCTGAATGTCCAGCGGCTGGCTTGCCTCCGTCGCGCCAAGGGAAAGATCCGGATCAATCCAGGCGGTCACCCGGGCGGGTTCACCCGGGACATACTGGATCTTCACGACAATCGTGCGCGGCGTCCTCCGGCGGACAAATTCGTAACTCTTCCCCTTCTCCGGGTGGGACGATTGCAGGTCGAACTCGCCAAACGTGTCGTTCTCCGGCCCCTGCTCCGCAGTATTGAACGCACTGTATCCGCGTGCCCTCCACCCGTTGCCGATACCGAACCGCTCATTCCCGTTCTCGTAAAAAACCATCCCGGCGAGATAGCGAACCGACGCGTCGGTGGCGGCGTCGGACAATGGATCGACGTCGAACCGGATATACAACGTATCGGACGCGGTCGTATCCCGGACACCGATCTCTTCGCGCGGCAAAACCTTCTCGGGAAGGCTTTCGTGCACGAGCGTCGTCGAGGAATCACTCCAGAGAATCTCCGACCGGGCGCTGTTCACGGACACGAGCAGACCGCCAAGCGCCAGGATCAATCCCTGCACAATCTTCCGGCTCACGCCGACGGTGGGAGGCATGGAGCGAGACTAATCCGGGGGGACGTGGGTCGTCCACGCAACTCCTCCCCGGATCCGATTGCGAAATCGCGAACTATTTCACGAACTTCTGGAAGACGTCGTTCGCCTCCTCGAGCGACTCCTTGCCGCCGATGTCGAACCAAAGTCCCGGGACCTTCCACGTGCGAACCTCGACACGGTGGTGCAGCCACTCGATGAGCCGGCCCGGCTGGTCGGGGTTGTTCCCCTCGGCAATGTAGTGCTCGATCATCGGTAGAATGTCGCTGCGGTAGTAATACAGCGCGATCGCGCTGAGCGTGCTCTCGGGATCGGGAGCCTTTTCGACAAATTTCGTGATCCGGCCCGTCGCGTCCGTCGAAATCGAGTTGTATTTCTTCACCAGCTCGAGGTCGCCCACGTCATAGACGGCAACCGTCGCCGGCGCGTCCTTGCCCACCGTGCCGAACTCCGTGACCGGCTCGCTGAAAAGATTGTCACCGGCCACCACGATCAAATCGCTGCCGAAAAGGTGCTCCTGCGTGAGCACGAGATGAATGTCGCCGATCGCCCCCTTCTTGTCGGCGTCGCTCGTCGTGCCGTCGTTGATGATCTTGAACGTCAGTTTCGGCTGGCGGCGGTTGTATTCATCCGCCCAGACGCGGAAGTCGTGCGCGAACTTGTTGTTCGTCACGACGTAAACGGTCTCGATGTCGGGAATGGGCGCGAGGTTGTCCAGGACCCATTCGATCATGGGTTTGCCCGCCACCTCGAGGAGCGGCTTTGCTTTGTTCAGGGTCAGGGGATAAAGCCGGGTTGCGTAGCCGGCGGCGAGAATCAGCACGTTCATGCAATGTTTATCCTCCCCCATTTCTTCCCCTCCACGCAAGCAACCTCGACGCGGAAAGGGTGATTCCGCCAGGGATTCCCATGTTTTTGACCACTGCGTCGACGGACCGTTAGTGCCCGGGGCGCGGAGTGAATTGGCGGACGGCCCGCCGCGGACCGTCCGCCAACACCCTTTTGGTTAAGGCCGCATCCTGCGACGGAGATGGAACACCCCGGCCGCCGCTCCTCCCACCACCAGGAGGGCAAGGGCGCCCGGCTCCGGGACCGCCGTCGTGACGGTGATCTGACCGCTGCCGCCGTCCAGGAAAATGTCCCCATAGTTCGCCTTGAGCGTCGCGTAATCGTAGACACCCTCGGCGAACGTGGTTCCGTCGATCGTGAGTCCGCCGAACGTGAGATTCTCATCGAGCTTGAACTGGCTGCCCGCCTCGAGCACCAGGCCCGCGGTGGTCAGACTGAACGCGTAGTCAAAATCGAGGATGCCTCCGTTTTCGACCACGATGCCCCCTGTGCCGAGCGTGCCGCCCGCCTCGACAACCAGCGTTCCCTCACTCACCACCGTGCCGCCGGCGTAAACGTTTTCCCCGTTCAGCACGAGTTCCCCCTCGCCGAGCTTCGTGAGCCCGCCGACGCCGGTGAGGCTCTGGGTAATGACAACGAGATTCCCATTCGTATCGAGCTTCAGACCGCCGGACTGGATGTTCAGATTCAAGACGCCGGCGCCCTGGTTTCCGTTGTAGGAAAAGAAGTCTGCGCTGGTGGTCGAGGCGCGGACCACGGTGCCGTTGAAATTCACGGTGCCGGTGCCACTTCCCCATGACTTCGTGATTCCACCGATCACCGCGACGCCACCGTTGAAGTTGATGGTCCCGGTGCCTTCGTTCAATCGGATGCCGTTGTTGGAAGTGAGGGTTCCGGAATTCACGGTCAGCGTCCCGGTTCCCGCCAACTGGCTTGCCCCCTGCCGGGAGCCGAGATTTACCGTGCCGGTGCCCAGAGTGATCTCGCCGCCATCGAGGATCACCGTGCCGTTGCCGGTGGTCGCGGCCGTGCTGGTGTTGCGGCCGATGCCGAGGTTTGCGCTCCCACCGAAAGTCAGACTCGCTCCGCTCGCCACGGTGAGAATGCCGGTGCCTCCCGCCTGATTGGCAGGGTTGTTGTTGTTGTCACCGCCCACGAGAAAAACGGCGTTGCTGTTGTGGATCCACATCGCGGAATTCGAGAGCGTCAGCGTGCCAGTCCCGGCGGATCCGATTCCCACATAGCCGGTTGAAGTGACCAGGGTATCGGCACCCGAAACCGTCATCGTTCCCTTGGAGCCGACGGGATCCGTCGAACTCGCACCTCCGCCACCAAGCCGTAAATCCCCGGTGGTCAGGGAGCCTCCGGTCATCTCCCAGTTCCCGACCGCGTTTCCCTGACGTCCCACCACGCCACCAGTCGTCAACGTGATCGAGCCCCCGGTCTGAACGAAGCTGCCGGTGGCGCTGCCCTGACCGTTCTGGCCGATCCAGAACTGCGTGAAGGTCACATCCCCCTCGGCAAGCGTCGCAGTCGCTCCGTTGCTGATTGCCGCCACATCCGCCGAGGTAGGCAGGCTTCCACCCAGCCAGTTTTCCGGATCCAGAAGGTCACCGTCGCCCCCCGCCCAGTAGATATCCGCCGCAGGAGCGGTCGACACGAGGGCGGAAAGAAACGTCACCGTCGCCGCCTTGGGGACGAAAGAGAGAAGTCGGGATTTCATGGTCACGGGTTTTACTAGATGAGGTTCTTTACAAATTGGACGCAGGCAATTCGGCACTTCATGAAGTCCCTGCACCTTCCTCCCCGGGCAGGCCGGATGGAGGAAGCGAACTTCATGAAATGACGACTTGTTTAGGCGTTATTCGCTCAGACAGCGAAAAAGGACCATGAGATTTAGCAACGAAGATTTGAGATCCTTTACAGACCATCATTCGCTTGGGGGGAGGGTGGAACGACGTTTCCGGACATTGCCTCCTTCCCGCGGCAGGGACCATGAGATCGGCCAACAAAAATTTGAGATCTTTTTTAATGAGGACCTCTACGAGAAGCGCGGAGCAGGAATTTCCCTCCAGGAACTACAGCCTGGCACTGTCGCAGACGCTCAAGACCACGAGCGGCAATCCAGCCTGTGATCAGCGCGCCGCTTCCGGGGTCAATCCCACCGGGACGAACTGATACCACTGCCGGGGATCCCGCACGATCTCCTCGAAAAGCGACGCGGCAATCACCTTCGTCGCACCCTCCACCCGTGCGTTGCGATCTCCCTCGAATTGACGCGGCCAGATGCAGGGCTTCGACACAATGCGATAGGTGGCGTCCGGACGTCGCGTGATCGCAACCGGAATGACCGGACAGTCCGCGAGATACGCGAGTAGAGCGGGCGAGGAGGAAAACGCGATCCGACCGCCGGGCAGATCCACCTCGACCGTCGGTCCGCCGAACGGGCGATCCGCGAGCATCGCGGCAAACCCGCCGCCCTGCAGCGTTTGAACGACACGCAGGGACGAGAAGGCATCCGGTCCGACCTCGATTGTGTCCGCGCCCCAGCGCTTGCGAAAATCCGCGCGCCACTTCGTCAGCTCCGGCGTTGGCTCGGACAGTGTCACGACGGTGATCGGATATCCCTTCCGTCCAAGAAGCAGCGCGCCAAATTCAAAGAATCCGAAGTGCCCGGTGGCGAGAATCGCCCCTTTGCCGGCGCGCAACGCGTCCTCAAGGTGCTCGTCCCCGATTGTCTCGACGCAGAGCGCCGCGGCGCGGTCCACAGGCATGTTTCCGACCGCGACGTAGTCCGCAATGGTCGCGCCGAAGTTCGTGAACACCGCAACGGCATCCGCGGCTTTCACTTCATCTCCCGCGAGCAGACGCAGATTTCCGAGCACGACATCGCGCACGCCGTGCTGCGTCATCGCGTAACTCCACGCCACCGCCTGCGCGACCCGCACATAGACCCCGCGCCCAAGGAAGCGAAACAGCCGCGACGTGAACTCAAAGATCTGCGGCGTGTAGAGCAGCTTGTAGAATGCGCGTTCGGTGTGCGGCTTCGAGGGCATCAGCGGAGCGAGGCGAAGTCCGGGATGACACACGCGTAGCCCTCGGCCGTCAACCGCTCGAGCAGCATCTGCAACGTTCCGACACGTCCCGGTGCGCCGCCCTCGTGAATCACCACGATCGCACCCGGTCGCACCCGAGCCAGAATCCGGTCGACCACCACCCGCCCGCGGTCGCGGAGGCCGTCCAACCCGGAGGCGGACCATCCGATCAGTCTCTGATCACCGAGCGCCGGGTGGACAAATGGATTCGTCATTCCGACGGGCGAACGAAACAATGCGGGCCGCACTCCGGTTGCCGCATGAATGGCTGAGGCCCCGCGTTCGATCTCCCGTTGCATTGCATGTGGACCCAACGCCCAGAACGTGGCGGAGGGATGCGAGTAGGTGTGATTCCCGATGCCGTGACCGGCGGACCGCACCTCCCACGCCAGGCTGCGCAGACGCCCGGCCTTGCCCCCGATCATGAAGAACGTTGCCTTCGCCCGATATTTCGCGAGCACCTCCAGCATCGCCGGCGTGTCGCGCGGATCCGGACCGTCGTCGATCGTGAGCCACACCTCCCGTCGCGGAGTCTCAAAGTGCGTCGCAATCGGTCCGAAGCAAGCATTGTTCCGCAGCAGCGTCGGCACAAGGACGAGCGCGTGTGCCGGCGGCCATGCCAGGAATCCCCGGCGGCCCGCAACAAGCGGTGCGAGGGTTCCGGCTGCGGCAGCGGCGAGAAGGAGATTGCGTTTCACGGACCAATCCAGATTTTGCAATCTCCCCCGCTCATTGCGAGCGCATCCGAAGGAGCCTCGGAAGCCGCAGCAGCATGCCAAGGGACAATCGCGTGTGCGTCCCGACGAGCAGGAGGTTGTCCCGCAGGTAGCGAAACTGCGTGGTCCCCCCCTCCTCGCGCGGCGGGTAGGTCACCGGCACCCGAATGTTCACCGGTTTGACGCCGCGCCAGTAGAGGCGCACGGCGAGTTCCGTATCGAAATCGAAGCGCCGCGCCGTGCGGATGGAATCGAGAATCTCCACCGACTCGCGAATCGGATACACGCGAAAGCCAAACAACGAATCGTGGATGCCCCCCCAAAGGGTTGCGAGATTCGCCCACCAGTTTCCGACGCGCCGCCCCTTCACCCGTTCCGGCGGAGCGTCGGGACCGAAGATGGGTTCCCCAAGGATCATCGCCCCGGGTTGCTCCTGCGAACGCGCCATGAACCCGGGAATCCTGTCCGCCGGATGCTGTCCGTCCGCATCCATCACCAGCGCATGACTGAATCCCTCGGCCTGCGCCGCCTTCATCGCCTCAAGCACCGCGCCGCCCTTGCCGGCATTTTTCGGAAGAACCATGCAGCGGACATGCGGATGCTCGTCGGCCAGCGCCCGCGCATCGCGGTCGCTGCCATCGGTGCTCGCATCGATCACAATCCACACCGGCAGCCAGTGCGCCATCGCCTCAAGGGCGGTTCTCCGAAGCATCGGTCCGCTGTTGTAGCTCGGCAGAAGGACGAGATGCGTGCGGCTGGGCTCCGGCATCAGTGCGCAAGCCGGATTTCACCGCCCGAGTTTTCGAGCGATGCGCGGAAATACTCCTCGAGCCTTGCGGCAAGCGCCTTCGCGGATTCGCCCGAACGCGCATGAAAGACCTCGCCCACTCGAATCGTGATCCGCACCGGCACCTCCGCGACGGCGCCGAGGCTGGTCTCTTTTGCAAGGTAGGAGCCGCTCCGCGCGATCAATACGGTCTGAATCGGCGCTCCCGTAAGCACCGCAGCGAGCGCGAAGCCGCCCTTGAACGGGTTCACCGCGCGCGCGTGCAGGCGCGTCCGGGTTCCCTCCGGGAAGATCAGCAGATTGTCACCGGCGGCCAGTTTGCGTTCGCATTGCCGGATCAGGTCAGGGCCTCGATCATTCGTGATGTAGCCGGCCAGCCCGGCCGCGCCGAGAAACGAGGGATTTCGCATCAAGCCCGCACGCATGATGCACACCGCCCGTGGAAGATGGGGAATCAGAAACACGGCATCGAGCAGGCCGGGGTGGTTCGGTGCCACGATCACGCCTCGAAGGCTTGCGAGTTTCTCGACGCCTTCGAAACGAATGCGACACAGCCCCACGGCTTCCAGCCACCAGGAGAAAAAGCGAAAAAGGCCCCGGATCAACGCCCGACCGACCGGCAGCGATCGTTCCGGTCCTAGCACGAGCCGGACGACCGGCGCGACGAGGGTAACCGCCACACCGGTCGCAAAGAAGATTCCGACGCTCGCCGCCTGCAACGTGTAGTTCCACACATCCTGCGGCTTCCATTGCCTGCGCCTCCGCCCTGCCGGACGGGAAAGCTCCTGGGGGACATCGACTTTGACGGCAGGCATGAGCGGTTCCCAAAGAATTGCTCAGTCGGGCCCGGATTTCGAGCGGGGATTTTATCCTTGCCGACGCCCGGCACTTCTGGCGCGGTGACCGCTCCATTGTCGCCCCTGCCCATACCCACATGCTCAAGCGCTGGCTGATCGTCCTCTTCCAGACCGCGGTCACCGCAGCGCTGCTGGCATTCTTCTTTCGCGATCCGGAATTTCGCACGGATATTTCCGCCGCCTTGAAGTCGACCACCCCCGGCTGGCTCGTGGCGGGAATTTGTTTCGCGGGAATGGAAAACCTCGTCGGCGTCTGCCGTTGGCGCATTTTCCTGAAAATGCTGCGCATTGAGCTGCCGTTCTGGAAAAGCGTGCAAATCTGCCTGGTCGCCCTGTTTTGCAACACCTTCCTCGTGGGTGCCGCAGGCGGAGACCTCGTGCGCGCGGCATACCTCATGCGCCGCGGAAACTCGAAGATCGATTCGCTGCTGTCAGTGATCCTCGACCGCATCAGCGGCCTCGGCGGACTCATCCTCTACACCGCCGTGCTCACCGTCTGGAACTACGAGTGGCTCTCCCGCAGTCCGAAGGTGATGACGCTGGTGCAGATCGTGATCGCCTACCAGATCGGGTGCGCCGCGCTGCTCACATGGACGCTCTCTCTCGCCGCCAGTGGCTGGACGGCCAATCCCCCGCGATGGGCGCCGTTTCCGAACATCCTGCGAAAGTTCGGCGCGGGTTACGCCCAGATGGCCTACCAATGGCGCGCGTCCCTCCGCGCCATGGCGCTCACCCTGGTGATGCTCATCGCCTACTTTGGCGTGTTCTATGCAAGCGCCCGGGCATTCTCGGTCGACATCTCCTTCCTCCAAATGAGTGCGATCATGCCCGCTGCGGACATTATCACAGCCCTGCCGATCAGCATTGGCGGACTCGGCGTCCGGGAGCAGGTGTTTGCCTTCCTCCTCAGCGAGCTCTCCGGCGTCCTCGCCGCCACCGCAGTCTCCATCTCCCTCGTGGGATTTCTGATGAACACCTCGTGGGGGCTCGCCGGCGCTGCAGCGTTGCCGTTCTTTCGCGGGGTCGTCCGCGACGCGCGAACCGCCGCGGACACCGTTCGCGAGGAAATCTAGAATCTCACCCGGAAACGGTCGTCCGTCGCAACAGCTGCCAGCTCGATTTCGCGGAGCACGCCGCCGGGCTTCGCATAGCGAACACTCATCCGACCGGTGCGAAACTCCGATAAGCCTTCCGGGGCATGGCCACCGGCGTCGATGGCCTCGGCCAGACACAGCCAGCCACCCAGCTCGCGCGGTGCGGTGTTCCAGTTGCCACGCCAGCCGCCCCTGGCAAGGACGCCTGAAGCGATCCATTCCCCGCGCATTCGAGTCAGCACCAGCACCGGCCGGCCCCGAACCACCACAAGTCGCAGGGCATCTCCATCGCCGCGGGAATACTCCGCACGCAGCTCAACCCTCTCCCCTTCCATGCGCCATTCCACCGCGGCCGACTTCGTCTCGCGCACCTCGAAATCCGGCGTGACCGTTGCGCAGCCGGCAAGCAGCCACAGCGCCGCGCATCCCGCAAGTTTCCTCATGTCAGGCCGTTTGCAGGCGGGGGGAAATCGGCGTGAATCGCTGCAGCGCGACGATGGCGTGAAACAGCCACAGCCTCCAGCGCATGTCGAAGGAGCCGCCGAGGTTTCCCGCGAGCACGGCGTTCACTGCCGGCACGACCTCGAAAAACTCGCGCGGATTGAGAAGCGTTTCGACAAACTCCCGCCGATACCAGCCCTCCACGAAACGCAGATACAGCCTCATCACGGCGTCCAGTCGCCGGGCGTGGGATCGAAAGGCCTCCGCACGACGGTGCGGCTCGCGAAGCGCGAGGTCGAAGGCATCCGCCGCCTGCTCACCCCCGAGGATCGCCAGAAACACCCCGCTGCTGAAAATCGGATCGATAAATCCCGCCGCGTCGCCCGCGAGCAACCAGCGGTCTCCGGCAAGTCGCCGGTTGCGATACGAATAGTCGCCGCTGGCGTAAACCTTCGTCACGCGCTCCGCGGATTTCATCCGCTCCGACATGACCGGGGATTCCTGAATCAACCGTTCCAGCGCCATCTCCGGAGAGCCGCTCTGGCGCTTGAAGAAGTCGGTGTCCATCACCACTCCCACGCTCGTCCGCGTCATCGAGAGCGGAATCATCCAGAACCAATAATCCTCCGCGCGCACCATCCGCGTGAGCGTTCCGTCGATCCCCTCCGGAAGCGGGACGCCGTTGTAGTGCGCATAGACGGCAAACTTTCGCAGATTTGGATACGCGCGTTTCAGGTCGAACTTCGAGCCAACGACCGTGTGCCGGCCGCTGCAGTCGAGCAGATACCGGGCTTCGATGGTCTCCACCTCCGCACCGCGAGGGCGGACCTTCAGTGCGACACGATCCGAAAGAAATTCCAGGTCGTCGACTGACGTCTCCTCGCGAACGTCCGCGCCGCATTCCGCGGCATGGTCGAGCAGCAACTTGTCGAAATCCGACCGCAGCACTTGGAATGCCGACTCCCGCTGCGAACGAAACCCATCCTTGAAATAGAAGCGGGTGTCGCGGGAGCCGTCGCTGGTCATGATCTCGGCCCCGAATTTCTTCATGTATCCCGCGGCCTCGATTTTGGACGTCACGCCCATGCGATCGAACGCCCCCATGCTGAACGGAAGCAGCGACTCGCCGATGTGGAAGCGAGGGAACTTCTCGCGCTCGAACACGACCACGCTCCTGCCCTTCTGCGCGAGCAACGTGGCGGCCGTGCTGCCCGCCGGCCCTCCACCAATGATCGCCACGTCGAACATGACTCGTTCTGCTTTCAGCCCGCGGACTGAGACGGCGGACTAGGAGGTCTTCTCGAGATGACCGCCAAACTGGTAGCGCATCGCCGAGCAGACCTTCTCCGCAACGGTGTGCTCCTTCCGCGAGCGGAATCGCGCGTAGAGCGCTGCCGTGAGCACCTCGCAATCCACCGCCTCGTCGATCGCCGCCATGATCGTCCACCGGCCCTCGCCGGAATCGGACACGCGGCCCGTGAACTTCGAGAGCTCTGGATCCTCCGCGAAGGCGGCGGCCGCCAGATCGAGGAGCCACGAGGAAATCACGCTGCCACGCCGCCACACCTCGGTGACGTCCGCGAGGTTGAGGTCATAGACGAGATCGTGATTCATCAACGGCGCGGTTTCCGCATCGGCGGCGTGCGCCCGGTTGGCGACATTCGCGTTGGCAAGGATGTCGAGGCCTTCGCCGTATGCGGCCATCAGCCCGTATTCGATGCCGTTGTGAACCATCTTGACGAAATGTCCCGCGCCCGACGGGCCGCAATGGAGGTAGCCTTCCTCGGCGGTGCCGCCCAGCTTCTCGCGGCCGGGAGTGCGCGGAACGTCCCCACGACCGGGGGCCAGCGCCTTGAAGATCGGATCGAGCCGTTCCACGGCCACCTTGTCTCCGCCGATCATCATGCAATATCCGCGCTCGAGTCCCCAGACTCCACCGCTGGTGCCGACGTCAAGATAATGGATGCCCTTCGGTTGGAGCCGTGCCGCGCGTCTGCGGTCATCCCGGAAATAGGAATTGCCGCCATCGATGATCGTGTCGTCCGCCTCGAGAAGAGCGGCAAGTTCGTCGACGATCTTGTCGGTGATCGCGGCGGGGATCATGATCCACGCGTTGCGCGGCTTCTCGAGTTTGGAAACGAGATCCGCCAGCGACTCGGCAGGGATCGCGCCCTCGCCTGCGAGTTCTTTGACCACCTCCGGATTCGTGTCGTAGACGACGCAGGTGTGTCCTTGTTTCATGACGCGACGCACCATGTTGGCGCCCATTCGTCCAAGACCGATCATTCCGAGTTGCATATGCTGATGGCGGTTGAGGGTTACGGACAGCAGGTTGCGCCCCGGAACACGGGACGAACAAGGATATTTCTCAAGGCGTCCAGGTTTCCATCGCCAGGCGTCGCCGTCTCCGTTCGCGAATCACGATGACGATGGCGATCACGAGGCCGAGGATCGCAAGCAGTGTCCATGGGATTCGCACCGGTTTGGCCGGCTTCGACCAGATCGTGAACGGCGGCGATGCCGGCGACGGCCGCCCCATCGCATCGTAGCCGACGATTTGGATTGTGATCTGCTCGCCGGGCCGGAAGCCCTGGATCGTGGCCCGCGCCTCGTCCCTCACGAGCCGCACCTTCGCCTGCTCGAGCAGCACGTAGCGAAACACTGCCTTCCCCTTCGCATTTTTTTCGATGCGTCGCAGGAAGATCGCGTAACGGGCGACGTCGGGATCGGTCTTTTTCCATGACACATCGACCTCCCGCTCGTTCTTCGCCACGACGGTGATCTGCGGCACAGGCGGGATGTCCGCGAGATCGATATTCGGCATCTGGGGCTCGCCTGCACCGCCTCCCGGCGGCTCGCCTTTGGTGGCCAGAATCTTTGCACGCACGGGAATCTCGATGCGCGAGTTCGCGGCCTCGACCGTCAGCTCAGTCTCCACCTCGCCCTCTGCCAGCCGGACAAACGACATCTCAAACTCCCGCGAGGCTCCGGGAGCAAGCAACTCCGCAGAGGGCAGCGGGCGGATATCGCCCCCTTCAGGCAGCGTCACCCGCAAATCCGCAGGGGTGCCACCCGTGTTTCGAACCACCAGTTTCCGGCGTCCCGTGCGGCCGGAGCCGAGTTCACCGAAGTCGATCTCCTCACGATCCACCGCGAGGCGGACCGGTGCTGGCTCGACGTGCAGCGGGACCGATAGATCGATTCGCTCGCCGGTGACCCGAAGAAAACCGTCCAACGCCTCGAGAAATCCCGTGCGCGTGTGCATCGCCACGTCGACTTCCGTCTTCGCGGGCACGGTCACCTTTCCGTCAACGAGAACGCCCTCGGGCGCTTCGATGCGAAGTTCGTGGTCAACATCGGAGCGGTTGCGAATGATGAACGTCGTTCCACGAACCTCGCTGCGACCGTCGCTTCCCAGGCGCAGTTCGCGGGGAACCACCCCGATCGGTTCGTAGCCCCGACCGAACAACGCCACACTGGTGCCCTCGGCATGCGAAAACTCGATCGCGCCCGAGTAATCGCGATCCTCCGACGGCGCAAAGACGAGAATAATCGAGTGCGAGTCCCCGGGACCAAGGTCGTAGCGGCCGCCGGTGACAATCTTCCACGGATCCGCCGCCTTCGCTTCGCCGGAAATGTTGCCTCCGCCGGAGTTGCTGATCTCCAGCTCACGGTGCGAAACGTCCCCCACCGCCGTCATCGGAAAATCGAGCCGCGACGGCGCCGTGAACAACGGCGGCCGCTCGATCACGCGCACCACGATCTCGGCGGGCGTCGACACTCCGGTGTTGGACGTCTGCACCGCATATCGGAATCGATCCTCGCCCAGTCCCGCAGCCTCGTTGTGCGTGTAGACAATCGTCGCCGTTGTGCGGCTCGTCGGAACGGGCTCGGAAAGTGTTCCCAGCTCCGGTTTTTTGCGAATCAGGAACCGGAGTTGAAATCCAGACCGGCTCAATCCCTCCAGCGGAATCTCCACGCTTTCTCCGAGGTAGCAATCCACCGTGACCGCCTTGGGCTGGGGTGGCGGCACGCTTGGCAGCTCGATATCGCCGAAGGCAGCACCCGCGATCCACACCATTGCGCACGCAATGGCGAGTGAAGCAAGGCGGGTGGAACTCTGGCGAATGGAGCGCAAACCGGGGAATGTCGTTGAAATGTCTCTGTTCAGCAACTATGCGGATAGTTGACGTCCAACGGAGCCGACACAAGAGCGATGCGATTTTTTCTTCCCACCCGTGCCGCGATTCTCGCGCTCCTCGTCGCCGGTGGATCCCCGGATCTTGCCGCTGCGCCGAAGCAGATTCCCGGCGCACCCGCGACGAACACCCGCGAAACCCCATCCTCGCAGGCCCGCTCCACCGAACAGCCGAAGAAACCGCAGCCGACAAAGCAGAAGCCCGCTTCGGAGCTGATCTCCAAGCAGGCGCAACCGAAGGTCGTTCCCCGCGTCCTCGAACGCACCAATCCGGAGAACTCCCGCGTGTTCGTTTCGCTCGGCAAGCAGCGCGCCTACCTGATGATGGGCGACGAGATCGCGATCGACACGCCCGTTTCCACCGGGAAAAAGGCCGGAATGACGCCGAAGGGAAGCTTCACGGTCCTGGAGAAGGACAAGGACCACCGTTCGAATATCTACGGAAATTTCGTGAACAGCCGCGGGCAGGTGGTGCGAAGCGGGGTCAGCACACGGGTGGATTCCGCACCCAGCGGGACCCGTTTTCAGGGGGCCCCGATGCAGTTTTTCATGCGGCTCACGTGGCAGGGCGTCGGCATGCACGTTGGCCATCTGCCCGGCTATCCCGCGTCGCACGGCTGTATTCGCATGCCCGCCGACATCGCACCGCTCTTCTACGAGCGGGTAAAAATCGGAACGCCCGTCGTCATCGACGACTGAGTCAGTTTTCCTTCTCGGGCGAAGCAGGTGCGGCCGGCTGCTCCGAGCCACTACTGAACTCGGTCTTCAGCCGCTGGAGCATCCCGTCGATCATTTCCTGACGGCGCTCGCTCATTTCGTTGCAAAGCTCCTCCTCGATCTTTCTGCGCTCCTGACGGTAGCGCAGGGCAAAGACTTCGCGACGATCCTTGTCGAGCGTGAGGTCGAGTTTGGCAAGCGTCTCGTCGATGGCCTTCTCCATCCGCGCACGAGCCTCCGCGGCCCGGCGCTGCCACTCCTTGCGCTCGTGCTCGCTCATTTCCTTCCAGCGCTTCCAGTTCTCTTCGAAGTGCTTCCGCTCTTCCGGAGACATCTTCTCCAGACGCTCCTTGAATTTGGGATGCGACATCCAGTCATCGCCGTCGTGAGGCCCCTTCTTTTCCGCCTGCGGGCGGCCAGGAGTTCCTCCGGGCGGGGGCGGCGGGGCGGCTAAAAGGCAGCCCGCACTGGAAATGGCTAAAACGCCGGCGAGGATACGGAGGCATTCAGCCATAGTGAGGATTCGTAATTGGCGACCAGCAGGTCGAGGTTTTCGATGGTATCGAACTCCAGTCCCGGGTCGGAGGAAACCACCGTTCTCGGCTGCGAACCCTGCAACCCGGCGAGAACCGCGATGGCAAGCGCCGCACACGCGCCGACGGGCACCGCCATCCGCATCCAACGCACCCAAAACGGAACCGGGGCGGGAGCTTCCTCGATGGCGCGGAGCACCTTCCGGGCGAAGAACGGCGATGCCTCCACCGGACGAGCCCGTCCGAGGAGATCCCACAGAGCCCGGTCCTGCCGGAGCTCGATGTCCGATTCGTCCATCATGTCTTCACGGGAATCAACCCCGCCCGGCCGGAAAAGTTCCGGCGAATTCGTTCGTTTCTCCGATGGCGGCATCCCGGAAGGGATTTCACGGGAAGCCGCTACCGAATGAAAAGCCCAAATTAGAAATCCTGCGGCTCAAGGAAGCCCTCAAGCTGGCGGATCCGGGTCGGATGCCGCATCTTGCGGAGGGCCTTGGCCTCGATCTGGCGGATTCGTTCGCGGGTGACCTTGAACTGCCGGCCGACCTCCTCGAGCGTGCGGCTGTAGCCGTCCACGAGCCCGAAGCGCTGCTCGAGCACCTGGCGCTCGCGCTCGGTGAGCGTGTCGAGCACGTCCTTGATCTTGTCCTTGAGCAGCACGATCGCCGCCTGGTCCGCCGGATTTTCGGCGCCCTTGTCCTCGATGAAATCTCCAAAGCTCGTGTCGTCGCTGTCACCCACCGGCGCCTGCAGCGAAATCGGCTGCTGCGCCATTTTGAGAACGGCGCGCACGCGCTCGACCGGAAGCTGGATTTCCTCGGCCACCTCTTCGGGGGTCGGCTCGCGACCGTATTCCTGCACGAGCTGCTTCTGCACCCGGATGAGCTTGTTGATCGTCTCGATCATGTGCACCGGGATGCGGATCGTGCGCGCCTGGTCGGCGATCGAACGGGTGATCGCCTGGCGGATCCACCACGTCGCGTAGGTCGAGAACTTGTAGCCGCGGCGGTATTCGAATTTCTCGACCGCCTTCATGAGGCCCATGTTGCCCTCCTGGATCAGGTCGAGGAAGGAGAGACCGCGGTTGGTGTATTTCTTCGCGATGGAGATCACGAGGCGCAGGTTCGCCTCGACCATCTCGGTCTTTGCCTTGAGTGCCTTGCGGTGCCACTCCTTGAGTTCGCGGTGGCAGGCCTCGTATTCCTCGGGCGAAAGCCACATGCGGATCTGCATCTCCTTGAGCTGCGTGGAGACGTTACGCTTCTTGGTGGCGTCCGCGGCCTTCGCGCTCTTCTTCGCACGTTCGGCCTCCTGCTTGAGATTGAGCAGCAGGCGGTGGTTGTCCTCGGCGAGGGAGACGAAATCCTCGATGACCTTCTGTTTGAAGAAGAACTTCGGATAGAGCTTGCGGAGCGCGGCGAGGTGCTTCTCGAAAGTCTTGCGGCGGGCATCCTCGGGCTTGGCCGGCTTTTCCGCGAGGCTGCGGTAGGACTCGGTGACCAGCTCGGTCTGCTTCTTGATCTGCTGGCAGAGGCGAGGAAGCACCTTCATGTAGCGCTCGCGCGACTCGATCTTCTTGTCCTGGATGACACGGTCGAAGCGCTCGCGCATGTCGACGAGCTTCTGGGCGAGATCAAGGTGCGCGCGGGCGACGAATCCGAACCGATACAGGATCTCCTGCACCTTCAGCTCCGCGTCTTCGATCCGCTTGGAAATCTCGACCTCCTGCTCGCGGGTGAGCAGCGGAACCTGGCCCATCTGGCGCAGATACATCCGCACCGGGTCATCGAGGATGTCGAGTTTGGAGTCGGCCTTTTCGTCCTTCTCCTCCTCGTCCTCCTTCTTCGAGCTGACGCGGTCAACATCGGACGAGTCGATGATTTCGATCTCCACGGCGCGCAGCTGCGCAATGATGGAGTCCATCATCTCGGGATCGTTCACACCCTCGGGGAGCGCCTCCTCGAGATCGTCGAAGGTGACGTAACCCTGCTCCTTCGCGAGCTTGATGAGTTCGCGGACTTTTTCCTGGACGGCCTTTTGAACATCCACCGGCATCTTGAGAATGGCGCCGTTGACGTGGCTGCCATTCTTGGATGCAGGAACGTCCTCTTCGATCACGGGCGTCTTTTCCGCCGGCTTCCTGGACGGTGACGCTTTTTTCGCATCAGCTTTCGACGACTTCGGGTTCTTTGCAGGCTTGGCCGACTTTGCGGCTTTCGCCGGCTTGGATGACTTCTCGGTCTTCAGATTCTTGACAGGTTTCTTCGCGACGGGGGACGCCTTGACCTTGGGTCCAGAGGCGGCGCGGGATGGTTTCTTTGCCTTTTCGACAGAACGCGCCTGGATCTTCGCAGCGGGCGATTTCGCCTTTGCAGCCGGACGCGCAGCCGCCTTTTTGGCCGGAGTGGCCACTTTGGCAGATTTTGCGGACGCGGTCGGGCGTTGGGCAGGCTTCGCCTTACCCTTCGAGGCTTTGGGTTTCGCTTTCAATAAATCGGACAGGCAGCTTTTTCGTTTCGGCGATTCCGAAAAAGGCGTCAAACTTCCCCCAGCCGCTTCTGGAGGTCAAGGATTTGTTTATGCAGTTCCGCGGCCTCCGCCATCCCCGTCTCCGGCAGGCGCATCCGCGTCTGAAGCGCAGTAATTTGCGCGCGAATCCGCCCCCTTATCAATCCCTTCCAGCCCTCCTGCGCGACCGCGACCGGATTCTCCGGCGGCCTGCCAAGGCGGATTCCCGCCAGCGCCCGTTCCTGCGCGGGGGACAGCGTCGCGGAAAATGCCGCCAGCGCCGGCGGATTCTCAATCGCCGCGTCCGATTCCAGCAACGCCTCCAGCAGGGCAAACCCGGAACCGAAGACCTCCGACGGCCGCTCCGGCCGGGCGCGCATCCATTCCCGCGCCTCGGGTGACAGGATCGCCAGCCGGCACAGGAGTCGCGCGGATTCGGGAAGCTCGACTTCACTCTGTTCGGGAACTTCCGGGACCTCCGGCTCGCGATCCACGTCCGGCCTCGGAGCACTCTTCAAAAGCGCACCGAACGCCGCCTCTGTCAGTTCCAGCCGCACGCGAACCCGTTGCGCCACGGTTTCGCGCAGCGCGGGATCCGCGATTGTCTTCACATATCCGGCGAGCTGGCGCGCCAGCGCGGCGCGGCGTTGCGGAGAAATGCCGGAGGAAAGCCGTTCATCGAGCGTGTTGTCGAAATAATCCTTCGCCGCATCGACCACGCCGCGCAACGCGTCGGCTCCGTGCTTCCGAACCAGCGAATCCGGATCCTCCCCGGCAGGGACGCGGGCGACGCGAACATTCATCCCGCACGACAGCAGCGCGGGAAGCGATCGCTCCACCGCCTTGCGCCCTGCGTCGTCGGAGTCGAAACACAGCACCACCGACTCGGCGAGCCGCTTGAGCATGCGCGCCTGGTCCGGGGTGAATGCGGTCCCCTGCGGCGCGGTGACATTTCGGATGCCCGCCTCGTAGGCCGCGATCAAATCGAGCTGCCCTTCGCAGACCACCGCCTCGTTGGCGTCGATGATCGCACGCTTTGTCCGGTCGAGTCCAAAGAGGACGCGGCCCTTCGTGAAAAGCGGGGTCTCCGGCGAGTTCACGTATTTCGCAGGATCGTCCCCCAGCGTTCGTCCGCTGAACGCGATGACATCCCCGTAGTCGCTCGAAATCGGAAACATCAGGCGGTTGCGAAACCGGTCGTAGAAGCTTCCCGATTTTCCATCCCCCGACCGCCCTTCCTTTCGCGTGACCAGACCGCTCTTCGCAATCTCGGCCGGCGTGTAACCCCGGTCGCGGAGCACGCCGCCAAGCGCGTCCCACGAATCCGGCGCGTAGCCGAGCTGCCAGCGCACGGCAATTTCGGACCCAATGCCCCGCTGCTTGAGATACTCGCGGGCGTGGGCGGCTATCTTTCTCCGCATGAGGTTTTCGTGAAACCACGCCGCCGCGTCGCGGTGCAGCGCAAGCAGGCGGTCCCGCTCTCCGCGGCGGTGCCGGTCCTCGGGCGACTCCTCCTCCACCGGGATGTTCGCCCGCGAGGCAAGGCGTCGCACCGCCGTCTGGAAATCGACGTGCTCGTAATCCATCACGAACCGGAAGACTCCGCCTCCGGCCCCGCAACCGAAGCACTTGTAGGTCTGGCGCGCCGGATTCACATGGAACGACGGCGTCTTCTCGTGATGGAACGGACAAAGCCCCTTCCAGCTCGAACCCGCGCGCTTGAGCTGCATGTGCGAACCGATGATGTCCACGATGTCGCTCGCCGCGGCGATGCGTTCGACGGTATCCTCGGGAATGCGGGCCATGACGTTGAATTGCGGGAACGGAGGCAGTATCTACAGGAGAGCGCACGCGGCGCGAAGGATTATGCATTTTCTCAAACTTCCAGCCGTCCTTGCGATCCTCGCCCTCGTCTGTCCGGCGGCTTTCGCGGTCGATCCGGATATCCACGAGGGCGACGTGGTGGTTGTGCCGCTCGAGGGTCCGGTGACCTCCGCGCAGTTCGCCTTCCTTCGCCGCGTGCTCAAAAATGCCGAGGAGGCGAAGGCGTCCGCGTTCGTTCTCGACATGGACACGCCCGGAGGCGAACTCGGCGTAACGCAGAAGATCGTGGGGCTGCTTTCGAAGGCGACCATCCCCACCTACACGTGGGTGAATCCCAACGCCGCCTCCGCAGGCGCGCTCATCGCGCTCGGCACCAGACATGTCTACATGGCCCCGATCAGCGCGATCGGCGCCGCCGCCCCGGTTCTGGGATCCGGCGAGGACATTCCCGAAACGATGAAGCTCAAGGCGACCTCCTACAGCTCCGCCTATTTTCGCGGCGTCGCCTCGCAAAACGGCTACAACCCGAACCTCGTCGATGCCTTCATGGACGCGGACAAGGAGTTCAAGATCGGCGACGATGTGATCAGCCCCGCCGGCTCGCTCCTCACGTTGAACGCGCAGGAAGCCGTCAGGGATTATGACGGCAAGCGCCTCCTCGCGGATGGCGTTGCTGACACGCTCGATCAACTCAAGCAGCAGGCCGGCCTCACCGGACGGACCGTCGAGATCCAGCCCAGCGGCTTCGAACGACTCGCGCTGCTCATTACGACGCTTGCGCCGCTGTTCCTCCTTGGCGGAATCATCGCCGCCTACATCGAGTTCAAGACGCCGGGTTTCGGCGTCGCGGGCGTGCTGTCCCTGACCTGCTTCGCGATTTTCTTCCTCGGTCATCATCTCGCAGGCCTCACGGGCATGGAGGTCGCCGCCGTCTTCGTGCTCGGACTCGTCCTCGTGTTTGTCGAAGTCTTCTTTTTCCCGGGGATCTTCGTCATGGCCGCCTTGGGCATCATTCTCATGCTCGGCGCAATCCTGTTCGCGATGGTCGACCATTTTCCGGGCGATCCCGTATTGCCCGACCCCTCGCAGCTGGCCATGCCGGCATTGAACCTCGCCATCGCGATCGCTGCGGCAATTGTCGGAATCTCGCTGCTGGCACGCTTTTTCCCAAGCCTCCCGGTCTTCCGCCGCCTTGTTCTTTCGACCGCAAGCCCTGTCGGCCCGGCCATCGAGCCTGCGACCACGGCGCAACCGGTCGTTCAGGTCGGCGACGTCGGCACCGCCCGAACCATCCTGCGCCCTGCGGGCTCCGCAGAGTTCGACTCGTGCCCGGTGGACGTCGTCACCGACGGCGAATTCATCGAGGCCGGAACGAAAGTCCGCGTGGTTTCCGTGTCGGGAGCGCGCGTCGTCGTGGCCGCGGACTGCTCACCGCCACAGCAGCCGGATCGCCCCGACAAAGGTGAATCCGATCATTAAAAGCTCGAACACGCGCTGATCGATTCTGTCGACGATCCACCTCCCGCAGAAGCCGCCCACGATGATCGCGGGAATCAGCACCGCCGTCAGCCACAGGGATTCCCATGTGACCAGTCCAAGCGCCAGGCTGAACGGCACCTTCGAGAGGTTGACCACGAAGAAGAACCAGGCCGCCGTTCCAACGAACTCCATCTTCGGCATCCGGCGGGCGAGGAGATACAAGGTCATCACGGGCCCGGCGGCGTTCGCCACCATGGTGGTCACTCCGCTCGCCCAGCCCGCAAGCCACGCCAGCGCCGGATGCCCGGCAATCCGCGCGCCGGGATTTCCCCATCGTTGCCACACGAGAAGCACAAGGAGCACCAGCGTGATCCAGCCAATCATGTGACGGAACATCTCATCCGGAATCTGCGGCATCAGAAAATACCCGCAGACGATTCCGAAGAACGCAGGAGGGAGCAGGGCAAACACCTGCGACCACACCGCATGCCGCCGGAACGCGACGACCGCATAGACGTCCGCGGCGATCAGCAGCGTGAGGAGCGCGCCGGTCGATTCCCGCGCCGGAAGAATCATCGCCATCAGGACGACGGCGACCATGCCGAGGCCGCCGAGACCGGTCTTCGCCATTCCCACGCACAGCGCGACAAACACCGCCACCGCCCAACCGCCGATTCCCAACGACTCCAACATCGCCGCATCATACGCACGCGCCGCAAGCCGCCCGGGAGTTGCGTTTCGGCCGGCTTCCCGCAATATCCCGCGCATGTCCTCCCGACGGAAACGCAAAGCCGCCTCACCGGCGCCCGCCATCTCCGGACGCCTCCTGCTTGCGCTGGCCTTTGTCGAGGGAGGCGCCGTGATGGCGTGCGAACTTCTCGGCGCACGGCTGACGGGTCCGTATTTCGGAAGTTCGATCTACGTCTGGGCGTCCGTTCTCGGTGTCACGCTTACGGCGCTCATGTGCGGCTATTACACCGGCGGCTGGCTTTCCGGCCGCTCGCGGGACTCCTCACTGCTCTTTCTCATCCTCAGTGCCGCCGGAGTGCTGCTGGCGATCATGCCGATCACCAGCCAGTGGATCATGCGGGCAACGCTCAACCTCAGCGTGCAGGCGGGCGCCACCCTTTCGCTGCTCGTCTTCATGTTCCCTCCGCTCCTGTTCATGGGCATGTCGTCACCGGTTGTCATTCATTTGCTCAATCGCAGCGTCGACACCTCGGGAAAGACAGCCGGCTCGGTCTACGCGATCTCCACGCTCGGCGGCATCTTCTCGCCCTTTGCGATGGGATTCTG
>CALGTD010000041.1 GCA_937901895.1 uncultured Spartobacteria bacterium | reverse complement strand
CCAAACGCCCACTCGCGGCGATTGTTCGCGCGATCCGTGTCGGGGTTTGCTGTGGGGCTGGTGTCCCCGCCGTCGAGGCCGTTTCGCAACGCGTAGTCGAGGGTGAGAGCGTCGGCGAGCGGAAGCTTGCGGACCGCGAAGTTATCCATCTGAGCGTGGCTGCTCGCGCGGGCGCTGAGACCGATGTAGTTCGCATTGGCCTCGTTCCACGTGAACGAGATCGTATCCCCGGCGGCGGCGCCGTTCAGGTCGAGACGGTTGCCGTTGAAATACACGGAGACCTGGACCGAAGCGCCTGCGGCGAAGCTGTTGCACTCAAAGGCGGCGATGAGCCGTCCGGTGCGGGTGCCGACGTTCACGGTCGAGCGGAGGGTGCCGCCGGTCCATACCTTCACGTTGTTGTTGTAGTCGACCTCGACAAAGCAATCGGCGACTCCGATGCGGCTGGTGCCGTTGCCACGGAAGGCGATCGCGGAACTGCCCGCCGCACCGATGTCGTTGCCGGCGGCGGCCTGGGCGGCGTTGAGCCCCACACCGAAGCCGACGTAGCGGTTTGCGGTGTCGGTGGCATCGGTGACCATGGCGAGAACATCGAGCGAAACGGAGAATCCGCCAGCGTCGAGGATGTCCTGGCCGATGAAGTTGTGATTCAGACCGTTTTCGCTCATGCCCGCGCCCGTGGCCATCTGGAGGACATTGTCGATCGTCATGATCGAATCCGCCGATCCACTGCCCTCCCAACCCTCGCGCCATGCAGCGTTCGCGGCGATTGGTGGAATGCGCGAGCCCCATGCGCCGGCCACGGAGGTGTCGATGTCGGTGGCGGCCGGGCGGTTGAAGGTGTCGACGAACAGATCGCCGGCGGTCGCCGCGGGCGTGCGATTCACCGGCGGTTCCGGCATCAGGCGGTTCGCAGGAAGACCGACACGATTGACCCATGCGTTCCACTCCTGCGTCAGCGCGGCAACCAACGGACCGTGGGTCGCGGCGACATTGGTCGTCTCGGTGGGATCATTGGCGAGATCGTAGAGTTCCTTCTCGTGCGCCGGAGAGGATCCGTCAAAGAGCGTGAAGTTTTTTGTGACGAGCTTCCACGGGCCGCGCTGGATCATGCGATTGACCTCGTGCTCGATGAAGAGCGGCCGTTCGGGCAGGGGCGCGTTTTCCACAATATGCGGGAGGAGATCGACGCCTTCGCGGGGGAGAATGTTGCGTCCGGCGTAGGTCGTGGGATACGAGACACCGGTGGCGCCGACGATGGTCGCCATGACATCGATGAGGTGCCCGGGCTCCTCCCGCCAGCCTCCGCGGGCGGATTCCGGGATGCCGGCGGGCCAGTGCACGATGCAGGGCGTGCGGACACCGCCCTCGTGGGTGAAGTGCTTGAAGAGGCGCAGCGGCGTGTTGCTGAGATTCGCCCAGCCAGCGCCGACGTGAATGCCGTCCCCTGCATTGGGCTGCCCCATGTTGGCGAGAGCTGCGCCGGTGAGGGGAGCCTGCTCGCTGGTGCCGGACCATGTGCCGAAGCGTCCCTTCTCGGCGTTTGCGCCGTTGTCGGAGAGAACGAAGATGAGCGTGTTGTCGAGCTGGCCGGTTTCCTGAAGACGGTTGACGACCTTGCCGATGTTGCGGTCGAGTTCCTCGATCATCGCTGCGTAGAGCGACATGCGGCGGACGAGGTCTGCGCGGCGGTTTGCTCCAATCGTGTTCCATGCGGGAATCTCAACGACCGCCTCGTTCTGGTGAGGCCCCGTGCCGCCCCGCGGGGTCAGCTGGTAGCGCTCGTCGATCACGCCGTTTGCGAGCTGGCGGGCGTAGCGTTCCTGCCGCAGGACGTCCCAGCCCTTCTCGTAGGTCGACATGTATTTGTCCGCGATCTCCGGGGGAGCCTGGATGGGGAAATGTGGCGCGCCGAACGCCATGTAGAGGAAGAACGGCTTGTCGTCCCCCTTGGAAAGGTGGTGGTTGATGAAATCGATCGAGTAATCGCCAATGGCCTCGGTCTGGTAGAACTGCTGACCGGACGCGGTGTAGTTGCGAGGCGCGATTTCGTTGTTTTCCGAGAAAAGAGAGTAGACGTTTTCCGTCCAGTTGTCGGCGCTGTGGGCATGACCCTGGGCGAACCGCCAGACGTGCTGGAAGCCGCGCTGCTCGGGGGCGCGGTTCACGTCGCGCGTGCCGAGGTGCCACTTGCCGGCCATGTAGGTGCGGTAGCCGTTGGCCTTGAGCAACTCGGCGATGGTGACATTGTTCTCCACCTTGAGTTGCGGCAGTGCCGACGCCGGGTCCGCCGCGACCTGGGGCGTGTGAAGGCCGGTGAGCAGGGCGGCGCGGCTCGGACTGCAGCGCGCGCCCTGGAAGAACTGACGAAATCGCACGCCATTCGCGGCGAGGTTGTCGACGACGGGCGTGGAAATTTCCCCGCCATAGCAGCCGAAGTCCGACCACCCGAGGTCGTCGCAGAGAATGACAATGACGTTTGGCTTTTCAGCCGCGAGTCCGAAGTGGGCGGTCGCAAGGGAGACCGCTACCGGAAGAAGCAGGGAACGAATGGACATAACGGAGAAAAAAATTCGGGGACGCCACGCCTCCTCCAAGTCGCGGCGCCCCCGAGGGTGCGTTCGGGGGGGAGTCTCAGTCTCGTCGGCGGCTACGCCAGAGGAGGGCTGCGGTGGCGAGACCGCAGAGGGCGACGACGGAGGGCTCAGGCACGGCGCTCACGGTGATCTGGCCGGATCCGCCGTCTGCGAAAATGTCGCCGTATTGGGCCTCGAGCGTTTCGTAGGAATAGACGCCCTCCTCGAAGACATCGCCGGCGATGGTGAGCCCGGCGAAGGTCAGGTTTTGATCGAGGAAAATCTCACTGCCTGTCTCCAGCACCAGCCCGGCGGTCGTGAGCGTGAAGTCGTAATCGAAATCGAGCGAACCGCCGTCTGCGACCGTGATCGCTCCCGAGCCGAGGGTTGCCCCGGGAGAGACGATCAGCAATCCTCCGTCGACGAGCGTCCCGCCCGTGTGGTCGCTGATGCCGTTCATGATCAGCATGCCGGCGCCGGTCTTCGTGAAGGTGCCGACCCCCGAAAAGCCCTGGGCGAATGCAACGGTCTGGCCGTTGGTATCAAAGATGAGTCCGCCGGAGTGGATCTCGAGCTCGTTGTTGGAGAATCCGCTGAAGAAATCGCCGCTGGCGGAGGTCCGAACCGTGGCGCCGTTGAAGTTCACCTTCGCCGAAACGTTCGCGCCGTTCCTGAACATCGAGTTCACGGCAAGGACACCGCCGTTCAGATTCACGGTGCCGGAGCCCTGCATGATCCGGAGGATGTTTCCGGTGACACTGCCGCTGTTGAGTGTGAGGGTTCCGGTTCCGCCCACGGACCCGCCATTTACGTTGCCGAGGTTGATCTGGCCGGTGGACGTGATGTGACCGCCATCGACGATGACTGTGCCCACCGAGTTGGGGTTGCGGCCCATGACGAGGTTCCCGGAAATGCTCACCACCGCCTCGCTCTGGACGTGCAGGGTGCCCCTGCCTCCGGCGGCGCCGCTCACTGCATTGTCGCTGCCGATGAGGAGGGCTCCGCCCGTGCGCGTGAAAACGGCGGAATCCGAAATGGTCAGGCTGCCTTCGCCGGCAATTCCCACGCCGACCGTGGTGCCTGTTGCTGTAACGGAGGTCTCCTCGCCGGAGACCGACATGGTTCCCTTTGATGTCGTGTTTGCCTGTCCGCCACCGATGCGGAAGTCCGGCGTCGTGAGCGTGCCTCCTGTCATCGTATAAGTGCCGACAGCGTCTGCCTGGCGACCGACCACGAGGCCGACGGTGAGCTGGATCGAGCCGCCCGTCTGAATGAGCGTGCCCTCCCTCGTGCCGTGAAGCGTGTTGCCAACCCACAGCTGCAACATGGTCGCAGAACCCTCGGAAAGCGTCGCAGTGCCTCCGTTGCTGATGATTCCGTCATCGCCCGGTCCCGGGACGGCGCCGGTGAGCCAGTTTGCGCCATCCATGAAGTCGCCGGATTCGACATTCCATTCGACTTCCGCACCGATGGCTGCGGGAACCAGAGCTGCGACTAGAAGGGCGGATGCGGAGAGGCGGGCAAACATGGCAGGGGGGTAGGTAACAATCGTTTTTTTGGGGGAACGAATTTCGGGGAAACTAAGCACGGAGCGTGGAGTCATCCATGAGATCGACCGGTAAAAACTTGAGATCCTTTACGTCGACGGATTGTAGGGAGCGTCAATCTTCGCGGCCCTTGCGAACGACAATGGGAACCTCGTTGGCCTGCTCCGGCCCGGGAGTGCTGCGCCCCTCGGCAATCAACTTCTTCAGGTCGCCTGTCATGCGTGCAACGATCTCGGGGTGGGTCGCGGCGAGGTTCTCCTTTTCCCCGGGGTCCGCCTCCAGATCGTAGAGCTGCGACTCGGGAAGGTTCCTTTTTCGGGCCGCGGCGTTGCGCGGATCGCTCCAGCCTCCGCTGCCCGGGCAAAGGACGAGCTTCCACCGTCCCTCGCGAATCGCGAAGCTGCCATCCTCCGAGTGGTGCACGAGGAGGCTTCGCCGGGCGGCATCCGTCCGGCCTTGCAACGCGGGCAGCATGCTCACGCTGTCCTCGGCGGCATTGGCGGGAAGTTGGTGTTCGAGAATGTCGGCGCAGGTTGCGAACAGATCGCCGAGACTGACCAGCGCGTCACTCCTGCCGCCGGCTTGCACGACGCCGGGCCAGCGCGCGATCAACGGAATGCGGTGGCCGCCGTCCCAGAGGTCCGCCTTGTAGCCGCGGAATCCGGCGCTCGGAAAGTGCCCTTGCGATTCGTGCCGGCCGGTGCCCGCGGCGGGAGCGAAGCCGTTGTCCGATGCGAAGAAAACCAGCGTGCTGCCGGCCACGCCCGCCCTGTCCAGCTCTTCGAGGATCTCTCCGACGACGGCGTCGGTTTGCATTACGAAGTCGCCGTAATCACTGAGTCCGCTTTTGCCGCGCCACTTCTCCGTGGGAGCAATCGGGGTGTGCGGGGCGGTGAGCGGGAGATAGAGGAAAAACGGTTTCTTCTCCTGCGCACTGCGACGGATGAAATCGCACGCCTCCCGCGCAAGCGCGGGCAGAACGTCCTCCGCCTCGAAGTCCTTCTGGGCCGGTCCGCGACGTCCTTCGAAAAACTCCTTCTCGGTATCGAGTGGCGCGACAAGCCGGTTGTTGCGAATGAACGCGTAGGGCGGCATGTCGAGCGAAGCGCTGATTCCAAAGAACTCGTCGAACCCCCGCGTGGTGGGACCATCGAGGATGGGCTGATTCCAGTCTCCGTTCAGCGACATGCCCAGGTGCCATTTGCCGATGCACGCGGTCGTGTAGCCGTTTTCCTTGAGAAATGCGGGGACCGTAAGGCGGTTCGCGTCGATGAGCGGCTTGCCGAAGCCACCGAGCACGCCGTTCTGCAGTGAGGTGCGCCAGGCATAGCGGCCGGTGAGGAGACTGTATCGGCTGGGCGTGCAGACGGAGGAGGTGCTGTGCGCGTCCGTGAAGACCATCCCTTCCCGGGCCAGTCGATCCAGGTTCGGCGTGGGGATTCTGCTTTCGGGATTCAGGCATCGGACATCGCCGTAGCCCATGTCGTCCGCGAGGATGTAAACGATGTTCGGCGGGGCGGTGACCGCGGACAGCTTGCCCAGCAAGACGGAGGAGAAGGCGACAAACAGCGGGATTCTCATGAGGGGAGTGAATGTCGTTCCCAGAAAGAGACGCGCGTCGATCTTGAGCGGCGTGCGCCTTGTGGCCGATCGGGGCGTGCGCGGCGGCCTATCATCACACAGGTGGCTGCGGGCAGAACGGCCAAGACGGAAGGGGAATGAAACCAGTTTGGGGATGGCGCCCCTTGCTATAAGGCGGTGGCTTGGCAATCGCCATGAGATCGCCGTGGGAATAGTGGAGATCCTTTACGGATCCGCGACGAGCTGGACGGCGGGTTGCGTTACTCCGCGCACGCGATAGGTGCGCGTGCTGGCCGCTCCGACCGTGGGCTTTACCTTCAGTCGGACTGCGAGGTTCCCTGCCTCTGAACGCATCCGAATGCGCCAACGTTGTTTGCCTCGAATGGAAACGCGTTTGCCGTTGATCCATGCCTGCAATCTCCGGATTCCCGCGCCGTGCTTCACGGTCCCTTGCAGCTTCAGGGTGTTCCCCACCCGTTTCACTGAGATCGTCTTCGAAAACTCCGCCTTCGTCGGGTGAATGGTCGGGGCGGCCGGTGGTGTTGGTTCCGGAGTCGGCGATTCAGGCGTGGGGGAAGGGGTGGGCTCCGGCGTTGGAACCGGTGTGGTTGGGGGGTCTGAACTTGGTGTCGGAGTCGGCTCGGGAGTTGGCGGAGGAGTGGGTTCTGGAGTTGGGACTGGTGTTGGAGTTGGCTCCGGGGTCGGAGTTGGAGGTGGCGTGGGAGGGGGTGTTGGAGTCGGGTCCGGAATAGGCTCTGTGTAGGAGACGAGCGAAACGTTGTCGAACGACGCCGGCGTGTTCAACGCGCGCAGACCGATCTTTCCGTTGATGAAGGCATTGGGCGCATGGTCGGTGTAGTCGATGCGCGGGGTGGTCATATCGCCTACGAACACACGAATGCGGGGACCGCTCACGATAACCTTCATGCGATGCCATGCATTCGCGGGAAAGCTGCCTGCCGAGCTCGCGAGCTGGCTCCAGCCGAAGTTGAACTTTCCGAGGTGGACGCCCGAGTTGTTGATGAACGCGTAGTATCCCTGGAGGTAGTCCGGGGAATTGACGTTGTAGGCGGTGCCGTCGGACGGGTTGTTCATTCGCACGACGACGCCGGCATCCCCGGTGGAGGCGCGGCGGTTGACCTCCGCCTCGATCGCATAGTCGCCCCAGCCGACATTGCCGCGTCCGACTTTTCCGAACGCGCCGGAGGAGGCGTCGACATTGTAGGTGCCGCCGGAGACCTCCCAGTTCCCATCGAATCGGGTCCATCCCGACGCATTCGTCGCAAACGTGCTCGTAAACGGCGTGACGGCGGCCGAACGCGTGATCGTCATCCGCGAAAAGTCGAATCCGCCTTTCACAAATTCGACGACCAGCCTCCGGCTGCCGGCGGTGAGTTGGACATTGCGAACGATCACCGTGCGCCAGGTATTCGGTCCGCCGGTGGCGGGAATTGGAATCTCGCTGGTGAGCGGGTGGTCACCATCCCGCAGCACGATGCGGCCGGATCCGGCGGTGGCGGCGACGCGAAACTCCACATCGTAGCGACCGCTCTCGGCAATGTTCGCGTGATAGGCGAGCCATTCCCCGGCGGCGATATTGGTGATGACGAAATCGTCATTCGGACCGGACCGGATATCGACATCGCCGGGGCGGTAGCCGCCGGGGGTGTTGCGAGGTGTCGTGTCCAGCGATCCATTCTGCTCCGCCGGCAGGAAGTGCACGGCCTCGATCACGCCCGGCACCGGATGCGGAGCGCTCCATGCGCCGTTTCCGTCCACAAGGTTGTTGAACGCGACATATCCAAACTGCGCGCGGGTCTGCCGCGTCGCGCAGCCAATCCGCCCACCGCCGAGATCCGCGACGGTGCGTGTGACGCGCAGCATGCCGTCGACGTAAAACCGAAACGTGTCGCCGGATTTCTCGATCCGCAGGACGTGCCATGCCGCGTGATTGAAGGCCCCCGGAAGGGATGCCGTCTGCATGGGGAGGTCCACACCATTCACGCGGAAGGCCGTTTCGATCTGATTCGTCTGCGCGTTCAGCGATACGCGGCCGTGGTTGTTCGCATCGATGTAGGAAAACACGGCGCCATAGGCGGGTCCGGCGTCGGTGCGCCGCAAATTGATCTCGGCCGTATATTCCGGGCCGGACGCAGCGGTCGTGACCAGCTTGTGCCACTGGTTCGCAGAGGCGGCGGATTGCGCGAGCGCGCCATTTACGATGGCCCAAGTCCCGCCGTCGATCGTGACCCAGCCGGTGCCGATGCTGGAGCGGTTCCACCGGTCCTCGAAGACGGGGCGCGCCGGATCGGGCTGCGGCGACAAGGTCGGGCCGAGCACCAGCGGCTTGTGGCCGTTCCACGAGATGCGGTCAAAATTGATTCGCCGGCCGGGGTTCGCGTGGGTCTGGTAGGCGATGTAGTGAGTGTCGAGGTCCGGGCCGACGATGATGCAGTTGTGGCCGATGCCCGCATGCGCCCCCTCGGTGCGGATGAGCACGGGGTTCTGTTGTGCGAGCGGAGTGAATCCGCTGGAGGGAGTCTGGCTCGTGGACCAGTCGATGCGGTAGGCGCGGTTCCAGATGTGGTTCCCCGAATAGGTCATGTGGTAGCGACCGAGCCGCTTGATGACGAATGGCGCCTCGGTCCACCGGTTGTGCATGTTGGAGCCGGTGCCGCTGCCCGATCCGAAGCTCGTTGGCGACGACATGGGGCGGGCGGTGATGTTCCCGTTCGCCGCGTGATAGAACCACCACTTCCCGTCGTCATCGATGAACACATGGCCATCGATGCTCATGCCGAGATTCCCGGTGACGGCGGTGAACGGCCCGGTGGGGCTCTGGCTCGAAAGGACGTAATGCCCGTTCCCCGCCGGCGAGGTATACATGTAGAACGTGCCGTTCCAGTAGACGACCTCCGGCGCGTAGGCTCCCTTGGTGAGCGCCTCCGTCGCGCAGAGCCCGCGATAATCCCAGTTCACGAGATCGGTCGATGACCAGACCTTGACGCCCGGCTTGTCGTCCACCGTCGAGACGTAGAGGTAGTAGACCCCGTTGAACTTGAGAATGTAGGGATCGCCCTCGCCGTAGAACGATTGATTGTTCCACCGCCACGACTGCGGGACGACGATGGGATTCGTGTAGGCGTGAAGCCGGTCCGAGCAGACGAAGCCCGCGCAGACAATCAGTGCGGCTGCGCGGGCGAGGGAGTGACGACGGGGGAACATGGAGCCGGAAGGGGGAATGCCAACCGTTGCCCGGCGTTCCCGCCTGTTCAAGCGGCATTCCTTCGGCGCAGCATCCGCAGGCTGACGACGGCGCCCAGGCCAAGCAGCGCGAGCGTGGCCGGCTCCGGAACCACCGTGATCTGGCCGCTGCCGCCATCCGCGAAGATGTGCCCATAGTTCGCCTCGAGCTGCGCGTAGCTGTAGACGCCCTCATCGAGGGAAGTTCCCTCAATCGTGAGGCCGGCGAACGTGAGGTTCTGGTCGAGCACCATCGTGCTGCCGGTTTCCAGCACGAGTCCGCCGGTGACGAGCGAGAAGTCGTAGTCGAAGTCGAGGAGGCCTCCGCTTTGCACGGTAATGTTCCCCGTTCCCAGCAGACCGCCTTCCAAAACGATCAGCGAGCCACCGTCGACGATTGTGCCGCCGGCATACGTGTTCGCGCCGGAGAGCATCAATGTTCCGTCACCGAGCTTCGTCAGTGCGCCGGTGCCGGTGAATGGCTGGGCGGTGGCGATGTCGTTGCCATTCGTGTCGAGAATGAGTCCGCCCGCATCCACGTTCAACGTCAGCGTCCCGCTGCCGGTGCCATTGACCGCGATGAAGTTCACGTTCGAGCTCTGGGCGATGACTCGCGTCCCGTTGAAGTTCACGGTTGCGGACCCGATCACACCGGTTTTTGCGATTCCACCGAGCGTGGCGGTGCCGCCGTCGAAATTCACGGTGCTGTTGCCCTCCAGCAGATTGAGGAGCGGGGTCGAGATGGCGCCCGACTTCAGTGTGAGGGTGCCGGTGCCGCCCGCACTTCCGGCGCCTGCGTTCGTCGCCGCCATGTTCAGAAAACCGGAGGCGATATTAATCGTGCCGCCGTCGACGAGAACCGTGCCATTGCCGCCCGTGCCGTTGCTGCGGCCGATCGTGAAGTTCGCCGTTCCGACCACATCGAACAGCGCTCCGGAAAGAACGTGCAGCGTCCCGTTACCGCCGACGGCCCCCTGAGTATTGTTGTCGGATCCTATGAGGAACGGGTTGGCGCCGTTGTGGGTCCATACCGCGGAGTTCTCGAGGGTCAGCATGCCCGTGCCGGGGGAGCCGACGCTGGTGTGGCCCGTGCCGGAGCTGATGACGAGCGTGTTCGCGCCGGAGACGGTCATTGTGCCATGCGAGTTTTGCGAGCCGCCACCAACCCGAAGATTCACGAGGGTGAGAGAACCTCCCGTCATTTCGTAGACACCGACGGCGGTGCCCTGACGTCCGACCACAATGCCGTCGTTCATCACGAGGTCGCCGCCCGTTTGAATCAGCGTCCCGGTTGCGAGTCCGACGCCGTTCTGGCCGACATTGATGGCCTGAAGAACAGCAACCCCGGCGGACATCGTGGCGGTGCCGCCATTGCTGATCTCAGCGACATCGAGCGGCCATTCGCCGACGAATCCCGGAGTCCAGTTGGCTCCGTCCAGGAAATCGCCGGTGTCGACATTCCAGGATTGGACGGCGGCGAAGGTCGAGGAAACGCCTGCGAGAGTGGCGGCGATGGCGAGCGATGCCCGCCGCGTGAAGAGGGAGTGGGTGTGCACCATGACTTTGGGGGATCTACCATTCCTTAACTACGGGTTCGTCCCGGTTCGTCCATGAGATCGCGGCGGAAAAATTTGAGAATCCTTACGGGGACGCCACGACAGCCTTCCCCGGATGCACCGGGGTTGGCTGTCAGGGCTCGCGGCTGACCCGGAAAAACTGCCGCGCGACGCCGGGATCGACGGTGAAGGTCGACGAGCCGTTGCGCGCATTCGCGGTGACAATCTCGACAAGGAACCAGTTTTTCAAATCGTCCGACGTCTCGATGCGATAGAGGCCGGGCGTGCTGTTCCACGAAAGCGTGACCGTTCCGTCGTCGCCAAACGAGGGATCGATCGAAAGCGAACCCGGAACGAGAGGATCCGTGCCGTTCAGACGCTCCTGATTGTCGGAAACGCCGTCTCCATCGGTGTCCGCGGTGCCGTCGGATCCAATGCTGAGCATTTCCCGCATTTCCCACGCATCGGGAATGCCGTCGTTGTCGGCGTCGCCGTCATTGATGCCATCCGCCGGTCCGTAGTTGTCCGGATCAGGCAGGGCGTAGAGTGCGCCAACCGCCTTCATGTAATCGCGGAGACGGACCCAGAGCTGCCACCGTTTCCCGACGGCAACATCAGCCACATCGACGTCCTCCTCGATGTTTTCATCGAGGTTGTAGAGGACGATTCGTCCCTCCTCGAACGGAACGGTGAGCTTGTAGTTCCCGTCGATCAGGACGGCGCAGGGGCGTTGATCCTTCAAGCCGTCCTGCACATAGTGCGGCGCGTAGGCCACGAGTGGGGAGGGACGCTTGACGGATGGCTTCCGGATTCCATTTGACGCCGCCCGAATTGCGGAGACGAGACTGCCGCCGTCGATGTTTGGAGGCAGGGTTGCCGCCGGCTGACCGGCCCAGTCCCAGATGGTGGGCAGGAAATCAATGCCGCTGATTGGCGTGTCCATCTGGCTGTCTGCGGCGATGCCGGGACCGCGCATGATCGTTGGCACGCGAATGCCGCCCTCCCAAACCTCGGGCTTGAACCCGCGCAGCGGGGCATTGCTGGAGAGATCCTGCGGCGCGCCATTGTCGGCCTGGTAGATGACGTAGGTGCTGTGGCGGAGGCCGAGTTCGTCGAGCTTTTCGAGCAGTCGGCCAACGTTGATATCGAGGTCGGCGAGCATTGCCGCGTAATTGACCCGGAAATGCTTGGATCCGGCGGGGCGGCCGTCGAAGAGCGCAAGCGACTGTGCGGAGAATTGAACCGCCGAGTGGACCGCGTAGTGACTGACCTGAAGATAGAACGGCGTGGAAACCTTGTCTTCCATCCAGTCCATCGCGCGAATGGTGATGGAGTAGGCCCGCTTGGGGTCGTCCACCGCGGTGTTCGCGGGCCCGGTGCTGCCCTCGTTGTTGCCGGTCGCACCGTCGCTCACGTCGAACCCGTGGTTTGCAGGGCCACCGCCGCCGATGTGCCATTTGCCGAAGTGCGCGGTGGCGTAGCCCGCGCCGCTGATCGTCTTCAGAAGCTCGGGCGTTGTTACCTCGGCGGCCTGAATGGCATCGACCTTCTTGCCGGGAGAGACGAGCGGGTAATTGGTGTTTGGCGTTGGGTTCACGTTGCGGCCGACGATGTCCGTGAATCCAAGGCGCACGCAGCTCTTGCCCGTGAGCATTGCGTAGCGGCTCGGAGAGCAGTTCGGAGCGGGCGAGTATCCCCGGGAGAACCGCATCCCCTCGCCGGCCAGGCGTCTGATGTTTGGCGTGATGTGGAAGTCGCTCTTCGAATCGGGATTGTCCTTGTCCATCGGGATCTCCAGCGACGTCCAGCCCTGGTCGTCGGTGTAGATCACGAGGAAGTTTGGATACCGGCGCACGTCGACCGCGACCGTGGCCGCGAGTCCTCCCGCGAGCGTGTAGGTGAAGCTGTCGGAACCGATGTAATCCGGATCGGGCGTATATTCGATCACGTCGCCAACGATGACCGCCGTGCCATGCGGTGGGTCGCTGACACCCGTAAACGGAGCGGCGGTGAGATCGTTTGCCCGGACCGACAGCGGGTTTGCCGTGCTTCCGCGCAGGACCTGGTAGAAATCATCCCGTGCCGGGGGCAGGACGTGAACGGTGACCGTGGCGGTGGAGCCATTCTCGATCCGGTAAACGAACGTGTCGACGCCGGAGAAGCCGGGTGCCGGTGTGTATTCGACCTTGCTGTCGTTGATGACGGCCGTGCCGTGGGCGGGGTCGGTGGTGATTTCGAAACCGGAACGAAATCCGATGTCATTGGCGAGCACATCGAGAACGCTGGCGGACGAGTCCTGTGCGACTTCGAACGCGTCATCGACCGCCTCGGTCGTAACGTCCGGCGTCAGGGCGCTCACGGAGAGGTCTTCAACGCTCCAGCCCGCACCCGACTGGCGGGCAAAGATGCCGATGTAGTTTGCATCGCTGTCCTGCCAGGTGAAGGAGTTGTCGTCCCTCGCACCGACCGTCTGATCGCCCCATTCCAGAATCGGAACCACCTTGGTTCCCGCCGCCGTTCCGGTGCATGCGAACCTCACGCAAAACTGTCCGCGGTTGCCGATCCGGATCGGAGCGCCGCTGTCGAACGTCGTGTAGGTGCGCGCGAGGAAACCGTTCCGGTAGATTCGCACCTGAAGGGTGGTTTCCTCGCCGTTGACACCGTTGCGCGTGAGGGCCACCGCCCAATCGGCGATGCCCGTTCCAACCGTGCCTGAACCGCGGATTCCAGGAGTGGCTGCGGTTGAGTTGAAATCGCCACCGTAGTTTGCAAGCTCGGCTTCGCTCAATCCGACGCCGAAGCCCACGAAGCGGTTCACGTCATCGTCCGCCCCGTTGTTGCTGGCCACATCGAAGGTCACGGCGAATCCGCCCGCGTCGACGATCGGCTCGTCCACAAAGTTGTGCACGATGTGGATCTGTGAGCTGTTTGCTCCGTCGGCGAGGTTGAGACGGTTGTTTCGAACGTTCGTCAAACCCACCGCGACGTCCTTCCCTTCGAAATAGGACAGGGGTGCGAGGCTTCCCGCCATCCCGCCGGCATCGGCGCTGATGTTGTTGTTCGGCTGGGTGAGACGGTTGAAATTGTCCCGGAAGAGAACCGTTGCCGGATCGACGGATACGCTCGCAAGGCGCACTCCGTCGCCGGCCGTTGTTGAAATCACGAGGCTTTCCCCGGCGACGAGAGGCAGGGCGAGGCCCTTGGGATTCGCGACCGTTTCGGTGCGCGGGCCTTTCGCGGGCGTGGCGTAGGTGGAGTTGTCGGAGCCGCCGAACTCATCAAGCGTGTAGCCCGTGACGAGGACGTCACGATCGAAGGAGATCGCAAGGGATTGCTCGCTGTCGAGTCGTCCGCCGCCGGCCCCGCCGGAGACTCCGAGTCCAATGTTGGCAGCGTTGATTGTCCCGCCGCTGGACACAACGGTGACCGTGATCGTTCCGCCGCGACCGTCGGGGATGCCCGCTTTGGTCGTTGTGGTCGTGCCAAGATCGTTAGGCCCGGTCACGCCATCGGGATCGGCATTGCCCTGGTGAGTGAAGTCGAGGGTCAGTCCGGCAGCCAGGGACGGAAGGAGAAGCAGCGGGAGAACGGAGATTTTCACGGGCTCAAAGGGAGAACGTCCCGGGAATCGAGACTCGCGCAACGTAGGACTCACGGCGACAACGCTCCATGAGATCGCTCGCGGAAAAATTGAGTTTTCTTACCTGGTGTCATGAACACGGAAAATCGACCGGAAGGCTGGGAATCAGCGCGAGACGCGACGAGCCACCGGCGATAGGTGCGAACCACGGGGGCGAACGATTGCGCGCAGAATGAAGCCATCTGCCGCACCGCCCATGCGATCGGGAAAAGGATTGAGAATGGTGTTTCGCGCGAAAACCCGAGTGCGCCTGCCTGCAATTACCCGGGCACGCTCGAGGCAGTCCGCCAGCGGGAGGGAGTCTCCCCGATGATGCGCTTGAACTGGACGGTGAGATATTCCGGATGCTCGAAACCGGTGGCCTCGGCGATGCGCTCGAGCGTCCAGTCGGTTTCCAGAAGGAGCTGCTTTACGCGCTCGAGGCGCACACGGCGAATCTCCTCGTGTGGCGTGCGGTGGAGGTGCTTGCGAAATCCCCGCTCGAGAAGCGGCCGCTGCGTTGCCAGTGTGGATACGAGATCCTCCACCCGGAGCCCCTCGCACGCGCGCTTCCGGATGAGTTCGACCGCCCGTGCGACGAGCCGGTCCGGGATCGCAAGCACGTCCGACGATCGCCGCGTGACCACCTCGGCCGGCGGGATGAGCAATTCCTCGACCTCGGCGGATTGCCCCGTCATCAGCCGGTTGAGCAGCGCGGCGGCCTCGGCACCCACGCGCTTCGAGTTTGGCCGCACACTGGAAAGCGGGGGCGAGCTGATCTCGCAGTAGAGCTCGGCATTATCCACGCCGACAACTGCGACTTCCTCGGGCACGACGAGATCGAGGCCGATGCAGGCCTGGAGGATGTGGTTTCCGCGCACGTCGTTGCAGGCGACGATGCCGACCGGGCGCGGAAGCGCCTTCACCCATGTCGCGATGCGCTCCCGCTCCTCTTCCCAGTGACTGGTTCGGGCGGCGTTGATATCCGAGTCGAACGACCCGCAAAACCGCCCGCGACCTTCGACCGCACTTTCGACGCCCTGCCGTCGGAGGTCCGACCAGCGCATTTCGCGAAACCCGCAGAACGCGATGTTCGAGAATCCGCGTTCCAGAAGATGGGTCGCAGCCATCCGACCGATCTCGACCATGTCGGAGCCCACCCGAGGAAATCCGAGATAGCCGTAGCGGTCGTTGAGGTCGACGACCGGCTGTCGCAGCTTGCGCAGCACCTTCGCCAGATCGGGCGTCGTCCACCGGCAGATGACGCCGTCGCCGTCCCACTTCGTGAGCCACTCCGGCACGGGCGAGCGTTCCTCGCGCTGGTCGAGGAAGATTGTCCACTCGCCATGGGTGCGAAGATGCGCGGCGATGCCGGCGATGATCTCGCGGCCATAGTTGGTGGAGGTCTCGATGAGGAGGGCGACGTGGGGGCGGTTCACCGAACGCGGGACATAACGCCATTTCGCCGCAAGGCGCAAGCCGCGGGAGCGTTCGGCGTTATCCGATGATTGTAAATCCGCGCACCCCGGTCAGTGGAGGAATCACGGACATCGTCTCGTTGCGAATGTGTCCCGCCAGGGAGCTCTCCCGGATTGCCTCGAGAAAAGCGTCGAGTTCCTCCGCATCGCCACCGGCCTGCAGCTCCACGCGGCCGTCGGGAAGATTGCGCACCCAGCCGACGACGTCGAAGCCGCGGGCGATCGTCTTCACCGTGTAACGGAATCCGACGCCCTGGACGTTTCCCTCGTAGAAAACCTGGCGGGCCGTGTTCATCCCCGTGTCTGGCCGTTGCCGCGGATCAAATAGCGATACGTGGTCAGTTCGGGTAGCGCCATCGGACCACGGGCGTGAAGCTTGTCGGTGCTGATGCCGATCTCCGCGCCGAATCCAAACTCGCCACCGTCGGTGAATCGCGTGGAGGCGTTCCAATACACGGTGGCGGAATCGACCTCGTTGAGGAATTTCTCCGCCGCGGCCTCGTCGGTGGTGACAATGGCGTCGCTGTGGTGCGAGCCGTTCGTCTCGATGTGTGCAATCGCGTCGTCAAGGCTGTCGGCAGTCTTCACGCCGAGGATCAGGGCGAGATGTTCGGTGCGGAAATCTTCGGGTTCCGCCCGGCGCAGTTGCGGATACGCGAGGGCGGAGAGTTGAGAAAAACTGCGCTCGTCGGCGCGAAGTTCGACGCCGTGTTCCGCGAGCATTGGAGCGGCTGCTGCGAAAAATTTTTCCGCGATCGCGTGATGAACAACAACGCACTCCGCGGCGTTGCACACACCGGGACGCCGGCATTTGGCATCGACCAGAATTTCCGCGGCCATTTTCACGTTGGCTTCGGCGTCGACATAGATGTGGCAGATGCCGTCGTAGTGTTTGATCACGGGCATCCGGGCTTCGCTGACGACGGCCTCGATGAGCGATTTGCCGCCGCGGGGAACCAGCACGTCGATGAAGGCGTCGGCCCGGGCCATCCATTTCACGGCTTCGCGGTCGGTGACGGGAATCAGCTGGATCGCGTTTTCCGGCAGGGAGGCTTTCGCGCCGCCGGCCTGGAGCGCTTCGGCGATGGCGAGGTTCGACTGCAGGCTCTCGGAACCGCCGCGCAGGATGACGGCGTTGCCGGTCTTGATGCAAAGGACCGCCGCGTCGCTGGTGACGTTGGGTCGCGACTCGTAGATGATGCCGATGACGCCGATCGGCTTGCGGACCTTCGAGATGTGGATGCCGTTCGGGCGCGTCCATTCGTCGAGAATTTCTCCGACGGGATCCGGCAGAGCGGCGACCTGGCGGACGCCCTCCGCCATTGCGCGAAGACGGGCGGAAGTCAGGCGGAGACGGTCGATCGATGCTGCAGGCAGGGCGTTTTGTTCCGCCTTTTCGACATCGAGGGCATTTGCCGCGAGAATGGTTTCCTCCCGCGCGAGAATCTCGTCGGCCATTGCTCGGAGGATTTCATCCTTCGTTGCGGAGGGCAGGGTCGAGAGCACGCGGGAAGCCGAGCGCGCGCGGCGCCCGATGTCGTGAACGAGTGCTTGCAGGTCCGTCGTCATCAAGGGAAAGGACTATGTAGCATTGGTGCGGAGGGGCTGCCAGCCCTCGTCTCCGGGATTTAACGGTTTGGCGGCGGATGGCCGCGGCGCGATCAGGGTCAGTCGATCTGGGCGGGGGAATACTCGATGCCGAAGGCCTCGGCGACCGGCTGGATCGTGAGGCGGCCCGCCTGGACATTGATGCCGTGCGCAAGGCCGGGCTGACGTTTGCACGCCTCGGCGACGCCGAGATCGGCCAGGGCTTCGATGTAGCGATAGGTGACGTTCGTGAGTGCCTGCGTGGCCGTTCTGGCGTAGGCGCCAGGCATGTTTGCGACGCAGTAGTGCATCACGCCTTCCTCGATGAACGTTGGATTCTGGTGCGTCGTGGGGCGTGAGGTCTCCACGCAGCCGCCCTGATCGATCGCAATATCCACGAGCACGGATCCCGGCTTCATCGTGCGCAGCATCTCGCGGTTGATGAGCTTGGGCGCTTTCGCACCGGGGACGAGCACTGCGCCGACGAGCAGATCCACTGACGGCAGGAGCTCGGCGAGACTGGCCTCGCTGGAATAGAGCGTGTGCGCGGTGTGCATTGTGATGTCGAGGAAGCGCATCCGCTCGAGATCGACCTCGAGAATCGTCACGTCCGCGCCGAGGCCGGTGGCCATGCGCGCGGCGTTGTCGCCTTCAAAGGACAGGTGCGGCTCGATCTGCGCGCGAATGCGCTCCACCCATCCGTGGACAACGTCCACCGGGTTGAGCGTGCGCTCGCCAGACATCTTGGGGTCGCCGATGAGACCGGTGGCGCCTCCCACGAGCAGCAGCGG
>CALGTD010000040.1 GCA_937901895.1 uncultured Spartobacteria bacterium | reverse complement strand
CGGTAAGAACTCGGCGGGTAGCTGGGCTGGTATCCACCGGAGTTTGCCGCCGGCAGGACGGCGCCAAGCAGCACGCTCGAGGCATTGCCGGCAAGTGAGCCGATCGCTGCGCTCTGCGCACCGGATTTACCGTTGTAGAGGTAGCCGGTCAACGTGGACACGCCGATGTTTGTGACGCCACGAATGGCCTCACGGCCCTCGGGAGTCAACACCGTGCGGGGGCCATTGACTGTGTCGACAGTGGTGCAGGCGGTGCAAGCGAGTGCGACGCCGGCGAGTGTGATGAATGCGAATATTGTTTTCACGCACGGAGATACCGAGGTGCGGTTTTTGATGGCCGGGGGGATTGTTGCTCGGGAGTTGGGTTCCTATCCTGCTCCATGGAACTCAAACCCCTTTCCTGCATTTTCTTTGCCGTAGGTCTGACTGCCCTGGGTGGATGCAAAGATGCCGCCACCGCCTCAGACGTTCCGGTGGATCCGTGGCATGCCGAGGCAGGCCACATGCACGAAGCTCATGAGTTTGTCGTGGGCTCCAACGAAGATGCGGACCTTCGGATCACGCGCATCGGAGACAATGCGTTTACGATTGAGATTGGCGAAGCAGGCTGGGCGAAGATTCCGGAGGACAAGCAGCCTGCAATCAAGTTGCTGCTACCGGAAGGCCCTGCCAATCAGGCACAGGTCAACGCGGTGCTCGCGATGGTCGAGGGGGCCTTGCACCACGAGGCTCCCATCCATCACGAACACCACGAAGACGGGCACGAATCGGAACAAAGCGACAACGCCCCTGACAAGAATTAAGCGTTCGCTCCGAAAAGAAACTCCCTAGCCAGGAAAAGCGGCGGCAATTGCGGGAGTCGCGGAGCCGCCGGCGATCCGAGTAATGACATCGGCGCGAGCCGCGCGAGATGCCGGGTCAGGTTCACTCTCCATCGCAGACGTCGCGGTCTCCAGCAAACCGGGGAAGGTGGGATCCAAGCCAAGGCTGATGGCGGCGTTCAATGTGTCCTCGGACCTCGCCCAATCGGCATGACGGTGCGCCCAGACAGCGATGGGGTATCGGCCTGACTTTGAAAGGACCTCCGCAAAAGCAACCGCATCACTTTGAAGATCACGCACCGCTTGGGAGTAAACACGCGCAAAGAGGTTGCGCCGCCATCCTGAATCTCCCTGGGGAAAGCCGTGGTCGAGCAGGACCCCGAAATATGCCAGGCGTTGTTCGCTCGTCAGGTGCTTCAGGCTTTCTCCGCTGAGCAGTTCGTCGAGAAGGTGAACCGCTTTAAGCTGGGAGCGTTGTCGTCGATCGTCACGGAGTAGGAAAGTGTCAGAGGCTCCCGCCTTTAGGAGGATGCGGATGAAAGCAGTGGGCTCGCCACGTTTGAGGGCGGCAAGGACTTCGCCGGCAAGCCTGTTCGACCGGCTCGTGAGAAGTTGTCGTGCAGTTTTGGGATTCATGGGACTCGAAAACGCTGACGTCGGGATCCGACGCTATCGAAGCCGAGATATGAACCCCGCCGACGTCTTGGCGGGCCTTGTCTCTTATGCGAGCTCAGGGGCCTCGTATTGCTGCGCGAGCATGCGGCGGCACCGATCTGCGGCGTGGTCGCCGGACTCCGCCCTCTCCAATTCAACGACACGGCGAAGGGCCTTGATCATGGAAGCCCGATCGCCGAGGAATCGATGGACATCTGCTTCGAGTATCGGTTGCTCGGGGGAAGGGACGTAATTTGCCCGTAGGGCGGCTTTCAAATCCTCGCGCGGCAGAACCTTTACGGTCCCATCAGCGAAACGAAATGCGTGAAGGGCGGGCTCTTTGACATCCAGATAAATGTTGTTCGTCAGATCATGACTGACGTTCAGCAGCGACGCATTTCGAACGTGAACGAATTCGCTGACGCAATCGTTCTCGTCGGCTTTGACGACGCAAAGCTCGCTGTCGGGACCGAGAAAAAGCGGTATGAGAAATCCAGGCACGAGGTCCGGGCGACTCTTGAAAAAGCCGATCAGGCGAAGGGATGCCATTCTTAACGGTTTTCGTCAGAGACTCGCCCATGCCGGACCGGTTTCGGTCCAGGCTTTCTTGGCTTGCGTAACCATTGCGCGAGTCAATTCAGGGTCCAAAGTGAAAAAGGTGTCGCTCGCTCCCGACGCAAAAAGGAGATGCGAGGCGTATGGGGTGAGCGCGTGAACATTCTCAACGGTGATGCCGCTGGCGACCGCGAGCGCGGCGTTGCCGACAGCCGAGCGAAGGATGGCAAGTTTGCGAATCTCTTCGGTCTCGTCTTCCGGAGAAAAGCGGGTCGCAGGAATCATGCGGTGCCGCCTTGTTTTGGTCGCTGCCTCGAACGGGTCTGGAGGCTTTTGATGAAACCCGCTCGGATCGATTGAGTCGAAAAAGAGATGGGAGGTGAGTTTGCCCAAAACAGAAGCAACGCGGGAGGCCTCCGAGCTATTGCTTTGGGAAATGTTGTCGGTCCAGGTCATATCCAGACCGTTGCCAAGCGACAGATCGAGGGCAGCCATCGCCGGCGTATTCTTGAAGTGAATGCCAACCATACCAGCCGGCCACTCCTCTTTGATATGGCGCGTTACCGGTATCAAAAGCCCATCCTCGCCCTCAGGATGGACCAAAAAAACACCGTCACACCCCGCGTCGCGGGCAATGTTGGCGTTGGCCATTGCCGCAGCGGCGGTCGAGAAACGGATCACGGGAATCAGCACGGGCACCATCGGCATTCGGCGTTACCAGAATTGCACCTGGTTTGCGAGTGAGACGTTCAGGAAATCTTTAATGTCCGCCACCGGAACACTTAGTTTGCGCCATCCAACAGACTGTGCCAGCGCATAGCCGGACCCGAGCCACGAAGGCCACCGCGCTCGCCCGATCCCGCCGCTTTCGAGGCTTATCGCGCTCAGGAGCTTTTCCGCTCCGCCACACGGCCGCTCACGGATTCAGGGTTGACATTTTCACCCAAATTGCTTTGCTGATCCTGGCCACGGGCCAACGACCACCCAGCTTCCGGCATTGGCTGGGCTCCCTCGGGAGAGCCGTCGAACATTCGGTTCGATTCACCGCCTTGGGAAACCGAGGCGGTGTTTTCGTTCTCACGCTTCTCACGCTCGAATAAACGGACAAGAACTCGTCCCGACTCTCCTGGATTCCCGCTCCACGCGCCTTTATACAGCCGGCTCGGCACGGTAATTTCATATCCATCATTGGATGCCGCCAGTTCCAGGTCATTAACGCGAATCGCGGACCCATATTCCGCATTCACGGCCTCCACTACCTTTTCGGCTTTCTTGTGGAGATGCGCTCTCTCAGCATAATACTGCTGCCCCTCCTGCTCCCGCAGTTCTTGCGCCTTCGTTCGATCTTGAGACCAAGCACGCAGGGACGCGCCCTTGTAAAATCTTCTGTATTTTTGCTTAAGAGCAGAAAACTCATCAATGATGGCCGCCGCTGCGGGGATGCTCTTAAGCGGGATCTGCGTTCCTCGGTCGAAAGAGACCCCTCTGGCCGCGGTTCTCTGGTGAAAACTTACCTGTCCAAACGGCGTATCGATATACAAGACGGATTTGAAGTTCGGCGGGCCATTTGGGTCGAAGCGCTCGCCGTAATTCCACCCGCGCTCATCCGCCAGCCTCAATACTTCGCGCTGAAGCATCTGCTTGAACTGCCTGGCGACTTGACTTCTCACTCCATTTTCCCACATGGCATACCAGAGCCCAACATCTGCCGGGTTCATCTTTGCCAAGCGCTCGTCAGCCTTTTGAATCAGTTCGTCCGCTTCGCGTCCGTAAACAGTTGCCGTGCGAAAGTCCTCTAAATAATCGTCATAATAATTCTCGGAAATTTGCCATTTGCCTTCGGACTTCAAGCGCTCCGCGGCCTCTGCAAACTCCTCCGCCTCACGGCCGCTCGCTGATTCAGGGTTTACTTCGCCGGAAGATTCAAATGCAGAGGGACTGTATCGTCCCGATCCGGAGCGTGTCGTTGATCGATTTCCTCCGTAATCCTCTGCTCCTCCTGCTCGATCCGAAGGGCTTCCTTGGCCATCAAATCCGGGTCCACCTTGATTGTAGCGCGACGCTTGCGACGACGGCGATTCCTCGCCTCTTTGTCGCGCTCGAGAAATTTCTTCCCGGCCTCGGTTTTGAAATACCTGTTGCGATTGGCCTGTGCTTTCTTCGGATGCGCTTTGGCCCACGCCTTCCAATGCTCGCGAGTCTCCGCCGCGCACTCCTCGCATTTCGTCTTCCCGCGCTCCGGCTTGTTCTTCCCGCAACGCCCGCACATTCCTGCCGCTCGATTCTTGGCCCAGCTCATCGCGCGATAATGCTTTGCCTTGAATCCGAGTCAAGTCATGAATGATTGCAGCTTGTTGCTCCCAAATTTCCGCAATCTTCTCCTCGATCTGCGGACGAGCCTCTTCCAGAACACGCTTTTCAAAACTCGCCTTTCGCTCGCCTTTCTTCCGTGTCGTCCGAATGTCGATGTCGTAGTAACGCGGCGCGAATTGTGAGACCTGATCATGATCTGAAATCCGAATTTTAATCGACGCGCGCCCACCGTTCGCAAGTGTCGCGTCAACGAATGGATATTGGCTTTCGGAGACATTCGAAGAATCCCATTCCTTAATTTTCAACGAGGTAATTTCGGGAACTTGGTCTTCGCCGCGATAGATGATATGGCTGCGAATGTCCTTTCCGATGCGCTGAAGGGCGTCAGGAATGGTCGCGCGAAGATCGCGGTAACCTGGAATCTGAACCGCCCACCACGATTCTTCGAGGCGCGCTTGCTCGATCTGTAGATCACCCCTGCGATCGTTTAAGCGTTGATGCTCCGGCGTCCATGTCGCGTTGGCGTATCCGCCATGCTCAGATATCCAGCGTTCAATTTCCTTGATTTCGCGACTGAGCTCCTCGTAACGCGCGGCATTACGAATGTCCTCCGCCTCACGGCCGCTCGGCGAATTAGGGTTTTCAAGATAATCGGAAATATCTCGTGCTCTGGCACCTTGATAGGACTGCTGCCCAGAGGCAATGGGTTTTGGCTGCTCGCTCCAATCGATAGAAGATGGATCGTCCCCATATGCCTCCTTCAACCGTTCGACCTTTCCGCGCTCCTGATCCTTCTCTTTGAAGGACAGTTCAGCGGGATCAACGCTTTGGATTTTGACCTCCGCCTCCCGGCCGCTCGGCTGCGATTCAGGGTTGACTTCGGGGGCTGTCGTGTTAGCCTGCTCTCGGTCAATTACCGCCACGCCCTTTTCGTTCGAGGCTCCCGAAGACGTGGAAGACGCAGCGGATTGGGCTTTTTCTTTGGCGGCCTCGATCGATTTCTCCACAAGTTGCGCCCGGCGAGCCTTGGATTGCGAATTGAGGTGCGTCTGTCCCAGGTCTGCAAAGAAACCACCCCTCGATCCGGGCTTCGGATGATCTGAGTATCGGATTTGCCACAGACGCTCTCCGCTTCGATCATCGATCAAGTCGTAATAAACGGAGTTGGTGGATGCAGATTCACTGCGCCGGATGGTGATCCCATGAGCACGCAGGTATCCACTCCATTGCCGAATATCATCCCGATTGCTGGCCGGTTTTTCTGCCGATTTAGTTGGCGGCACCTCCATCGATCGATCGTAAATGACACGCGAGCGATAGGGCGTTGAATACTCTGGGGTGAGGCGGTCTATCGTCTCCTGCAACTCGGCCACTCGGGCTTTCGCCTGTTTCAACTGCGATTCACTGCGCTTCCGTTTCTGAGGATCGGTTTCCCGCTCCAGTCGCTTCTGCGCGGCATAGGCCTGCCCTTCCTCCACCGAAATACTCCTGCGAGCCGCATTGAGACGGTCGTGATTTTGCCGATAGATTTCCGGCCTGTCGTATTCGATCCGCCTGCCCAGCCGGTCCCTTCCGATATACACCTCCGCCACACGGCCGCTCGGCGAAGGCTGCCCTGGCTGAGGTTGAGCGGCCCGATTGTCTTCGGGCATGAGCCCATCCATAGCAGAATAGAGAACCGCGTCACTCTCCAACTCCCGCCGCATCCGGTCGAGTTCGGCATCACTCGTGGGCTGCGTGATTGGGGCCTCTTCGCGCGGAATGGTATTCCCCGGCTGAAAGCGCGCGTCGGGGTCTTCTGTCACGCCGCCGGGCGCTTCGGTTGATTGGCAAAGGTCCGCATTCCCTCGTTCCTGTTGTTGGGGTTGCTCCGCGTCCACGATTCCGAGTTCAAATTCTCGTTCCATGATGCATGGAGATACGCGAACAGGGCCATCGGCTGCTCTTCCTATATCGGTATCCCAGACGTGTTTGCGAGGTCGCGAACGATGTCCCATGAAAGGATGGTCCCCGGCTCGATCGGAGGAATCGAGACCGCGCGCCGCTCTTCGAGAGCGTTGAAGCATGATCTTGGAATCAACGTCGCTCCAGACATTGGGTGCGAAGTGAATCAGGCTGCTTGGAGTAGGAGCGAGGCGACCTTGGCTGCAAATGTGACGCCATCGATGGCTTTCCAATCCGCCTCCGGATACTCGCGTTGCAGGCGTTCTTCCGCGGCAATCGCATTCTCACGAGTGAATAGGATCGGGTGGTAGAACCCGAAAAGGGAGCCGCGTTGCAAGCCCTCGAAGGGATGGCAACTCATACCTGCCCGATTTCCTGCGAGATAGGCTCTATCTTCAGTGACAAGGGCATAGACATCGGAGGTGAAGTCCGAGAGGTTCGTCATCTTTCCATCCAGCATGGGAATCTCCTCACGAGCGGGGATCTGGAGACCTTTGAAATTCTCTGCCGCGAGAACCACGGGGCCACCGTGGCGGGTGACACAATAGCCACGACAGCGCTTGCGGTGAGCCAGAACGAAATATGAGTCATTGGACTCGTCACAACGACCAATGCGGCCTGGCCATCCTTGGGAGTCACTAGCGGCGAAAATGCAGCGAACCGAAAGCGAAACACCGCGCTTTGCGAGTTGCATCCCGTCCTCAAAAGATATCCGCGCGCCTTTTGAAATCGGCGGAATGAAAACGCGCTCTTGGCCGCCGAGAATGCGGTCGCGAATGCCGCCGTAAAGGAGGCGGTGTTTGCGGGGAGGCAGAGCATCAATGCCGACATCGCGCTTGAGGATATTCGACAGCCAACGATAGGCCTCTTCGCCTGTAATCCACTTCCGGTCGCGACGCAGAGAGCCGCCGTCAAAACCCCTCGCGAAGTATTCCAACCAATCACGGATCTGGGTGGCGTCCGCCGGCATCGGGATGCTGGCAAGGCGCTTCAAGGGGGCATTCTTTATCGCCCGCCATGTCTTCGGTGAATCGACGTTGTTGGCCAGTGCAACGCCTTTCAGGACCAGCTCGTCGTTCTCCGAAACGTATGTCAAACGGTTGAGGTAATCGCAGCTCATGCAGGGAGATACAGGAACCGTCCGCAGAAGAGCGGGGCGTCAGGCTCTCAAGCTGCTCGAACAGGATCCTTTCGAGGCATCAAGTGAAAGGACGGTATCCAATCGAGCTCAGGAAGAAGCCGCGACGGGGTGAAAGTGTCATCATCCGCCGATGCACAAAGCATCAACGTAGAGCGTGCGCGAGTAACGGCGACATACATCAACCGTCGCTCTTCCGCGAAATCCGCATCGGTGTAAGCACGTGGATGTGGCATGGACCCATCGTCGCACGCGTAAAGGTAAACCGTGTCCCATTCGAGGCCCTTTGCGGAATGAATCGTCGATAGAACAATGGCATCGCTCGGGTGTGCTCGCTCCTCACCTTTCTCGAGGACAAAAATTTCGAGAAATTCTGCGAGGGTTCCGTTCTGCTCGGCCATGAACTCCACGAGTGCGCTCAAGTTCTCCATGCGTTCCTCGAACGGGCGGGAGGTGTTGGATTTGTAGTGCGTGGCCAGAACCGGTTCCAACTTCGCAAGCAAGTTGGTGCCCATGTCCTTCAATGTCAGGCTTTCCTGAACCGTCCTCACCCAGTCCCCAAGCTCCTTAGCCTTGGCCGGCAGGCAAATATCGTCGAGGAATCCGTCTGATTCATCCATCCGGACGGCCCTTTCCGCCGATGCCTTGCCAACACCTGGGAGCAAACACATAGCGCGCATGGCGGCGGATTTGTCTTTCGGGTTGGCGGCGAAGCGTAGAACCGAAAGGAAATCCTTAACCTCCGCTGCGTCCGAAATCGCAGTGCCGCCATATTTACGGTATGCGATGCCGGCCTTCTTCAGCTCGAACTCGAGGTTGCGAAGAGACTGGGAGCTCCGCGAGAGGACGGCGATCTCCGCAGGCGGATGACCCTCTTCAATCTTGGCGGCCACGTCCCGAGCGACAAACCCCGCCATCATGTAATCTGTGAAGAACTTTACCGCGGTAACCTGACTTTCGCGTTCAAGTGCCGCTTTCAATGAGAGTGCAATGTCGGCCGTCCGGACAACGTCGTTTGCGAGCCTCAGAACAGGCGTGCCGGAACGGTAGTTATCCTCGAGTTTCAAGACGCGCACGTTCGGGTTCTCCGTGCGGAACTTCTTGATCAGGGTCGGGTCGCTGCCCCGGAAGCGGTAGATCGCTTGCTGCTGGTCGCCGACAACCATCAGACATGGCGGATTCCAAGCACGAAGGATGGCGTAGTTGAGCGGATTGTTGTCCTGAAACTCGTCAACAAGGACGCGCGAGTAGCGCCGGCGCATGAACTCTGCGAACTCCTGATCGATTTCCAGTCGCTTCAAAACACGCAACAAAAGATCGTCGTAATCGAGCGCGTTCGACCTGGCCTTCAGCCGATCATATTTCTTCAACGCATCATTCAGGTAGCTGGAGAGGTCTGCGTCGTAGTGCTTTTCGAGGTAAGCCGGGATGCTCTGCTGCGTGTTGATCAGATAGGAGCGAAGGGCCAACGCTTTCGCCGGGGAGTAATCGCCGGGAACATCACCCAGAGACTTAAACACGAAACGCATGAGCGACTTTTGGTCGTCTTCGTCGAGCGCGGAAAACGATGCTGACTCTAGTCCGAAACCTTTCGCGTCGATCCGAAGCAAGCGGCTGCAAAACGAGTGATAGGTGCCCGCAAAGAGGTCCGGCTTTCCGGGAGGACAGGGGGACAATTCATGCACGCGGCGCCGCATCTCCTCGGCCGCCTTGCGCGTGAACGTAATCATCACGATCTGGTGCCTTGGGACTCCCTCGGCAATCTGTGAAGCGGCCCAATGAGTCCCGGTCTTCGTTTTTCCGGTTCCCGCACCGGCTAGAACGATGACGCGAGGATCACGTGAAGCGGCAGCTGCCGCCTGGGCCGGATTAAGTGCGCTCATATAATGACGAGATACGCAACGATGAGTCGTTCATTGCGATTCGAGCATGAAAGCCGGCTGATCCGCCAAAGCCCAGCGCCCGGTTCCAAGATGGACATATCTACCAGCATTGCGACCGACCAGACGCGCCGCCACTTTTCGACCGTTGTGGCAAACGAAAAGAGGTGCGCTGGCACAACGAATCCAACGCGCCCGCCCTCAGGCAAGATCATCGCGGCCCTTGTAATAAAGCCGTCCACGACGTCTCGCGAGAATGGGGGGTTGCCGATCAATGCGGTGGGCGTTGTTGGTAGGTCGACAGTCCGGAAATCGCCGACGACAATCGGGCGCTGGGTTTCGGATTCGGCATAGCGTGCAAGGCGCGTCGATTTCTACACCGAAGGCTTGGAATCCCGGCGGAATCGCGTTGAGAAACGCTCCAAGACCGCATGAGGGTTCGCAGAACACCGTGTCTGCGCTGCAATCCGAGAAAAACTCCTCGAATATGGCCTCGGCCGCCCAGCCCGGCGTGAAAAATTGATTGAGAGAGCGATCCAGGTCACGCGGCCAGTGCGAGTCCCCATTGTCCGGTGCCCGTCTGGCAGTAACGGCCTGCGGCGCGGCCACGTTGCAGCGTCTGGCGAATCTTCTCCTTCGGGTAGGAATTCGTGTCCGGAGCCTTGGGCAAGACGCAGCGATAAATCGTGTCGAGGCTCGCTGATCCACCGCACGCGGAAAGCGCTTCGTCGACGAGTGCGATCCACACGCTGACGCGCGGCCTGCCTTCCTTCGCTAAGTTTCGGAAGTTCTCGCGCATCTGCGCGATCTCGGCTGCCTCCTTGTAGAGGGCGAAACCGAAAAGCTTCCGGACCCGCTCTTTCGTAAACTGCGCGAAGATCAACGGCGTCTCGAGATTCTTCCAGAGGGTGCGGGGAATCATGGTTTGCGCGATGCTCCACTTCTCATGCCACCGCGAAACATGGCTGACGGTCTGCACGAAATAGGCAGGGAGGATAAAACCGGCTCGGCCGCCATCTCCGGAGGGAAGCAGCTCGTGACAACGGTCGAGCAGGCGATCAACAATTTCCGATACAAAGGGAGGGTTTCCGAGAAAAACGGTGGGCTGGCAGGGGAGGTCGATCGCAAGAAAGTCGCCGCAAAGAACCTCACGCCCCGTGTTCTGCCGGGCCTTTGCCGCCAGAGCCGGATCGATCTCAACTCCAATTGCCCGGACGTCGTTCGGTAGCGCCTTCAACCATGCTCCGAGGCCACAAGTCGGCTCAACGACGACGTCCTTTGAAGACAGGTCCCCATAGAATGTCTCGACCAGAAATTCTGCTGCCCATTCCGGAGTGAAGTATTGGCAAAGGTCCGCATTCCCTCGTTCCTGTTGTTGGGGTTGCTCCGCGTCCACGATTCCGAGTTCAAATTCTCGTTCCATGATGCATGGAGATACGCGAACAGGGCCATCGGCTGCTCTTCCTATATCGGTATCCCAGACGTGTTTGCGAAGTCTCAATGGACCAACTGTTCGGAAAGTATGAGACAACTACCGACGTCTACAATGGACGGCCATCCGCCTGCTCATGAGCCCCGGAGTTAAGCCGAGGGCTCTGGCGTCTGGCGCGAAAAGAGGATGTTGTTGAGGACGGCTCGCGCGAGCTTGTATTCACCGCTGGCGGTGAATTGCACCATGTCCTCATTGCTGACGTTGACGACGAGCGCCCGACGCTGGAGCTCGTTCTTCACGTGGTTCTCAAGCATGCCGGGTGCAAGGCATTCCGATGCGGGAAGAGCCTTGGGCACTGTGAACTTGTAGCCCTCCTGGAACTCGGCGGTGAATACAACTTGGACGTGATTGATATCCTTCGCCGGGGCGACGAATTCCCTCAAGCGCGCGCGGAGCACGTCGATGGTCGGGGCCCGAAGGCGTGCCCAGTGCTGGCCCAAATGAAGGACATGTCCGGTGTAAGCCTGATTCCGCATGAGTCAATATAGGCACTCTCCGGCATGATGCCAACGGGACGTCCCGTAATGTTGTAGGGAGCACGAGAAGTCTATTGTCCGAGCGATGTCGTCAGGCGGAACCTTTTGAACCAACCCGCATCCATTTCGAAAACGAGAATCTTCCCGGCTCGCGATATCGAACGGGAATGAACTTCAATTTGAGCGCGGCAAAGATTTCATCTTCAGTCTCACTGGCGATGACTCGACCATTCTTCATGACGCCGTCATGCGGATGCCATGTGAGGTTGATAGACTTCGCGTGATTGATCAGGTCGATGTTATGTTCCTTGCTCCCTGTGCGGCAGAGCAGGACAGAACCGAAGTTCCCCGGAACGGTTCGTTGCTCAAGAAGATCGCCCTCAATCGTGGTGTGCCGGGCAATCCAGATATCGATTTGAACATTGTCCGCCATGATCGCGCGGATCAACTCTGAGCCCTTTTTATCAATTCGGCACCGCTGTTGAACGCGATCGATGATTGCCTCGCGACCGCCATCTTTCCGGGGGAGGCAAACAATGTCGATGTCGTGGACATTTGGGCGTTCCCTACGAATCGAGCCGGCCACCTCGATCTTGTCGCAATACTGAGCCAGCTCCGAAATGACGCGATCCGATATCGCGCGGGCACGTGAAAGTCGGAGGGTCATTGCATTTCACGAATAGCGGAACACGCGGCGAGGCTCGAAGCGCCGTTCCTGTTCCTTGTCGTAGTAATCCGCAAGCTTGCGACGGTCAGGATCAGACACATCCAAGCTGGGCCGATAACCACCTGGGGCGTGGACGAGCTCACGGAAGCTGTCAAAAGCCGTGTGGGCAACGGTCAAGTCGTCGGCTTCCGACCACTCCCGAATGTCCTCAACGATCCGCACGCGTTTGGATCCCCATTCGCCGCGGTGAAGGACAACGCGCGAGAGTTCTCCCGAACGAATCTTTCGGCGCTGCCGGCGAAGAAAATTGCGGGCGTTGGGCTCGCTCCTGAAGCCACCGCTGGCAAAGACGGGAGTTCTTGAATCCTGAGCAAATGCCGTAACTCGAAACTTTCGATTGTCCATGTGTGGAGATACACGGGACCCTCTTCCGGATCGTTGGTGGACGGAAAGCCGACTCGGACGAACTTCCGCCATCCTCAATGGATATCCATTTCCACGAGCCATTCCCTGATCGCGATGGCTGTAGTTCCCATCTGCATGCAGACGTCGGAGGTGTCCGCCTGCGCTCGGTAGGTAAGTGGCAGCAATGGGGCGCCAAGCTGAGCGATAAGCGTTGCGATGCAAAAGCCGACACCGGCGGCCATCAAAAGGACAATCAGATTGCTGAATGTGAGTCCGTCGAGTCTGAGGACGGCAACGCTGAGGAACGTGAATGCAACCCCAACGCCACCAATCGCTGAAACGGCAGGCACTAGAACAAAGAGGGGGGATAGCAATCTGTGCCGTGAGGAGCGCCATGCATTCCGGCATTCCTTAATCCGTTGGTAAATGTCGGATGTGGCAGGATGGAACCGGTGGCGCCGCCTCAGCTCCAAGAACCTGCGCGCGGCCGTCGCGAACGAGTAAACCTGCATGTGCATCGAGATTGCGAAGAGCAAAAGCGCAACAGCGGCCGCAATGAAGCGAGGGGCGAAGCTCAAGTGATGTGGCAGGCGGCAGTCGTTGATCCATCCAACAAGCCAGAGAGTGAGGCGGTAGCAGTGATATGAAGCGAGGTGAAGAAGGCATCCAAGCAGCTCCTCGAGCGGATGCGTCCGTCGAATGGAAACACCGACAGCTCTCGATCTGCTGTGGCGTCTGAAAGGCGATAATGGGTAGCCCGGAGCGGAGGCATGCGAAGACATCAAAGCGATATACGCACCTACGAGCTTGTGCCTTGACGGTCACTGGGGGAGGGCGGAACCTTTAGGGGTCCGTTTCTCAGATGGCCAGAATTACCCCGGCAAAGCTTCGCTTCGCGCTCACTCAGATGGCCGAACTGACGGGCGAGAATAAGTTCGTCGTAATCGGTCGCGGCTCTCTCGCCGTAACGGCGCCAGAGCATCTTCGCGGGCTTGCTCTCACCGATGATATCGATCTGTGGCCACGCAATAACGAAACAGCGGCGCTCGATGAATGCATACAGCGCTACGGCTCGGACAGTGAGTTTTACCTTGAGAACGGCTTTTACATTGAGCGGGTCGGCGAATGGACGTTAATGACTCAGCCCAAGGGCTGGGAGAACCGGGCAACTGAATTCAAGACAGGGGAAATCACTGCATTGATCCTTGGTTTGTCGGATCTCATTTACAACAAGCTGGAGGCGTTCCGTGTGAAGGACCAAGAATTCCTCTCGGAGGCCTTCGCAAAAGGACTCGCCGATCCGGAGGAAATACAACGGTTCATCGAGGAATACGCCCCCAACGAAGAACGTCGAACCCTGCTCCTAAAAAATCTGGAGCTTGTGAAGCCGAAGAAGAATAAGCGTGAATCGACAGGGCAAGCCATCGACGCATCAATGTCTGCGGTGCGACACATCGAGCCGGCGGAAACGCTCGGGGACGCGCCGAGCAGCAATGGGCCCGGAAAGACCTCTTCCGGCCGGCGCGTTCCGGAGAGATAGAGGAGAATCGACAATGGCAATGACGTGGTGTAATGTTTCCGTAGCGCAATGACCAATGCCGAACTCGAGACCCTTGACGCGCTCAAAAGAGAAGCGGCGAGGAAGCATGATGAGGCCAAGCGGGCTCTGTATAAGCAGATTGCCCACGCCGTGCTGTCGGCGCCCAATGTTGCGATTGATGTGGCTCATCGTGCGTTGAAGAATCGGACCGAGGAGTGGCAGCAATGGAGTCGGACTGAGTGGGAGGAAATCCTTGCCACTTGGAGCATCCAAGACATCGCGGGGCTCCTCTCCTCGCCGAAAACCGCGCATCAGGAAATGCTCGTGGATTGCCACCCGTTCCCCGGTCTGCGTGAGGTCGTTCGGTCGCTGGCGGCCTAAAAGAGCGCCATTTGCCCATCGGGGAGAACGGCCTTGCTGCTTTCTCCAGTCCGGAGCCATTTGCCGATTGCTCGGCCAAGGTTCTCAAAGGGGCGGAAGCTGACACCCTGACCGCAAATTTCGACGGCTTCGGTTTCCGTCTCCGGAAGCGGGAACGATTCCGGGAAGCCATTGAGCCGGGCGATCTCGCGTGCTTTGAACTTCCGGTAACGGTCTTTGCAGCGGAGAAATGGACCGGAGGCATGGGTTTTGTGGTAGGTCCGAACGATCGTGGGGACAGTGCGATCGTGACGTTCGACAACGACGCGCGTCCATCCGCAACCCTCTGCGCGCTTGCGAGCGCAATAGGCTTCGTGAGCCGCGCACTGCTCCTCGGTGAAAACGGCATCCTCATCGCTCTCCGGGTCAACGAACTCCGCGATCGTCCCGGAAAAGGGCTTGGGCTCATAGGCCCAGTGGAAGTCACCGATCCGGGAGGCAACGAGAGTCCAGCGGGAACGCCGCGCCGGTGTCTCGAAATCGCGGTTCGCCTCGAAGACGTATTCCGAGAACGTGTAGCCGCTCATGGCAAGAGCGTCGCGGATGGCTCGGGCGGACATCGTTTTCTGATAGGCCGGCACGTTCTCGAAAACGACGACATGCGGCCGGTGGCGGCGGACATGGTGCATCGTAGAGAGGAAAAGGTGTCCGACGTCCTGATGATCCTCTGCGCGTCCAAGGCGGTTCTTGGCGCGCCCAGCGAGCGAAGCCCCCGTGCAGGGAATGCCGGCGGCGAGGATGCGCACGCCCTCTGCCGGCATCGACAGCTCGGCGGTGTGGAATTGGCCGATCGAACCTCCAAAGGTCGATGCCTGCGGGTGAAGAGCCGACCAGCGGGAAAGGTAACGCGGGCTAAGCTCATTACCGCCGATGATCGCGCAATCGATCTCGCGGGACATACCGCTGAGGAGGGCGAAGCCGAGAGTGCCGCCGCCGGCGAAGAGCTCGTAGATGGAAGCGCGGTTTGCAGGGAGCATGGCTGTTATTTGGTGAAGAGGTTCGGGGTTTCCTGCCGGTAGCCGGCATCGAGAAGGAAGGAGGAGGCAAGTGAAGCCTCTGCACCTGTGAGATACACTTCCGCCGGCCCGTGCGTAGCGATAAACTCCGTTCCGACGATCAGATTGCTCCACTGCGCAGCGAACGCGACTCGGGAGACAGGCTCCGAGAGGCGAAGCGGTCGCTCCGTATTCAACGTGACGTTCTGGCCGTTCACGATGACCTGCGAGCCGTCAATGCTGACCGTCAGTCCGTGGCGCTTCACGTGGAAGGCGTAAACACGGGGAATGATGACGGCGCTTCGGTAACCAAGGCGCACACGAACCATGTCGCCATCGATCGCACTTGAAACCCACGGTCCTTCCAAACTGAGGAGAGGTGCGGACTTGCGGCGGGCAACCGAGCGACCAGTCGGCTCCTGCACTGCCTTGACCAGCAGTCCGCGACCGGCGCGAGGAGTGACGGAAATCGGATCCCCCGGACGAAACCCGCGAAGCGCGAGCCTGCGGTAGGAGTCCTCGACCCAAATGCGATGCCCGGTTGGCCGATCGCCGATGCGTGTGAGGTAGATGTCGGTTGCCACGCCCTGAGATACGCGAAGGGAGGCGGCGGATATGCTCGATGGATCCGCTACAAAGGCCGTTTCGAGGTGGTTCCACGCGTGGATGGTTCGAAGGGCCTCGAAGGCTTCGATCGCGGATGGGATTTCAGCCAAGGGACTCCTCGCCGGGAAATTCCGGGTGAGGCGGGTAGTAGCGAGTCTTCATGGGAGTCCACGAGCGTTAATCACCGGGCCAAGTTCAGCTTCGAGAGCGCGAACGAGTTCTGCGTCCGTGAATTCGACCAGAAGTCCTCCTTCTTTGTAGGGGCGGAAGCGCGAAACGAGCCCCTGCCTTACGCTATGCCAGCGGAAAAGCTCCTGAGCGCGATAAGGTGTGTCGAGACCCTTCAATCCAATCAATTCGTGCTGAGAGAGGGGATGCATTGCTTTCGCGACAGACCCGTTCTTTGCTGCAATCGCTTCCGCAAGATTCATGAGGGCCGAGAAATGAACGGCAAACTGATAGGTTCTGCCCGAGAAGCGGTAACCCCCAGTGATCCCTTCGATGATTTCCTGCCCGTAGGTAAGAATGGTCATCCTCTTTGGATTGAATGCATCGGGGCGACGGGAAACGGCCTCAGCGGCGCGTTTGACTGCGTCTATCCAAGCCGCCACATCGAGACTCGGTCCTATCAACTCATCCCGCGCTTTGATCAACGCAAGGGGATCCCATCTCGCGAGGATGTCGGGCACGGTTGCTGCCTTGTCGCAAATTCCCAAGATGGAGGCGATGGAGAGTCCGGCCAGATCGATTGCGCGTCCTTCGCCAAGCGCAGCATGAGTAGCTTCGATGAAGTCGTTCAGAACGCCACTCCGGTAATCGTCGATCTCGCGAACCAGAAGTGCGGACAGCCCGATGTGGTTTTCCAGCGGATGGCTCGCATCGTGCAGTGCCAACACCCGTTCGCAGTTCTCCAGCGAAGACCAGATGGTCCGATACTTCGCCGCGACAGCATTCAGTGCCATTTCCAGCGGAGTCTTCAAGGCATCCGAACAGGCGGCGGCCGCAAAGGCATCAAAAGTTGCGGTCATTTCCGGAGAGACACCAACACTGGCTGAGAGGCGGAGGGTGGGAGGGAGGTCCGCCGCATTCAACGACGGAACCGTGCGAAATCCTCCTCGAGCCGGCGGACGATATCGCCGTTTTCAAATTCGACAACGAATGTGCCGTCCTTATAGGGCCGGAAGCGGGAAACGACCCCGTCGTTGACGACATGCCAGCGGAACAACGACGTGCTCGGGATCCCCTGCGTTCTCTCGAAAACAAAGATGTCATTCTGAGCGACGGGGTGCAGGTCTTGTGAAGTCTCCTGAAGGTCGTTCGCGACCGCCTCTGCCAAATTGAGAAAGGCCGACAATAAAGAGCGAAAGTCCCACGACTCGATTTGCAGGCGATAGCGCGCACCGGGCTCCTCGCGGTAATTCAAACCGCGCAAGCGCACCGTGCGGCTGACAGGATTGAACGCGTCCTGCTGATCGCAAACGGCCCGTGCCGCCCGGCAGGCCGCTTCACGCCAATCAGTCTTCGCGAGATTCGGACCAAGAAGCCGGTCTCGCGCGTCGATCAGAGCGCGGGAATTCCAGTGTTCGAGAACTGCGCGAATTGGCGCGGTGGGGTTAGTCAATCCGAGCGCGACGGGTATCGATAAACCCGAAATATCGACAGGAAGCCCCTCAGCAAGAGCCTCCGTTATCTCCTCTATGAAGCGGTCATGAACGTCCCGTCTGTAGTATTCGAATTCCTTGATCAGGCGTTTCGAGAGTCCGTGTCTCATGGGAAACGACTCATCGTGTTCGAGGAGGGATCTCCAAAGTGCATCCTCCGACGTCTCCAATCCGCGGTATCTCTCGGCAATGGCGTCCAGTTTCATTGCGAGAGGGAGCTTTGTCGCTGGGAGGGAAACGGTCGCAGCAGGGGCGTCGGTCATCTGTTTCATGTGAGGAGATACGAAGCGGACGGAGCTGGTCTTCAGCACGGCGGACTGGAGCGCGGCGTCAGTATCCAAGGGAGGCGATGGCCGGCTCGAGCTCA
>CALGTD010000039.1 GCA_937901895.1 uncultured Spartobacteria bacterium | reverse complement strand
CACCACCCATCCAACGCTCAACAACTCGGGCTCCGAGGATTATATCGGCACCGCCTGGGGCCAGGGCGTCTTCCACCACCGTTACCAGGGCGCGCTCGTCGCCGACGCGGAACTGGGCCACCAGACCTTCTACCGCTATCATATTCCCGATCCCGTTTACTTCGAAAAGGACATCCGCGTAACCCTCCAGCAGATGGGCAACGACACGAAGGAGAACGTCCTCGCCATGATCGAGAAAGGCATCCCGGTCACCGCGGTCATTGTGGATCATGGCGGCGCTCCCACCTTTCGCCTCCTCCTCGACGGAAAGAACTCTGCCAACCTCGCCGACGACCCGACCCCCGGCGGTTACGTCTGCTATCTTCGCCGCGACGACATGTCGGCCGTTTCGTTCTTCTATCTCGACTCACCGATCAACGGATTGCCCCAGATAGCCCCGGTCTCGGAGCGCACCGCGGCGATTCCGGCTAAAAATCCCGAGCAGAAGAAACCCGCCATCGCGGTTCCCGGCGCTTAGCGCCCCTCACGCTCTCTCAGCTCTGCGTTGCGTTCGTCCCGCCTCTCCTGAATAGGGCGGGAAACAGACGCCGGCTTGGCGCAAAGGCAACGAGCGGCCCGCGTCCAAGAGCGCTCAAACCAGACCGCCCGGACGCAGCCTCCGCTCGCGCCCAACAAAACAGGGCGGCGAATCGATGGTTCGACCGCCCCGTTCCGCTCTGACGCGGATCTACTCGATCGCAATCGCCTGCAGAATTGCGTCGTTCTTCCCTGCCGCGGTCACCCGGATCGTGATATTGCCCTGCTTGTCCGGAGCGATGTCCGCCGCGCGAATGTCCGCTGCCATGCCCAGCAGTCCCGCCGCCGTGGCCGGATCCCAATCGGTGCGCACCGGCCGGCCGTTGACTTCGATGTTCATCGGACGCTGCCCCGGCCGCGAACTTCAATTGCACCGAGTAGAGACCTGGCGGTGCGGCGATCCGATACACCAGTTCGCGGCCGGTATCCGCGGTCTGATACAGCTTCTGGTCGTGCAATGTGGGCGACGCCTGCGTGACGGCCCGGTCCGAAACCAGCACGCGGCTCTTCGCCGGACGCTTGATTTTAGCCCAAATCTCCCCGCTCCAATCGACGTGGTCTCCCTCTGCGCCACAATCGAAGCGCAGCGCCACGAAGGCTTCCGGCACCACTTCGATGGCCTGCACCATCGCGCGATCCGATTTCTTCACCGGATCGAAACCGCTCGAGAAATCCAGCACGAGCTGCCCATTCGCATCCGGCACCAAATGCCGGAAGACCCGGGCATAGGCCCGCCGTGGACCGCGCGCCGCCTGGTTCACGTCGAAGTTCTTCAACATCGACCGGCCATTGATGCTGAGGTTGAACGGCCGCTCGAAATTCCACTCGTGCCGCGTCTCCGCGAACAGCAGCCGCACGACATAGCGGCCCGGCGAGACCGGGATACGATACGAGAACTTCTCCCCCTCCCGGCCGCGTTCGAACAACGCGGTGTCGTCCGCCGCAATCGCGCGCGCCGGATCCACGCGGCCCGGCGCCATCGCCTCGCCGCCAGCGAAGAAGCGATCGGCGCTCCAGACGTTGCCAGTCGAATCGGTGTAGGGCCGGTCCGCGCCCGCGAGGATCCGCACCACGTCTTTTGACGCCGGACGGCGTGCCGTATCCTGATAAACGATACTCGGCATCCACGCGATCACCGCGGGCTCCGGTTCATCCGTCCGGTCGAGCACGAAGCGCACCGCGTCGCCCGCTTTGACTTTGAGCGTCAGCGCATGCTGCTGACCGTGCAGGTCGCCCGGCGCGATTTCCGCCCAGCCGGAGGCCGGCCAGACAGTCCGATCGTTGTGCAGGATTCGCACGCGCAGCGTCGTGCCTTTGTCACGACGATAGAACTCGCGCATCGCCCGACCAAGCACGCGCACCTCCCCGGCCCGGGGCGCAATCCACGTGCGGGAGTTTTGCGCCGTATCCGACGCTTGTTGCCAGCCGCGACCAATTCGCGCCGTGCCCGCGGCTTCCCAATAGCCTTCGATGCCTCCGCGCTGATTGCCGCTTCCGCCGAAGTCGCCGCCGGGATTCTTCGCCGGCGGCACGAAGGTCATCGGCTCATACGTGCGTCCGTCTGTCGTCGTTTCGGCCTGCCACCCTTCGCGGCCTTGCACACGGAAATGTCCGCCGAGGGACTTGTAGGTGAGCGCCTCGTCTCCGTCCCGCCGCGCCGTCGTCCACGCACTGCGGTTGCCATCTCCGTCCACCGTTCGCACCGCATACGTCGCCTGCTCGTTCCATCCCGCGGCATGATCGAAATAGTAGGTGCCTTGGCTGACCTTTCCCACGATCTCGCCATCGCGGCTCACCTCATAATACGTCACAAACGTGTCGTCGGAAGCAGATGACCAATACACGCCCACGCCACTATGACCGAGCGTCGTCTCACGCTGGCTGAGCACCGTGCCGGGCGCCGTGGGAGCAACCGAGTCGGACCCGCCGCCGGGCCGTTTAGGCAAGCCGAGATAAATCAGCTCTCCGGGCGCTTGGTCTTTCACCGATATGCCGGTGCTCATCAGGTCGGCACCCGTGCGCGTGACCACTCCGGGACGCGATTGGAAGCCGACTGTGTAACGATGATCAGGCAGCAGCTCCCGCGGGAAGATCGTTACCGGCTTGTCCGCTCGATGCTTCAGGATGATCACCGACCGCTTGCGATCGTAACTGAGTCTCTGAAAATAAAAAATCGGATCGTCGCCTTCGATGACCGGATGGGCCACGTAGGTCCGCCGCCCCGCCACACCTTCCTGCACGAGGTAACGGTAGATCTCGAAAATCTGCCGCGCCTCCTCCTGTTCTTCCGGGTAATTCTCCGGCAGATAGGTCATGTGCCAGACCGGCACCATCGTGAGCAGCCGGCGAATCGATTCCGATTTTTTCGGGCCACTGCTCCCGAAGTTCGGGATGATATCCGTCCAACGGTCCGGCGTTTCGAAATACGAGAAGTAGTAATTGGTCTCATCGCCATACCCGCCGTCCATGAAGTAGTTCACATCGGCGTAGCGCTGCGTCTCGAAGGTGTGCGAATAACGGCTGCCGCCGTGGCAGGTGTGAAACGAGGCCCGCGGATGCTTCACCAGGAAGTCATACACTTGGTCCCAGAATGACTTCACCGCCGTCTGCTTGCGCTCGGCAAATCCGTCGGTGCGCCACTGGAAGTCCCCCCAGCTCCCGATCTTCGTATCCATCAGACCGGCGCTCGGCACCCCGCAAAACCAGAGCAGCCATTTCATGTCCGACTTTGCCACGTGGCGGTTCGTATGGGCAAAATCCGGCCCTTCGCGCGAGGGCGTCCAAATGTTCGGGCTCTCCGACCAGCCGGCATCGTCCCACAAGAGATCCGCGCCCACCGTGCGCATGAAGTCCGTCGTCTCCATATCCAAATCCGCAATACGACCGGCGAAGTTCTCCTGAAGGTTGTGAACGTCGTTATACCAGTTGGCCAGAATTGGGGTGCGGCCATACCACTCGTCGCGCGTGAGGTCCCACAGATACTCGTATTGCCAGTCGTAAACCCGTCTCGCCATGTCGTCGAACGAGTCGCGAAACACCCCGAGCGTCACCATCGGCAAGGCCAGTTTTCCATGCGCGGGGATCTTCAAGTCCACGAGTTCCGGCAGCGAGGTCGTCACCCGCACGTTCCCCGCGCCTTCGCGGCGAACGTCGAAGTTCCACCGCGTCTGATACTCGGTCGAAAGAAACCAGCCATCCTTGCCGCCCCGTCTTACCACCGCCATCCACGGCACGTAGTAATCGGTCTCATAGCCCTGAAGCGTCTTTTGGTATCCCGGCGAGATGGGCGCCTGCTGCGCGAGTCCTGCTACTTCGCGACTGTTGCCGCCATACATCCAATGGTGCTCGAACTCCTGTGCCGGCATCTGCAACGCGAAGTGGTCCGCCGCCCCGAGCGCCACCGGACTTCCGCCCGTGTTTTCGATCTCGAGTTCCTGCCGCAGAATCGGAGTGCCGGGAAAGGCCGTGATTCGAAAGGTCGCACTCAGCGTCTCACGGCGGAGCAGAAACTCGAGTTGCACCGCCGGCCGGCCACCCACGGCGGCCTGTCTCGCCTCGCCCTTGACCATTCGCCACGCCGATTGAGTGACATCGCTCTTCTTCGGCTCGCGGTAATGAACAACCTCAACCGCGGCTTTGCCGCCGGAGAGCGTCGCCTTCCCGCGCAGCGTCACCATGCCCGCTTTCGGCGCCCGCCACAGTCGCGCGGCGCCGTTCACATGCGACGGCTGAAGTTTCATCCCGTTCGCAAAGGGCGCGGCTTTCGGCATCGCATACGGCACATACGTCGTCGTGCAGCGGATTCTTTCCTCCTCGCCCGTGGACTTGCTCATGCCCACGAGATGGCCCGCGTCGTTGTATTCACGTTTCTCCGACAGCGATTCGACCTTGTCCATGTATTCGAAGTA
>CALGTD010000038.1 GCA_937901895.1 uncultured Spartobacteria bacterium | reverse complement strand
GCGTGCGACCTCTTGCGCAAAGGCTGGAGGCGCGATCAAATCAATGCGCGGCTGGGGCACCGTCCGTCGAGCCGTGAGATCGACAAATACATCAACTTCCTCGCACTTGATCGGAACGCACCGAAGGCGACCTTCCATCAGTTCGAAGTCTCTCGGCTTCAGCAGCAGCTTGATGAAGCGCAATCGTTCATCAAGCGACAGTCATCGCAAATGACGAACGTTCAGGCGGAGATTGCTTTCCTGCGCGAACAGATGACGCGGCAACTTCTTGCGCGGAATCCAGACCTGAGAGACGTCGAACAGGCGCTTGCGTTGAAGCGAAACATGCCGCGCGCCGAAACCACCGCCGCATGCCGCTAAACGGCGGCAGCGATCGGCGGCCTCGCCGCTAGGTATTCGGACAAGAAATCAGGGATTGTTTTTCGGTTCGTGAGCGAGAATCCCCATACTCCGTATATTGCGACATAGGTCCTACTTCTGCTGGCGCATCTGTGCCTCGATCGTCTCAAGCTCGGCCAATGATAGACCCGGAAGGCTCTGCATCATCCGGCGTTCTTCCTCTGGAAGATCTGCGAGTTTTTTTCGGCAGTTTGAAACCCCGGCCTTCGAGCTTATATTGAGAAGCCATACTCTCATCACGTAGGAGTTTCTATTCCATATGTTTTGCTGGTGATAGTCTTGTCGAGAAGCTAACGGCCCCTTTGGCCACAGAATTGTGCCATGGTCCATTTCAGCGATAATGCTCGTGCTAACAACGTTAGGATAGTCCGAGTAATCATCATACGTGACGGGAAATGACCACTTGCGTTCAAGTTCGGCAGTCGGCCGCCAATCTGTCTCGGCCACAGTAGGATAACGCTTTCTATCGATGGCGATGATTTCTTCTAGGTTGCGCTCCATTTCAGCCATCCGCGCACTATAATGCTTCGAAATAAGGACCCGCACTTCTTCTCGCTTTTCCGCGAGTTTGCGTTCGTTCGCAATCCGGGCGACTTCCTCCTGACGCGCTTTCTCTTCTCGCTCCGCGCGTAGACGTTGTTCTTGCGCAATCCGCTCTCGGTCAATTCGAGCAGCCTCAGCAATTCGCTCCTCTTCGGCCCGCTTCGCTGCGATCCGTCGTTCTTCGGCTACCCGCCGAGCTTCCAAAAACGCCGCTTTTCGTGACCGATCAAAAAACAAATGAACCTCGGTCATTTCGCCCGAGGCGACGGCGACCGACGCCATATCGGCGATCCCGTTCAATGACGCATGGATGCTCCAGATTTGCGGCGCGAGATCATCGACGATGACAGGTGTTTTCGCTCCGTTCACCGCAAAGCCATTTAGCCGAATTCTCGCTCCGGGAATGTCAGTGATGACATACAGACTGCCCCGATGAATTGACGCCGTGGGTGCTCCCCCTGGAGGCCGGAAGCGAAACGACTGCGAGCGGTGTAGCTCGAACCGAACAACTGTCGTTTGGGCAGCATTTACCGCAACCCGTCGTTCCGCATCGTCGAAGCCCACCTGGCTCAGCCGAACGACGTGCACGCCTTCGGGCAGCGACAATTCAAGCTTTCCGCCAGAAAGTTTCCCACGCCTCTGCTCATTGACGAACACATCAGCATCCTCACCAGCGCTCTGTAGGCTCACGTAGCCGTGGCCGCCGAACGCCAAATGCACCTTGCCATTCCTTTCTGAGAAATGGATGTGATTCAGCGCGAACGGCGCCAGCAACATGCAAACCGCCGCTACTCCTGCCGCACAAGCGATGACGCCGACGCGGGAGCAAACGAAGCATTTTACCAACGGGCTTCGCTGAAAGCGCATGACTCGGCCCGAAACACCTCCTTGCAGCACCTGCGACCTCAGGTGCCGATGATTTCAGTTTTGGCTTTCGCGATGCTGCGAGCAAGCAACCGAGCCAACATCGGAAGGAGCTTCATCAAATTGGCGCACATGCGAATGAGAGCGACGATGCCGACTATGGCTGCCACAATATCAACAATACCGCGGAGTCCGGTTGCAGATGCCATGATCGGGTTTGCGGCAAAACGGGCTGCGAACGAGTGCATCAGCATGAGGACGAGCAGCAGGCAAAAAGCATGCATCGCATTCACCGTTCTGGGTTCGATGGTCGCCAACACATCACGGTCTTGCACATTCTGGCGCAGGACTGCGCTCGCGAGTTGTTTCGCCGGTGATAAGAATCCTAGCGACACAAAGGCCATGAGCGGGAGGAGAATGATGGCTATCCACGCGCTCACCGAGTATTCGGCAAGCACCACGCCAGAAACGCCGGGCACACTTGGAACCAGAGCCAAAGCGAGCGACGCCACGGCGATTATCCCTGCGACGGTGAAGATGCGCGCAAGTGAAGTCTCAAAGTCTGAAGATGGAGTTTCCATGTGATTGGCTGTTAAATCTGCCGAAGAAGCTCGGCGCTGCGTCTGTCGTATGTGGCCTGATCGATGAGTCCCTGATCGAGGAGCTGTTTCAGCTTTCTGAGCTGACCCTCCACGTCCGGCGCGGTGTTTTTTCCCGACGCGCTGAGGCTCCCTTGAGCCGATTTTAGCTCCAAAATGAGCCGTTTGAGTGCTTGCGCAGGAGCCGGGTCGGTGAAAGGGCGTGCGCTTTCAAGCGACTCGGTAACATGGCCCTCGGACAGCGCGTAATAAGTCGGCACATCAAAGGCAACAGCGGTGGAGGAAAGCGAATAGAAGTTATTTACAACGGGTTGGTCGAACGTGAGCCTCAAGCCCGCATACTTTGCAGCCCGAAGCGGCCTGCCCGTAGTCAGAGGATTCAGTCCCATTTGGTTGAAAAAGTTG
>CALGTD010000037.1 GCA_937901895.1 uncultured Spartobacteria bacterium | reverse complement strand
CGCCGATCTCCTCGCCGGCGTTCGCGATCCGCTCCGCGATCCCCGCGTCGAGCAGACCGAGCTCCGCGTTGGCGCGGGCGGCGTTGGCCTTGATCAGGCCGAGCCACTTGATCAGCGAGGGCGGGATCGTCTCGCCGGAAACCGGGAAGTTGTCAATGGCCTTGGTGGTCTCGCCACCCCAGAGTTGCTCGCTCACTTCGAACGCCTTTCGGACTTTGGTCTGCGGTCCCGGACAGTCTTTCAGCCGGACTCGCGGCCGGCCTCGTAGCCTCTCTGGTAGGCGCCCTGAAGCTCCTGTCCCTCGCCCAGGAAGTTCGTCGCCGCTGACTCGACCCGGTCCACGAGGGTGGCGTTGATCCCCTGGGTGTCCTCGGCCCCGCGCTCGATCGCGCGCGCGAGGAGCGGCGGAAGGAGCGCGGTCTCGGCGGCGAGACTCGCACGAGCCGGGCTGGCAGCACGGGCGCGGCAGAGCAGCTGGCGGAGCAGCGCTTTGGCGCGCGGCAGAGCACGATGGATGCGGCGGCGCGGGGGACGAAGAGCGCGGCCGAAGCGTTGGCGGACGAGCGTTTTGGGCGGAAGCCCTCGGAGGCGCAGCAGGGGATGCAGGACGCGGCCGGGGAGACGAGTCCCGGGGCGGTTCGCGCACGCGAGGAGGCGGCCGTCGGCGCGGGCAAGACGATCGGCGACGTGTGGACGATTCTCAACCAGCGACTGCCCGAGCGCGTGGTGAAAGGAAAGGGATCATGACGAACACGTGGGAAAAGACGACCGACGCGCTGCTCGAGCAGATGGGCGATCGGCGGCGGATGCCGGCAGCGGGTCCTGGAAGGCTGGATCTGGTGAGCAGCACGTTTGCGTGCCTGCAGGGCGAGCTGCAGACGCAGGAGAAGCTGGACCAGTGGATTCGCGAATCGTTCCCGCCGTATGCGGAGCACCCGAATCTGCCTGGCATGTATCTGCTGCCCGGGCAGGTGGATGGCGTCGCGTCGTGGTCGGGGGTGGGGCGGATCCGCGCCACCTTCATCGGGAGTCTTGATTTCCCGAATCTGCCCGACGCGTGGATCGAGGCGGTCGACGGGCGCCAGCAGCAGCTCGCGGCCGAGGGCCTGCGCACGCTCACGCTCAACTACGACGTCGTCTACGTGCAGTCGATCCACTACGGCCTGCAGGAGCCGGAGAATTCACAGCTCGTCAACCGGCTGGTGAAGCTCAAGGGTCACGATTTTTCGAACACGCTCGCGGTGTTTCGCAACGAGGTGCTTGAGCGGCACGGGCCCTACAAGATCTGTCGCACGGCGTTCAATCCGCTCGTGATGGCGGCGCTGACGTTCCAGGCCTCAATCGTCGGCGACAAGGTGAAGGGCGCGACGTTGATCAGCAACGCGCTGTCGGGCATCGCGCCGGGGATCAGCCCCGACAACCAGACGCCCGAGGCGCTGGAGGCCAACGCGGTGCAACGCACGGTGCGCACGATCGCGCTGGAGGGCTGCAACATCGACGACACGTTCTTCCGGAGGCTCAGCCGCGTATGAGCGAGGAGGCACGCACGGTTGCGCGCACAAATGGAGCCACCGTCTTTCCGGCGGATCCGCCGCCGGGTGGGGTGGCGTGGTATGACACCGATTTCGTGCGCGAGTATCTGGCCGCCGCGCGGGCAAACGCGCCGATCTTCCCGCCAGGGTGCGGGCTGCGCGGCGTGGTGACAAAGGACGGCCTCGAAATCTGGAGCGAGGCATCGGGCGTGCAGCCGGACCATCCGTTGCGCGTGAAGCAGGCGGTGCCGGCTGACGGCGGCGGCGGCACGCATGTGCGGATCGTCTACGGCGGGGTGGCGGATCAGACACCCGGGAACTTTCACCCCGGCGACACGCCGCCGCTCATTCTGCCGGTGTCTGGCAGTGGCGTCGTCTACTGCCCGGTCGATCGCAACAGCTCGACCGGCGCGCTGACGACGGGGCAGATCACGATGGCGGCGAGCTTCCCGGTCTCGAGCGAGACGTTGGGGATTGCGAGGATCGCCACGTTCAGTGTGCAGGACGGTGTGGTGAACATCGGGCAGATCGCGCGCGGTTCGCTCTATTGCACGTATTGCGGCGGCGAGTGGCTCTGGGGAACGTGATGCCAGGCGACAACATTCTCGGGCGGTGTCTTGGGCCGTATGAGTCGAAGATCTCCTCGGTCACAGTCTCGCTGGTCGCGAGCGCGAGCTATCACGGGGAGGACGTGTGCTCCGGAAACGAGATCAACGAAGCCGCGGAGGCGGAGGCGAGCTGGGAGAAGGCGGCTTCCGGGGTCTCGCCGGTAAACGGGCAGTTTCACGCGGAGGAATACTGCTGCGGGACGTGCTCGGTTTTCTCGTTTGTGAGCGACTTTGGCGATCCCGCGCCGGCGCACGGTTCGAACAAGATCGACATCGACTCGCCGGATCCGGATCCGCCCTGCGGACCGTCGAGTTCCGATGAATTTCCCGCCTGGTTGACGGTCGAGATCGCGGGCACGACGAACGAAGATGGCCGCTGCGTCTACACGATCCGGGTGCGCTGCCGGACCACGGGCGTCGTGGACGTGCTCGAGCTCTACAGTGCGGATGTCACGGCGAATGAAGTCGTCGGCACGCACCATCTCTCTGACAGCGGGACGCTGGACGGGGGCGAGGCATACGCCATTTCCGCGACGGTCACGATCGCATGACGCACAACGGCTATACACTCACGACTGAGGAGGTCGAACGCAAAAAGCGGCTCTTTGCCGACTGCCAGCGCCCGAGACGGGCGGAGCCGGGCGATCTGCTGGCGGCGGTGATACACGCGATTTCCGGCGAGCGGGCGTGCGTGCCGTGCGACCGGCGGCGGCGCAGGAGGGACGGCTGGGGCTGGGGGGGTTGCTGGCGACGGCGGGCGACGATCGTGGGCTGGATCCTCGAGGAGGCCTCGAAGCGCGGTCACGCGGTGGATGGATCCCGGGCGCGCGCGCTGTTCAGAGCAGCGATTGAAGAGATGCGGAGCCGTCGATAGTGCGGACATTCGCACTGTCCGTCGCCTCGGTTGACAGTGCGCCGAGCCGAAATGGCTGATCGCGTCCTATTCTTTGGGCAGCAGGAAGACGAATTGCTGACCGACTTGTCAAACCGGCAGGGCGCCCGCGTGGCGGCCCTCGTCGAGGGGGACAAGAAAGTGCGATTCCGAATCTACTCGGACGATCCGGACTACGCCGACGGCACCACGACCGTGCGGCTGGGGCTCACGATTCCCGACATGAAGTCCAACGCCGCGAGCGGTGGCGTCTTCCAGCTCTCGAACCGGGACACCGCCACGTTCAACAATGCGGCGCTGGTCGTGGGTGACTGGTATGAGATCGTCTTCTACCAGGCCGGCGACGACTTCTCGAACGTCGGTGGCGGCAATGCGACCGGCACGATCTTCCAGGCGACGGGCACGACGCCGGCCGACTGGTCGCACAACAGCGCGGTCTGCCGCGTGACGGCGCCGATCTCCGCCACGGCTACGCCGACGGAAATCCAGTCCGCCGTGAATGCCGCGAAGCTGGGCAAGGAGAATCTGCCGGTGACCTTCACGGTTACGAAGGACGACAAGAGCGGGTTGCTGCTCTTTCGCGGCTCGCAGAAGCGCGAATACACGCCGGCGGTGATCACCGATGGGCTTTACCCGGATTCCTCGGCCGTCGTGGACGTGCTGCAGGCGGGTAATGAGGTCGAGACGGACGTGCTCTTCACGCTGTGGCTGAAGCCGGATCCGCCGGCGATCACGACGAGCGCGACGGCGATCACGGTGCCCGATCCGTCTGAGATGATCGACAACGTGCATCTCGGCGTGCAGGACGAGGAGGCCGCGATCTGGAGTCTCGTGATTGGCCCGTGCTGCTACCGGGGCACCTATTTCCTGAGCTTTGACGAGGAGCAGACGGGACCGCTTTCCTTCAACGCGACGGCGGACGAGATCCGCTCCGCGCTCGAAGAACTCTCCGGCATCGGCGAGGGCAATGTGACCGTGACGCAGCTGGAGGCGGGACCGGAGTGGTTTCGCTACGAGATCGTTCTCGACAAGTCGCTTCCGCCCGAGGATCTCGAGATCAGCGCGGAGACGCTCGTCTTCGGAGCGGGCAAGAGCTACGAGTTGGATCTCGACAGCACGAACATGCGCTGGGCGATGCAGGGGCGCTCGAATCGCAATCTCACGCTCGAGCTGGAACTCACGAAAGGCGGCCGCGTGTGGACGGCGTTCCAGGAAGTGGTGCGCATCAACGCCGAAGGCCTGCGATGATCGTCGACGGAAGGGCCTACTGGTTCGAGGTATTTCCGAACAATCCCGACGCGGCGGAGGATGCCTTCGGCGCGGGGCCGTTGATCGTGCCGCAAGGGTCGCGGATGGAGCTTCGCTTTGCCGCATTTCTCGCGTCGAAGACGCTGCGGGATATCGCGAATTTCGAGAGCGCGAAATTCGTAGTCCGGAAGGACGATGCGACCGGGCAGCTGCTCGCGACGAAGACGATCGCGGCGGAGGAGATGAACGCGGATCTCACGCTGACGCAGTGGAAGGCGCGGGAGGCGCAACATTTCACGATCGTGCTCGCGGCCGAAGAGACGAACTGGCGGATCGTCGCGAAGTGGCGCGGAAAACTGTGGTGGGAGCTTGCGATCACGACGACCGGCGGACAGTCGCTGGCGTGCTGGGGGGTCGGCGAATGCCGCCCGAGCGGCATCTCCACCGCCGGCGAGAGCGGCGTGACGGGGGATGATTTTTACAACGCGACGCAGAGTGATGCTCGTTATGCGCTGGCTGCAGATCTTTTCGATCAAGACGGCATTCGGTCCGATTTATTGCCGCCTCTGACGCTTGACTACGACGAAGGGGATCTCGGCGATGAGTGAGGCAATAATCATGTTTCGCGGGACCGCTCCGAAGGACTTCGACGAGGGGGATCTCGGCAACAATCCTTGGGACGAGGGGGATCTTGGGGGTTCTTCTCCAGAACCAGAGGTTGTCTACGAATTCGACGAGGGAGATGACGCGGGGATGTCGAGCTGGTTCGACTTGGAGGTGGTCCGGCGAACGAAACGCGCGCTGGAGGCGACTCCTCCGTCGATCATGCAGGACCGCAGCCACTTCTACGAGATTCGGCCGGCTGCGCGAACCATTGACGATTACGATATTTCCGCGATCCGTGTGCGCGGTCTGCGCCCCATTGCATGGGAATCCAATTTCCCAGAAGTCGCTACGGTCAAAGACGGCGAGGTGCGCGGTGTCTCCGCTGGAAATGTGACGATCACGGCAAGCGATGGGTTGCTGCAGCGGTCGATCACGTTGCCGATCGCTATCGATATCGCGTCACCGACACCTGTTTTCGCGGGATTCGTCGAAGGCTCGCTCGCGGCGGCGGCCGCCGAGGCTGTGCTTCCCAATCTGGAGGGAAAGAGTCCGTCGGATTCGTTGCGGATATTCACGACGCAGAACCCAGGCGCAGGCGTTTACGTGCGAAATCCAGACTGCTGGGCGGCGGGTTACGATCTCACCTGCCTCTCTCCTGCTTACCGCGAGCCCGGCGGGAGCTGGTCGCCGAAATTCTCTGTAACTCCGCTGACTCCGCAACACGTGCTGATCGCGCGGCACACCGCTTCACATTTCCCGGTTGGAACGATGGTGGGATTTGTGACGCAGGACGGCGCCTTCGTTGTTCGAACGATTGTGCGCGTCCAGCATCTCACGCCCTTCTCCGGCTACCTGCCGGACCTCACGATTGGCTTACTCGACGACGCACTTCCGTCGACGATCACGCCGGCAAAGGTGCTGCCCGAGAATTGGAGAACCTACGTCCCGATCCTCGAAGCGATTCCGCTGCTTGCGCTGGATCAGGAAGAAAAGGCGCTCGTGATGCACTGGGCGGCCACCAGTAACAACGATGACTATCAAGCCGCGCGGCGACCGAGCGAAGCCAGTCAGGAACGACCGTGGAGCGAGGCGATCGTCGGCGGCGACTCGGGGAATCCGGTTGGCCTGCTTTTGCCGGATGGATTTTGTCTGATCACGGTTTGGACGTTCGCCAGTCAAACCCAAGGCTTGGGAACCGACCTCGCGTCGCGCAGATCGCAACTCGATGCACTGATCGCCTCGATCGACGCGGCGCACGGCATCTCCACCGGATACACGCTCACTACATCAAACCTCAGCTCCTTCAACGCATATGAGTAACGTGATACGTTTCCGACGTGGAACGACAGACCAGCGCCTTTCCATTCAGGACACGGATGGCAATGGAGATCCGCTCCCGATGGGTGTGATCGCAGCTGGACGCGCCTGCTTCGACAAAACCCTTCGGCAGTGGTTTTTTGGCAACGATGTCGCGCGAGGCGGGATCCCCGTCCAGGTGCGGGATAACTCGATTGCCGGTTTTTTAGGGGCTAATGCAACTCATCAGACGATCGATGCGTCTTTTGATACTAAGCAAGTCATCTCGGCGTTTCTCGACGGTGTTCGGTGTGCGATCGGAAAGATTAGCGATACCGTGTGGAGAATCTCCTCGGTCGATGGTCGCACGATCGTAATGCAACGTCACGAGGACGACCCAAATCAGGGGGCAAAGACCGCATTCTTTGCGGAGGGCGATCGAGCTTTCGTTCGCTTTTTCGGCTACGATATAATTTTTGTCGGCACCATCACAGCGATTAACTCGGAGGAGGACGAGTTCGTTATAGAGGTCGATACGGGATGGGATATCTCGGCGATTACCGATGACTTTGTTGGGGGAAACGAGCCTGCAGAAGTCATTCGTTCGGGGCGCGTCAATAACGACGATTTTGATGGAGCTCGAGCTTACGGCCTCGACTCGGTTAGCTCAAACTACGCCGCTGTAGCGGACGGCATAAAGTGTATCGCTGAAGGGTGGGGTTCGAGAGCCGTTGGGATTGGAGCGCGAGCCAGTGGAGCTGTCGCACATTCCTGCGGCAACGAGACAATCGCGTCGGGGAATTACTCGCGCGCCGAAGGCTACCAGACCCAGGCCACGGGTGAATACTCACATGCTGACGGATTCGGGACGATAGCCTCCGGAGACGGAAGCCGGGCCGGTGGAAGAGGGGCTCGAGCCACGCGCGAATGCCAATGGTCACGAGGCGCTCATACACAGGCTTCTCGAAACCAGTATTACTTTCGCACCTCCACGACGAATGCGACACCGGCAGCTCACGCGATCCTACCGAATCTCGACGACGATCGGATTTATGATTGCACCGTTGAGGTCACAGCTCTGAAGAGCGACGGCTCTGCTTGTGCGAGCTACCGCCGCCGACTCTTGGTCAAGCGGATCGGCGGAACAGTTAGTCTCGTCTCCACCGTTCAAACGATAGGGACAGACATTGAGGACGGCAGCGGAGCGAGCGGTTGGGATATTTCGCTCGGGGTCAATAATACCACGAAGGCGATCACTCTCACGATCACTGGACAGGCATCCACTACAATCAGGTGGTATGCCTATATTGAGTGGAGCGAGAGCACGCTTTCGGCCTAATGCGGCGAGGTGGCGGTGGTGTCGCGCGCAGGGATCGACGGGCTGTTCTCGTCGCACGACGGCGAGCATTGACATCGCGGTTAAACGCGTGAGTGGCGGGATGCGAAATTTCGATGCAGAGGCGGCGGGCGCGCCGTCGGAACGGAGCTTCATCGCGGCGTTCGTCACGAAGTATGGCATCCTGGGCGCGGTGATCCTGTTCCTTGGCTACATGCAGGTGACGAAGGACTCGCAGGTGCAGGACCAGAACAAGGCGCTGATGGCGCTGGTCGAGAAAAACGCGACGGCCGCAACGACGCAGGCGGAGATCAATCGCCGGATGATCGATTATCTCGAGCGGAACGAGCGGACGGGTCGCGCGGCGCGGGAGTGATTTCCCAGACGTCGATCGGCAGGCTGTAGGCCTCGATCGTGGAATTCAGCCGGAGGAGATAACGACGGTCTTCGGGCGTTCGGAGGATGAGAACGATGCCGGCACGCTTGTTCGTCTGCAGGGCGTAGAAGAGCGATTGGCCGATCGCCTCGCTCCATTTCGGAGCAAACTCGACCTCGATGGCGTGCGTGCCGGTAACGACGTCGCAGCGCGTGCCGTCGGGCATGCGGACGTTCACCTTCCCGCTGTTCTCGGCAGCCCATTGCTTCTGGAAGTCGGCTTCATGACGCGGAGCCTCGGCCGCCACAGCGACCGTCACCATGGCAACGAGAGCGAGGAGCGAACGCACGGCCGCACATTGACACGTCGGCTGCGGCATGGCTCGGATTTTTCTTTGTGCCGCCTGCCTGGCGCTCGCGACGTGTGCGACGCTCGAGGTGCCGATCGGCGAGGGTGGGCGATATGGGTCGATCGTGGTGGGATTCGTCGGCTCGGCGGGAGCCTCGCCCTCCCGGGTGGCTGACACGGACGGGAAGACATGGATTTCTTCGCGAGGCTTTGGGCAACGGTGAGCAAGATTCTGCCGTTCACGCAATCGAAGCCGCAACCGGTGGTGATCGAGGATCTGCCTCCCGGGCGGATGCTGGTCTCGCAGCGGGCGATCGATGGGATCGTGGGGTTCGAAATCTCGTCTGCGGCGTATTACCAGGCGAAGCTCGAGCGGCCGAGCTGGCCGGGCGGCGAGAGCGGGGTGACGATCGGGATCGGCTACGATCTCGGCTACAGCACGCGGGCGCAATTTCGCGCGGATTGGCAGGATCTGTTGCCGAGCGCGGAGTGCGGACGTCTGGAGTCGGTGATCGAGCTGAAGGGCACCGCGGCGAAGGCGAAGGTGGCGGGGCTGCGGGACATCCGGATCCCGCTGCTACAGGCGGAGAAGGTCTTCGAGGTGCGGACGCTGCCGGCCTACGCGAAGCGGACGCGCGCGGCGTTGCCTGGCTGCGAGTTTCTGCCGGCGGATGCGCAGGGTGCGCTGCTGAGCCTTGTGTTCAATCGTGGGGATTCGATGTCGACGGCCGACAGCCGGCGCGAGATGCGGGCGATCCGCTCGATCGTGCGCGACTGCGGGTGGAAGACGCTGCGCAACGACGCGCGGCAGCGGGTGCTCGATGACGTGGCCGCGCAGATCCGCGCGATGAAGCGGCTGTGGGACCCGAAGAAGCTCGGAGGCCTGCACGCCCGGCGCGACGCGGAAGCGGACCTGGTGAAGGACGCGCTGCGGGTGTATCAGCTCGGGGAGCTCGTCGTCGTATAGCGACGACGCTGTCTAAAGGTCTGAGAGTCTAAAGGTCGGAAGTCGGCGCGGGCGGGAGCTACCGCTCCCCTCTGATTTTGAACGCGTCATCAGGACACTCCGGGAAGAGCTCGGCAGCTTTTCGGAGTGCTTCCTCCGGAGTGTCCGCGTTCACGCGGGCGCCTTCGGCCATGAGGTTGCCATTTCTGTAACGGTCGATTTTGTATGTCATTTGGTTTCCTTTGTTGTTGAAAGTTAGGCCGCTTGCGCGGCGTGATCGGTCGTGCCCCTCAGGAATCAGCTTGCAGCGGCGTGGCGCTCCCTGGCTCGGCCAGCGCAGAGCCAGCCACCGCATCGGACGTGACCCCCTGACGGGGGTCCGCCGATGGGGCGGCCCCGCTAAAGAGACATCGGAGTGTGCCATTCGTCGCCCCACACGTCGAGGTCGTAGCGTTCATCGGCCGTTTCCTCGTCGTCGCGGAGGTCGAGTTCATCGCAGAGCCCGCCGGCCATGAGGCCGCCACACGGGCAGTCAGGCCAGCACTTGCATTCCTTCGCCAGCTCTTCGAGCCACGCTTGATATTTGGGATCTTCGGACGGGTCAGAGTCGAACCCGCCAGTCGAGCCAACGAGCGCCTGCGGCACTCGTTGTGCGGTCGGTTTGTGTGTTTTCCGGGGCATATTATTCCTTTCGCGCAGGCACTCGCGGCTCACTTTTATTGTTCGGCAGATGAGTTCGCCACGCCTTGTCGAAGTCCGCAGGCTCATCACGCTGCCTTTCGTTTGGGTTTTGCGGCGGCCGGGGTGAGGCGGGCGCAGATGGCGGCGAAGTCGACGTCGAGCCGGGCGAAGAAGCGGTCGTTCGCCTCGGTGTTGTAGGGGCTGCACGCTCGGTGCGCGATGATCTCGAAGGTGAGGGCGGCGAGCTGCTCGACGCTGAGCGTGGCGATCTCGTCGCTGATGTCGTCGAAGCCGGTGATTTCCTCGAGCTTTTCGGTGGAGAGGCTGGGGACGTAGCGGTGGATGATCCTGGCCTCGTCTTCGTCGGGGTAGTCGAGGAAGTCGGAGAGAATGGTGAGCCAGATGGCGGCGCTGGTGGGCTTCATCTTCGGCGCGAGCTGGCGGGTGGCCTCGGCAATCGCGGCGCGCTCGGCTTCGAATTTGCGCTCGCGTTCCTCGCGCTCGCGGAGCTGCTCGGCGGCGGAGGGCGCCTTGCGCTGTTCTTTGCGGGCGGCCTCGACGTCGAAGCCGGCCTCGCGGCAGAGCTGGAAGAGGCCGGACATGCGCATCAGGCGCACGGGTTTGCCGCTGCTCTGGCAACGGCCGATGACGACGAGCTGGGGGTTCGCGGCGAGGCGCTCGGCGCCGATGATATTCTCGAAGGTGCGCTGCTTGGGATCCTGGTGGCACTTGGCGGCGAGGCGCTCGAGGGGATCCTCGCTGCGCGAGTAGTCGTTGCAAAAGGCCTCGGTGAGGTAGATGCGGCCGGGGCGGCATTCCTCGTAAGCGAGGACGGTGTGGCCTTTGGCCTCCTCGGCGCGGACAACCTCCTGCCAGGCTTCGATTTCCTTCGCATCCTCGGCCACGCGATCGAGGGCGGCTTTTTGTTCGCGGTAGGGGGCGTCGATCGTGTGCCGGTCTGTGACGGCGGCGAGTGCGGATGTCTGCACGGCGCCCTCGAGGCGGGCGAGGTCGATGGCGATGGACTCGGAGAGCTTGCCCTCGCGCAGGAGGGTCTGCGCTTTTGCGGGCAGGTCGAGGAGTTTCAATTTCCCGTAGAGGGTGGACTTGGAGAGGCCGAATTGCGCCATGACAGCGGCGGGCTTTTCGCCGGCGTCGAGGAGGTTGCGCAGGGCGCGGGCGGACTCGAGCGGAGTGAGATCCTTGCGCTGAAGATTTTCGGCGGCCTGGATGCGCTTTGCCTCGCGGTCGTCGACGTCACGGATGACGCCGCGCAGCGCGGGGATCTTGTAGAGGTGGGCGGCGCGGAGGCGGCATTCGCCGGCGATCAATTCGTAGCGGCCGGGCGTCCTGGGCGATGGGCGGACGATGACGGGATTGTCGTTGCCGTGGGTCTGGATGGATTTCCCGAGGCTGGCGATGTAGTCGGCGGGGAAGTCCTCGCGGTGGTTGAACGGGGAGGGATCGATGAGGGAGACGTCGAGGTGGTGGATCGGTTCGGCTTGCGGCGGCGGGGTTTCGGCGCTGGCCGGGGCGATCGCGTAGCGGGCCTCGCCGACCTTCTGGATCTCGGGGAGCTTCTTGCCGATTTTGGAAAACCAAACGAGAAGTCCCGAGGTCGGAGTGCTGAGCTTTTGGGACAGCTCGATGATGGACATTCCCTCCGGACCTGCGGTGCGGAGGAGGGCGAGGATCTGCTGCTGCAGGGACTCTTCCTGCTTGTTGTTCTTTTTCATGGTGGGGCGGCGTTGGGTGGTGGGCGGCGCCGGATGCCGGCGCCACCCGGGGTTGAGAATCAGGCGACGGCGGGTTCGGGCTCAGGATCCGGAAGGGCGGCGAACATGGAGCCGTCGGCCTCGAGCTGCAGGGCGGCGAGCCGCTTGACGGCGTCGGCTTCGCCGGCAGCGACGAACTCGATGCCGGTGAAGATGAGTGGCACCATGCCGGCGGGCGGGGTGGGCTTTGGCGGGGCGGGAGGCTCGATGTCGAAGAGCTCGGCATCCTCGGCGCGGGCGACGATGCTGCAGCCGAAACCGTCTTCGTAGGCCGTGCTGAGCTGAAACTGGATGTCGGTGGCGACGACGCGTTTGCATGCGACGGCTTCCTCGGGCGTCTGCTCTGCGTCGCGGACGAGCCATTTGTATTCGCTCGAGCGGTCGCGGTAGTTGCGGCTGATGATCTTTGGCATGGTGGTGTGTGTGTGTTGGTGGTTTTGGATTTCCCCGCCGTTGTGGCGGGAAAGGGGGTCGGCCGGCGTGGATGCGGCGGTAGCGGTCGCGGAGCCAGCCGCCGCGGTTGCGGACGGGGGGTTGATGGCGGTCGAGGAGACGTAGGCGCAGATCGGCGAGGGCTTCGACGACGGCGCGGCGGTTCTCGCGGATGCGCAGTCGCCAGTAGCCGCCGTGCGTCTTCATCGCCTCGGTGCCGAGGACGGCGGCGAGTTCGTCGAGCAGCTC
>CALGTD010000036.1 GCA_937901895.1 uncultured Spartobacteria bacterium | reverse complement strand
CGCGAGTGGGCGTTTGGCACCAATCCCGCCACTCCCGACTCACAGACCGGCAGCCCCGTGCTCACGCTGTCCGGGTCGGAGAATGGCCTGCGCTTCTCACATCGCCGCCTGCGCAATCGATCCCAGGCCGGCCTCGAATACGACTACTTCCTCTCCCGGGATCTCGAAGAGTGGGAGCCGGTTGTTCCAACGGAAATTTCCGCCACGCCCGTTTCCGCGAACTCATCCTACGAATTCGTGGAACTCGCGCTCGAAGACGGCCCGTCCGTCCACGACCGCCTCTTCCTGCGATTGGACGTGCGGGATTGATCTTCAACCCTGTCGCTCCGGAGCCGTGCCCATGAAAAAGTTCCATCTTCGCTGGCTTCGCCCGCTCCTGCTTCCGCTGGTCGCCACCCTGTCCGCCGCGGACACGGACTCCGGAAAAGCCCAGCGGCCCGACATCGTCGTGTTCCTTGCGGATGACCTCTCGATCCGCGACGTCTCCGCCTACGGGGACAAACAGATTTCCACGCCGAACATGCAGGCGCTCGCGAACGCGGGCATGACGTTCGACCGCGCCTACGTTGCCTCGCCAAGCTGCGCACCCAGTCGCGCCGCGCTTTTGACCGGGCGCTTCGCCAGTCATACCGGCGCGCGCTTCAACCATCAGCGTGTGCGGCCCGAGGTTCGCAAATGGCCCGCGTATTTTCACGATCTCGGCTACGAGGTCGTTGCCATCGGCAAGGTCTCGCACTACGGCCACGTGAACGCCTACGGCTTCGACTACGCCGCCTACCACAACTACCACGAGGACATCTGCATTCAGAAGGCCGTGGAGTGGCTCGAGGCGCGCAAGTCCGATCGACCGCTCTGTCTCCTCGTTGGAACCAACTGGCCCCACGTCCCGTGGCCAAACCGGCAGGCCCTCCCTCCGGATCGGGTGAAACTCTCCGCAAAGCTCGCCAACACTCCGGAGACGCGCACCGCATTCTCCCGCTACGCTGCGGCCGTGGAAAATGCCGATCGCGATCTCGGCCTCATCCGCGACGCCGTGGCGCGCACGCTTCCGAAGGACACGATCTGTCTCTTCACCTCGGACCACGGTTCGCAGTTTCCCTTTGAAAAGTGGACGCTCTACGAGTCCGGCATCCGTGTTCCACTGATCGTTGCGTGGCCCGGACGAATCGCTCCGGGCACACGCACGAACGCGATGGTGAGCTGGGTCGATGTGCTTCCGACCCTCCTTGAAGTCGCCGGGGAAAAGCCCGCGCAGCTCGCGGATTTCGACGGCCGGTCCTTCCTCCCGGTGCTGCTGGATGGCGCAAAGAGCCACCGCGAGATGCTCTTCGCAACCCACAGCGGCGATGGAAACTTCAACACCTACCCGACGCGCAGTTTGCGAGACGGTCGCTGGAAATACATTCGCAACCTCGATCCCTCCCGCGAATTCCGCACCCACGTCACCGAGCGCCCGCAGAACGCCAACTACTGGCTTTCGTGGGAGCAGGCCGCCAAATCCGATCCGGATATTGCGAAGCTCGTCGAGCGGTATCTCCGCCGGCCTCCGGAGGAACTCTACGATCTCGAGAAGGATCCCGACGAACTTGTGAACCTCGCCACCGATCCGGCCCATGCGTCCCACCTGGCACGGATGAGGGAAGCGCTGGACCGCACGATGCGCGATCTCGACGACGGCGGTCTCGAGGCGGATCTCGCCGCACATCCACGCAACCAGGAAAAGTAATTCGCAGCCCCCCCGCATAGGCGCGCGAAAACGATCACAAATTTCGGCGCCTTGATCACATGGAGGGTGCCTTCAGGTGCTCCTACGTTGTCACGTTCCCCCCCGAAATGATTCCCATCCTTTCGACCTCTCCCGCGGCACTGCATCCCCACATCGCCTGCCCATGAATCCCCCACTCTCCTTCCCCCCACGGCGAGAATCGCGCTCCACCCGACGTCTCCGCATCACCGCCCGTCGATTGTCGGCGGTGATCGTTCTGGCGACAGCCTCATCGGCTGCCGCGTTGAACATCACGAACGGCGACTTCGAGGGCCCCCAGTTTTTCCAGTCGACCGAAACCGCGGCTTCGCCGCGCGACTTCTTCCACCGGCAGCTCTGGCTCACCAACGGAGACGGCTGGTATACGAGCAACAACCCGGACTCGAGGTTCTTCGCCGCCGATGGAGGCATCGATGGCTCGGGCAAATACGGCGCAAAGCAGAACTCCGCGAACCATCGTGGCATGGTGAACGTGATCTCCGACGGCCGGCAGACCAGGGGCGTCGTGACCCTGCACATGAACGTGCTCTACCGAGCGGCTGGCGGTGAGGAGGGACTCCGCATCAAAGTCTGGGGAGTGCGCGAATCCACGCCCGGTCGCTGGGACGGCTGGATCGACCTCACCGGTCCTCTCGGCAACGCGGACGGTCTCGATCTCCGCAACTTCAATCCCAACCTTCCGGTGACCGATGCGAGTCAGCAGGGAACCACCGTTGCCCCTGTCTACACCGGCACCGATTTCACGCAGCTTTTCAGCGGCAACCAGACGACTCTTGGCATTTCCCCCGGCGCCGAGTGGCAGCCGGTCTCCTTCAACGTGGACTTCGGTCCCATCGGCTACGATCAGATCATCGTAGGCGTTGCATTTCACGACTCCACCGGCACACCCAGCGGTGTGGACGATCTCGCTCTCCAGCCGGTGCTGCCGACCGGCCTTTCGGTTGCAGCCTCTCCGTCAAAACTACAAACCGGCGTCACTCCGATTTCCATCACCTGGTCGAGCGCATCGCCGCTGCCGAACACGGCCACCTACACGATCACAACTGACAAGGCGGGCTACGGCCCCTACGACGTCACCGCGCAGACGGTCAACGGCGCCAGCTCGCAGCCGTTTGTCGTGAACTACGATTCCTCGCTCGGGCCCATCACCTTCACCGTCACCGCGGAATCGGCGACCGGGAAAATCTACCGCGCACAGACGACGATCGCCGAAGCGGAGCCCGAGATCACGATTGTGGCGACCCCGCAGAAGATCGAATCTGCACCTGCGCTCATTTCGCTCTCGTGGAATGTCACGGACGCGCCTGCGAACGCGTCCTACGTGATCACGTCGAACCGGACCGGCATCGGCCCGTTTCACGTCACTGCGACCACCGATGCCGGCGGGACAAGCACGACGCCCGTCTCGGTGCCCTACAACCGGGCCGTGGGCGACATCACCTTCACGCTCACAATCACGGACCCTGCGACCGGAAAGAGCTGGCGCAAGGACGTCGTCATGGAGGGCCCTGCGGGCGATCTTCCAAACGTGCTCGTCGTGCTCGTGGACGACATGGGCTGGTCCGACCTCGCGCCATTCGGCGGTGAAATTCACACGCCCACCATGCAGCGGCTCGCAGACAACGGCCTGCGCTTCCGCCATTTCTACAACGAGGCCCGTTGCGCTCCCACCCGCTGCGCACTGCTCACCGGAATGCACGTGCAGCGGTCCTCGACGAAACCAAACCACAACCTGCCGCCGCTTCGCATCGACAACAACGTGACCATCGCGGAAATGCTCAAGTCGATCGGCTACCGCACCTACCACACGGGCAAGTGGCACGTCAGCGAATATCAGGTGCAGGCGGAATACACGCCGCTGCAGGCACCGACGAACCGCGGGTTCGACTACGCATTCAACGGGGGACTCTGGGGTGGGAAACTCGCCGATGGCGTAGGCGGTGGTTACTGGAATCCGAACGAGTTCAGTCTGTGCCCGCCGGACGGCGAGATCGTGCAAATCAAATACGACGGCACGGATCCGCGTGCCACGGTGCCGTATTTCAAGACGAACGCCCACGGCGACTACATGCTCGAGTATTTCCGGCATCATTTCGGAAAGAATGATGGCCGGCCGTTCTTCGCCTACCTCGCGTTCCACGCTCCGCATTTCCACCTCTCCGCACCGCGCGAGCGCATCAACCGCTATACCGACGTCGCCGACTCGAACCCTGGGGATGCCGACGTCTACCGCTACGAGGACGGCTGGGACCTGACCCGCCAGCGCCGTTACGAGCGGCAGCTCGCGATGGGCATCATCCCTCCCGGCACCCGGCTCTCGCCTCCCAGTCCGATGCCCGGTGGGGCAACGATTCCCGCATGGTCCTCCCTTCCGGAGGATCGTCGCAATGATCTCGCCCGCCGCATGGCCACCTACGCCGCGATGGTCGAAGGCATCGACATCACGATGGGCCGCGTGATCGCCGACCTCGAAGCCCGCGGACAGCTCGACAACACGATCATTCTGTTCATGTCCGACAACGGCGGAAACTACGAGCAGGGCCTCTACGGCGGCGACGCCAACCCGCGCACGGGAGCGGCACTGTCGAACATGGGCCAGCCGAATGCGAACCTCTCCACGCCGGCATTCTGGGTCGGCGGCGGTTGGGCAAACGTGAACACCACGCCATTCCGCTACTATAAGCACCACACCCACGAGGGCGGCATTCGCACGCCGTTCATCGTGCACTGGCCCGCCGGAATCGACCCGAAGCTGCGCGGCAAATGGATCGAGGCGCGTGGCCACGTCACCGACATCCTTCCCACGCTGCTCGATATCGCCGGCATCGAGTATCCCGACTGGTTCAATGGACACCCGGTCGATCCGCTCGACGGCTACAGTTTCCTTCCCGTGCTTCAAGGCGGCACGCGCCCGCAGCGGGATCTCTTCGTCGAGCACGAGCAAAACCGCGCGCTTTATCGTGGCGACTGGAAACTCGTGACCAAGTCCTTCTCCGCTCCGGCGGTGCAGGACCTCGATGCCCACACCGTCGAGCTCTACAACATCAAGGAGGACCCGACGGAGCTGAACAACCTCAGCTTCCACCGGCCGGAGATGCTCGCCGAGATGATCACGGCGTTCAACGCGTGGGTGGACAGCATTCCGGGATTCAACTCGAACCGTCGGATCCCGCAGATCGCGACCGAGCCCCGACCCTTCCTTCTGCGCGGCCGTGAGTTGATCGCCGACACCTTCGACCGCTCGAACGCGGATGACCTCGATGCAAGCCAGCTCGGAGTTTCCGGCACGCTGTCCGGCATGAACAAGCAGCCCGTCGGCAACGTGTATTTCGAGGGCTTCAACCCCGCCAATCTCACCGTGGCCGGGAAGAAGTTGCGGATCAACGGCGCCGCCGAGACGGGCTTCCGCCCAAATCTCGACCATCCCCTCGTCACGCAGGCGGGCGGCTACAGCGTCGCCTTCGATTACACCGGCTTCAATGCCCTCGAGTCCGGTCAATCCATCGGCATCGCCGCGGGACTCACCGCCGCACAGGCGGCGGGTGGAGGCGCCGCCGATTCCCCGAATTCCTTCCGGGGACGTCAGGACCTCGGCCAGGGCGTTGCGGATTGCTTCGTCGAGCTTCTCTCCGACAACACCGTTCGCGTCTGGGTGCACGGCCAGATTCGTCAGACCATTCCCATTGTTCCGGGACCCGGCACACTCATCGCCACGTTCAAGCTGAGGCAGGGCTTCAATGCCGGCGACATCGTCGATGTCTCGGTGGTCTTCCGAGGGAAAAAGATCCACGAGTCGTCATTCGCGTGGCGGAAGAACGGAGCCAGCTACGCCGGACTGAGTGCATCCGCCGGGACCTCCATTGAGATCGACAACCTCATCCTCCGTCCCGCATTCCTCGTCGATACATTCGTCACCGCCTACAACTCCAGTCACGGACTCAACGAGCTTCAGTCCGGTCCGGACGACGATCCCGACGGCGACGGACGTCCAAACGCGGAGGAATGGATGCTCGGAACCGATCCCTCCAGCGCTGACCGTCCCAAAAGCGGAGTCTTCGACCTGACTCCCCTGGAGGATGGCTTCGCCCTGCTGCACCGGCGCGCAAGCGCGTTTGCCGAGGCCGGAGTCCGTTACACGATTCGTTACAGCCGCGACCTTGCCACGCCGATTTCCGCATGGCCGGTCCTTGATCCCGCGCAGACCGAAGCGATCGCCGCGTCCGACTCCTACGAGCAGGTGCGCATCATTTTGCCGGAGGATCTTCGCGACGAGAACCGGCTCTTCTTCGCGTTGGTGACCGATCGATGAGCGCGGCCGCACCCTGCAAAAAGAAACACAAATTCCCTGAAATCGATCGCATGGACGGACTCGCATTCCGTCCCTATCCTCAGTCTCTATGAACCCCCAGCACAGACCCACCTCCATCGTCCGGCATCTGCTTCTCGCAGGTGCAGTCGCGGGGTCGCTCTTCGCTTCGCAGTCCGCAGGCGCGCTGAGCATCAGCAACGGAGATTTTTCCGATCCGATCAACTACGTCCTCTCGACGGCGACCCCAAACCGCGACTTTGTCACATGGGATCTCGTCGATGTCTTCGGCCCCGGCTGGTATACGTCGAACAATCCGGACAAGACGTTTCTCTCCACCATCGGGGGACCTTCCGCGATCGGCGACTACGGTGCGATCCGGCCCAACGGCGGCGCCGCAACGGTCACGCAGCGCCGAGGCATCGTGAATGTCGTCAACGACAACTTCGCCACCACGGGCGAGGTCGAACTTCGTTTCGACGCGCTCCTGCTCAATGCCGGCACCCCAAATCTGATCGTGAGGGTGTGGGGCGTGAATGATGCGGACCCCGACGCCGAGGGCGTTCAGTGGGATGGCATGATCGATCTCACCGGCCCAATCAGCAGTCCGGACGCCCTGGACCTGCGCAACCTCGATAACACCGCCGGCAATGCATTCTACTCGGGAACGTCCTTCGTGGAACTCTACTGGAACGATGCCGCAGGGCTCGGGATCGTGCCTGACGCAATCTGGAACGAGGACATCCGGTTTACGTTCGACATCGGCCCCACCGGCTTCGATCAAATCGTGATTGGCGTCGCGATCTGGGACTCCCCGGTCAACGCTCCGTTCAGCGGCATCGACAACCTCTCCGTCGTCCCGGAACCCACCACCCTTTCCATGCTCGGCCTCGGCGCGGCGGCTGCAGTCGCGTTCGGGTATCGCCGGCGTCACGACGCGCGGTGAGTCCGCGCGTTCGGACTTTTCGGACTGTTGACTGAAGCCTGGAGCGCCGCGGATTTGGGGTCGCGGCGCTCCAGTTTCACCCATCGAATCGGCGGACAACCGCTAACCGGAACCTCCCTTCGTGTTGTTGCACCGGATCTCCCATGACATCGAAAGGCACGCGATCCGCGACTCCCGCGCGAAGACGCCGGCCCAGCGTCGGACTTTTCATCGAGACGGCCACTGCCTACGGACGGGGAGTCATTTCCGGGATCGCGTCCTACGTTCGCACGCACGGCAGCTGGTCGATGTTCCTGGAGCTTGGCGGCAATGTTCTGCCGACGTCCGACTGGCTGCTGAAATGGAAGGGGGATGGCATCATCTGCCGGCTCGTGAATCCGGACTTTGTCGCGGCGGTTCGCCGGCGCAGACTGCCCATCGTCGATCTCAACGACGACATCGGCTTTCGCGGATTGCCGCACATTGGTTCCGACATGCGCGAGATCGGACGTGCCGCAGCCGATCACCTGCTGGATCGCGGATTCCGGAACATCGCCTTCTGCGGCTACAGCGACATGGCATGGTCGCGCGGACGGCGCGAGGGCGTGGAGGCCGCAGTCCGTGAACGCGGAGTCCTTTGCGGGGCGCTGGAAACCGAGCGTTTCCACCGACGAAACCGCGGCTGGCAGCACGAGCGGGACCGTCTCGCGGCGTGGGTGGAATCCCTCCCACGTCCCGTCGGAATCGTCGCCTGCAACGACGTGAAGGGCTGCCAGGTTCTGGACGCCATTCGCGGACGCGACATCATCGTTCCCGAGGAAGTGGCGGTCATCGGAGTGGACGACGATCCCGCCTGTTGCGCGATCGCATCACCGCCCCTCTCCAGCGTGCAGCCCAATGCCGTCCGTATCGGCTACGAAGCCGCGGCCCTTCTCGACCGTCTCATGGCAGGACGCAAACCGCCGAAACGCCCCATGCTGATTCCGCCCCTTGGCGTCGTTACGCGACAATCAACGGACGTCGTTGCCGTGCCCGATCCGCTCGTGGCCCGGGCCCTGGATCTCATTCGCGAGCATGCCTGCGAGGGCTGGAATGTGGATACGATCGTTGCCGAGCTGCGAACGCATCGCGCGATTCTCGAGCGTCGATTCCGCCGCTTCGTCGGCTTCTCCCCGCACGAGCAGATCCGCCGGGTTCGACTGGGTCGCGTGAAGCAGCTCCTGCTGGAAACGGACTGGACGCTCGAGCGCATCGCCGAAGCCGCCGGCTACGAACGCCCGGAGTATCTGACAGTGCAGTTCACGCGCATCGTCGGAGAGCGCCCGTCCAAATGGCGGGCGAGATACCGCGCCATTCGTTGATGCCCCCGCCCTGTAAAGATTCACAAATCCGCAGGGACCTTTCACATGGACGGCGGATGCGATGCCTCCGACGATCTGCTCCAGTTCCATGAACCGCTCCCGCCGCCATCCCCGGCGTTCACTTGTTTTATCCCCGCTCCCGTGAAGACCTCTCGTTTTCGTCTCTCATTCTTCGGCAGGTTTTTCATCCGGACAGCCAGCGTCGTCGTCGCCGGCGCCGCGATTTGTTCCAACGCACCCGCCGCACCGAGGCCCAATATCATCCTGATCCTCGCCGACGATCTCGGCTACTCCGACATCTCCCCCTACGGCGGCGAGGTTCGCACGCCAAACCTTCAGACCCTCGCGGACAACGGCGTGCGTTTCCGCAACTTCTACAACACCGCGCGCTGCTGTCCGACCCGCGCGTCGCTGCTCACGGGGCTCCATCCGCATGAAGCCGGCATCGGCCTGATGACCTCCGAGGACGAAAAGCAGAACTACGATCTGGGGCACGAGTCGTATACCGGCTACCTCAACCGCAACGGCATCACCCTCGCCGAAGCGTTGAAAGGAGCCGGCTACCGGACGCTGATGGCCGGCAAATGGCACGTCGGCACCTTCCGCGGGATGTGGCCGCGCGACCGCGGTTTCGACCGCTTCTACGGGATCGTCCGCGGGGCGAGCAATTTCTTCAAACCCGAGAAGGACAAGCTCCTCACGCTCGACGACGAGCCCGTGGATCTCAACTCGCTGCCCGACGACTACTACACGACCACCGCGTTCACCGATCACGCGATCGAGTTCGTTCAGGAAGCTGTGCGCGATTATCCGGATCAGCCGTTCTTCCTCTACCTCGCCTACACCGCTCCGCACTGGCCGCTGCAGGCACCGGAGAAATACGTGGAGCACTATCGTAAACTCTACGAGCAGGGCTGGGACGCGCTGCGTCCCAAACGCATCGAAGGCGTCATTCGCGCCGGCGTCATTCCTGCGGGAACTCCCGTCTCCGACTCCGTGGCGCCGAGATGGGATTCGCTCCCCGAGGCAAAGCGCCGCGAAATGGCTCACCGCATGGCGCTCTACGCCGGCATGATCGAGGCAATGGACGAGAATATCGGCCGTCTCCTCGCGGAGTTGCGCAAGCTCGGCGTCTACGACGACACGTTGATCGTCTTCCTCTCGGACAACGGCGGTTGCGCCGAGGGCGGCATGCTCGGCAGCAACAACGGCCATCTCCTCGGCACGAAGGAAGGCTATTTCCTCACGCTCGGTGAGGCGTGGGCAAACTACGCGAACATTCCGTTCGACAAATACAAGCACTTCACCGCCGAGGGCGGCATCCGGACGCCATTCATCGCGCACTGGCCAAAAGGCATCTCCGCCCGCGGAAAATGGAGCGACCAGATCGGCGGCATCGTCGATTTCATGCCGACCTTCCTGGCACTCGCCGGCGCGAAATATCCCGCTTCATATGACGGCCACAACCTGCTGCCGATCGAAGGCATCAACCTCGCCCCAGCTCTCACCGGCGCACCCCCGAAACCCCGCAAACTCTTCTTTGAGCACGAGGGAAACAAGGCGATCTTCGACGGGGACTGGAAACTCGTCTCCACCCATGGCGAAAAATGGCGTCTTCACAATCTGCGGAAGGATCCGACCGAAAAGAACGATCTTTCCTCCACCCAGGCCGACCGCGCCGAATCCATGCGCCGCGAATGGCGCTCATGGGCGGACCGCGTGGGCGTTCTTGCATGGCCGGCGAAGCGCCGCGCCGGTTACACTCCGCCGGAACGCCAGTATCCGGTCCAGCTTCCATGACATGACCCGTCTCGCCTTCCTTTTCTCCGCTCTCCTGCTTCCGCTGCCCATGCGTGCCGCGGAGGATTCCACGCCCGCGTGCTGCTCGGCGATACCCGCACGATTTGCCGCCGTCTCCACAGCCGCTCCGGCAGGTCAGGAGAAATCGGAAGGCGAAAGGAACGACACCGATCCCAAATACAAGGGCATGGTCTGGATCCCCGGCGGAAAGTTCCGCATGGGCAGCGACCGCGGCAATCCCGACGAGCAGCCAGTCCACGAGGTGGAGGTCGATGGCTTCTGGATGGACGAGACCGAAGTGACAAACGATCAGTTCGCCGCGTTTGTCGAGGCCACCGGCTACGTCACGACCGCCGAGAAGGCGCCCGTGCTCGAGGAAATCATGAAGCAGCTTCCACCCGGCACGCCTCCGCCGCCAAAGGAAATGCTCGTTCCTGCTTCGCTCGTTTTCTCGGCACCCAAGGGCGTCTCCAACCTCAACGATGTTTCGCAATGGTGGACGTGGAAGCCCGGCGCGGACTGGCGTCACCCCGGCGGACCCGAAACCTCGATCGAAGGCCGCGGGAACGATCCCGTCGTGCAGGTTTCCTACGAGGACGCGGTCGCCTACGCGAAATGGGCCGGCAAGCGCCTGCCCACCGAGGCCGAATGGGAGTGGGCCGCCCGCACCAGCAACCCGGAGGATCCCTATCCATGGGGATCCGCTCCGATCGATCCCGAGACCACATCCCAGCCGGCGAACACCTGGCAGGGTGAATTTCCCGTCAAGAACACCGCCGTCGATGGCTATGTCGATGTCGCACCGGTGAAGTCGTTTCCTCCCAACGCGCGCGGGCTTTACGACATGGGCGGCAATGTCTGGGAGTGGTGCGCGGACTGGTATCGCTACGACGCCTACGCCGCATCCGACCGCCCCGCGAAGAATCCGAAGGGACCCTCCGACAGTCTCGATCCGCAGGAGCCCTATGCGCCGAAGCGCGTGCTGCGCGGTGGATCGTTCCTGTGCAACGACTCGTATTGCTCCGGCTTCCGCGTCACCGCACGAATGAAGAACACTCCCGACACCAGCTCGAACCACATCGGCTTCCGCTGCGTCGCGGATTGACAATCGATCCCTTCGCGGCTCCAACGACCGCATGAGCACGGAAGCCGCCCTCGTCGTGCTTCTCGCGGCGTTCATGCACGCAGGATGGAACGCCTGGCTGCGAGGCAGCACGGACCGTCTTCGCGTGCGGACGATGATGGTCCTTTCAAGCAGCGTGCTCTGCGCCGCCGCCCTGCCTTTCCTCCCTCCGCCGCACCCTGCCGCGTGGCCGTTCATCTGGCTCTCGGTGCTCGTTCATCTCGGCTACAACGGCGTGCTCGTCCTCATGTATCGACAGGGCGACCTCGGCCAGACCTATGTTATCTCGCGCGGCGCACAACCCCTGCTCGTCTCGCTCGGAGCGTTCCTTTTCGCCGGTGAAGCTCCGTCCATGGAATCACTCACGGGCATCTGCTTCGTCTCCGCCGGCATTTTCATCCTCGCCGGCGCGGGCCGCCTTCCCCTGCACAGCGTCGGATTTGCGATTCTCACCGGACTCGCAAGCACATCGACCGCCCTGCTCGACGGAATGGGAGGACGCGTGGCCGGAAACACGCTGTCGTTCACCGCATGGGTCGTCGTGCTCAACGGTCTGCCAATGACCGCGCTCTTTGTTGCGGTGCGACGTGATTTCCAATTCTGGCGAATGTCCCGCAGCGACATGACGGCCGCGATCGGCGGAGGCACCATCGCCACCATTGCCTTCGCGATGATCATCTGGGCGATGTCCCATACCCCGCTCGGTGCCGTCGCCGCCCTGCGCGAAACCAGCATCCTTTTCGCGCTGCTGTTCGGCTCCGTTTTCATTGGGGAACGGTTCACCACCCGGAAGCTCGTCGGAGCGGCGATCATCCTCGCGGGGGCCGTCATCATTCGGCTCGCATAGCTGGTTGCGCGATCAAACGGGCGCCACTACGATTTCAAGGAACATCCGCCCATCACCATGGCCGTTGCTGTTTCCCTGAAGAATCTCACCCGTCTCTTCCCCATTCCTTGGCGGCGAGGCCGCCTCGTGGCCGTGAAGGACCTTTCCCTGGAGGTTCAGGAAGGCGAGGTCTACGGCCTGCTGGGTCCGAATGGCTCGGGCAAGAGCACCACCCTGAAAATGCTCCTCGGCCTCGTCACCCCGACCTCCGGAACGGCCGAGGTCTTCGGTCACGACAGCCGCGCATTCGCCGCGCGCGGGGAGGTGGGCTTCCTGCCGGAAAATCCGTATTTCTACAAATTCCTCACCGCAGAGGAGACGCTTACCTTCTACGGCAAGCTCTGCGGGATGCGTGGAGCAGTCCTGAAGAGGCGCGTCGATGAATTGCTCGGTCTGGTCGGTCTCGAGGACGCGCGGCATCGGCGCGTCGGCGGCTACTCGAAGGGCATGCTTCAGCGTATCGGCCTCGCGCAGGCGATCATTCAGGATCCGCGCCTCGTCGTGCTCGACGAACCCACCGCCGGTGTCGATCCGGCGGGCTCCCGCCAGATTCGCGATCTCATCCTCGATCTGAAAAAGCGGGGCATGACCGTCCTCGTCACCTCCCATCTGCTCGAGCAGGTGCAGGAGGTCTGCGACCGCGTCGGCATCATGGCCCGCGGCCGCCTGCTGCGGGAGGGCAATCTCGAGGATCTCATCTCCGTCGAGAATCAAACCGACTTCGTGATCGAGAACGCCACGCCTGAGCTCTCCGCACAGATCGAGGCGCTTGTTGCGAAATCCGGCGCCCGGCTTGTGGAGGCACGCAAACCGCAGAGGTCGCTCGAGCGGGTCTTCCTCGAGGTCACGAACGAGTCCAAGCCGTGAACGTCTTCGTCACGGGCACGGACACCGAGGTCGGAAAAACGTATTTCACCGCACTCCTCGTCCGCGCCATGCGCGCCGCGGGCATCGACGCCGTGGGCTTCAAGCCGGTGGCCTGCGGCGACTGGGGGGATGTGGACGCGCTCGTCGCGGCTGCGGATGGCGTGGAGGATCGCTCCGCCATCTGCCCCCTGCATTTCGAGATGCCCGCCTCGCCACTCACGGCGGCATTCGCGGAGGAGCGGACGATCGACCCCGCCGTCATCCTCTCCGCGTGGCGCGCGCTCTCGGAGCGGCACGAAACGGTCATCGTCGAGGGAATCGGCGGCTGGCGCGTGCCCATCACCCCCGACTACTCGGTCGCAGATCTCGCCTGCGATCTCGGGCTGCCCGTGCTGGTCGTCGTCCGGAACCGCCTGGGCGCGCTGAACCATACGCTCCTCACCATAGAGAGCATCAAGGCATGCGGCCTGCAATGCGCCGGTCTTGTGCTGAACAACGTGGGTATTCCCGACGACCTTGCATCGCACTCGAACCGCGCAACCTTTGAATTGATGCGCACTGCGCCGATCCTGTGCGAACTCGCGCATGGGCAGAAATCCCTCGATCTCGGCTCCCTGCGCCTTCACGACCTCGCATGACCGGTGACGGGCCGATCTTTCGCGCGCGGGACCTGCGCAAGATCTACGTCACCGGCGAAGTCGAGGTGCGCGCGCTCGATGGCGTCGATCTCGAGCTTCACCGGGGCGAACTCGTCGTCCTGCTCGGTGCGTCCGGCAGCGGAAAGTCCACACTGCTGAACAACCTCGGCGGTCTCGACGTGCCCACCTCGGGCGAACTCCTGTATCGCGGCGAAGACCTTTCCAACGCAGACGAAGCGACGCTCACGATGTTTCGCCGGAACACGGTCGGTTTCGTTTTCCAGTTCTACAACCTCATCCCGAGTCTCACTGCGCGGGAGAATGTCGCGCTCATCACCGAGATCGCACCAAATCCGATGCGCCCGGAGGATGCGCTTGCCCTCGTCGATCTCGCCGATCGCATGGACCATTTCCCCTCGCAGCTCTCCGGAGGCCAGCAACAGCGCGTCGCCATCGCACGGGCCATCGCGAAGCAGCCCGAGGTGCTCCTTTGCGACGAGCCCACGGGTGCGCTCGATGTGAAGACCGGAATCACGGTGCTCGAAGCCATCGAACGGGTGAACCGTGAACTCGGCACCCTGACCGTGATCATCACCCACAACGCAGCCATCGCGGAAATGGCCGATCGCGTCATTCATCTTTCCGACGGACGGATTTCCGCCATCGACAACAATCCGCAACGGCGTCCGGTTCGCTCGCTCGCGTGGTAGCGGCTCTCTCCTCCCGTTCCTGATGCGCGCGCTCGACCGAAAACTCTTCCGCGACATCGGCCACATGAAGGGGCAGATGCTCGCGGTGGCCCTGATCATGGCGTGCGGCCTTGCGATGATGATCATGACGCGAAGCCTGATCCTCTCGCTCGAATCGACGCGCGCCGAATACTACGAGCGCTATCGTTTTGCGGATGTGTTTTCCGACCTCAAGCGCGCGCCGAACAGCCTTCGCAAACGCATCGAGGAAATCCCCGGCGTCGCCGCCGTAGACACGCGAATCACCGGACGCATCCGTCTGAATCTTCCCGGCCTCAGCGAGCCGGCGGACGGCACGATTCTTTCGATCCCCGACGACCGCCCGGCCCAGCTCAACCAGCTCTTTCTGCGCACCGGACGTCTGCCCGAGCGCGGAAGCTCCAAGGAAGTCGTGATCGGGGAGGCGTTCGCGAAAGCCCATGGATTCAAGCCCGGCGACACGATCGACGTCATCATGTATGGCGCGGAGGAGCGACTGAAGATCGTCGGCATCGCACTATCGCCGGAGTTCGTCTTCGAAGCCCGGCCGGGCGACATGCTGCCCGACAACAGGCGCTTTGGCGTCTTCTGGATGAACGAACGCGAGCTGGGTTACGCCTTCAATCTCGATGGAGCGTTCAACAACGTGATCATCGACGTCGCGCCCGGCGCGGACACCGCCGCAGTCATCGCCGAGCTCGACCGGCTGCTCGAACCCTACGGCGGACTCGTTGCCTACGATCGTCGCGACCATTTCTCCGCCCGCCAGCTCAACGACGAGATCGCGATCCTGAACGGCCTCTCCGTCGCGTTTCCGCTCGTGTTTCTAAGCATCGCGGCGTTCATGACAAGCGCCGTGCTTTCGCGACTGATCCGGCTGCAGCGCGAGCAGATCGCCCAGCTCAAGGCCTTCGGGTATTCCTCTCAGGACGTGGGCGTGCACTACCTGAAGTTCGCGCTCGTCATCGTCGTGCTCGGCCTTGCGATCGGCACGGTTGCCGGCTTCTGGCTCGGGAACAACATCGTCACGCTCTACCACAAGTTCTTCCAGTTCCCTTCGCTCGAGTTCCACCCGAACTACCGAGCGATCGGCATTGCTTTCATCGTCAGTTGCGGAGCGGCGCTGCTTGGCGTGATCGGTGCCGTGCGACAGGCGGTGAAACTTCCACCGGCCGAGGCGATGCGACCCGAACCCCCCGCGGAGTTCAAACCCTCGGCATTCGAGCGACTGGGGCTGCAAAAGCTGTTCAGTCCTTCGCTGCGGATGGCCCTGCGCAACCTGGAGCGCAAGCCGTGGCAGGCATTCTTCACCACCGTCGGCCTCGTGCTCGCCACGGGCATTCCCATCGTGCCGGGTGCCATGCGCGACGGCGTGAATTACCTCCTCGATTTTCAATGGGATCTCGCCCAGCGGCAGGACATGACCGTCTCGCTGATCGAGCCGGGGTCCTCATCCGCCTTCCACAACATCCGCCAGCTTCCCGGCGTGCTCTCGGCCGAGCCGTTCCGCAGCGTGCCCGCACGACTGCGTTTTGGGCATCGAGACTATCGCACCGCCGTGACCGGCGTGCCGCCAAACACTCGACTCAATCGCGCGCTCGACCGCTTCGGGAATCCGCTGCCTCTGCCTCCCGACGGGCTCCTCCTTTCCGCAAAGCTCGCCGAGATTCTCGGAGCAAAGGCCGGCGACCAGGTGTGGGTGGAGGTCCAGGAAGGCCGAAGGCCGCGCGTGCTTGCGACCGTGCAGGGTCTCATCACCGACTATTCCGGCCTGCAGGCATACATGGATATCGACGCGCTGCGTCGTTTGATTCGCGAGGGCGGCACAATCAGTGGCGCCTACGTCGCACTGGATCCCGCGCAGCAGGAGGCCTTCATGGAAGAGATCAAGGAGGCGCCGCGTGTGGCCGCGCTCGGGATCAAGGACGCCGTCCGGGAAAGTTTCCGGAAAACCACGGCGGAATCCATTTCGCTCATTCAGGGGCTCTATTTTAGTTTCTCCGTCATCGTGGCCTTTGGAGTCGTCTACAACAGCGCGCGCATTGCCCTCTCGGAACGCAGCCGGGATCTTGCAACGCTGCGTGTGATTGGTTTCAGCAATCGCGAGGTTGCCGGCGTCCTCATTGGCGAGCTCGCCATGCTCACGCTGATCGCCCTGCCCATCGGCCTCGGTGTCGGCACAGCGCTCGCGGCATGGATCGTGAGCGCCGCGAGCACGGAAACCATTCGACTGCCACTCGTCCTGTCGCCCCTTTCCTATTCCACGGCGGTTCTCATCGTCGTAACCTCCGCGCTCGTCTCGTTCTGGATCGTCAGCCGGCGCATCCGCAACCTCGACCTTCTCGGCGTTCTCAAAGCTCGCGACTGATGAAGCAGGACACTCCGTCTCCCACTCGCAAACCAAAACCCAGGCGCCTGCGAAAGCTCGTGCCATGGGGAATCGGCGGCGCGCTGCTCCTGTTCATCGTATGGGGCATGCTGCCGAAGCCGATTCCCGTCGATGTTGGGGTGGTCACACGCGGCCCGCTCGAGGTCAGCGTTCTCGAAGAGGGTCGAACCCGCATCCGTCATCGCTACACGATATCCTCACCAATCCCCGCCTATCTTCAGCGCGTGCCGTTGCGGCAGGGTGCAACGATCGTCGCGGGCGAAACCGTGCTCGCGACGCTTGCGCCGGCACCGGCAAGTTTTCTCGATCCGCGGGCAAAGGCCCAAGCCGAGGCGGCCGTGCAATCCGCGGATGCGACGATCGAGCAACAGACCGCCCAAATCGCGAGCGTGCGGGCGGAACTGGATCTTGCGGAGAAGGAACTCGTGCGCAACGAACACCTGCGCAAAACCGGCGCAATTGCGCAATCGCAGTTCGACACCGCTTCCAATCGCGTCGATGTGCTCCGGCGCAATCTCGAAAGCGCGACCTTTGCATTGAAGGTTGCGCAGTTTGAGCGCCAGCAGGCGAGCGCCGCGCTCATGCAGATGGACTCCCCGACGCCCGCAGCCGCGGAGCCCGTGGAGATCCTCGCTCCGGTGTCCGGCAAGGTTCTGCAGGTCTTCGAGGAAAGTGCGCGGATGGTCACCGCAGGACAGCCGATCATGGAGGTCGGCGATCCCCGTGATCTTGAAGCGGAAATCGAGATGCTCTCGACCGACGCGGTCAACGTGAAGCCGGGCGCTCCTGCATCGATCGAGCAATGGGGCGGCGGCCGGCCGCTTCCCGGGCGGGTGGTGCTTGTCGAACCCGGTGGCTACACGAAGTTTTCCGCACTCGGCGTCGAAGAGCAACGCACGCTCGTGCGGGTCGATTTCGACGACCTGCCGCCGGACACGTTTGGGGATCGTTTTCGTGTCGAGGCACGGGTGACGACCTGGAAGGGAGACGACGTTCTGCAGGTGCCCACCGGTGCGCTTTTCCGGCGCGGCAATGATTGGATGACGTTCCTTTTCGACAACGGTCGTGCCCGCATGACGAAGGTCGAGATCGGCCACAACAACGGCGTGGCTGCGGAAGTTCTCGGCGGATTGTTCGAGGGGCAGCGCGTCATCCTTCACCCGCCCGACACGATCGAGGACGGCGGCCTCGTCGAGGCGCGCGATTCGCAATGAGGTGTGCTACGTTCGGAGAGCCATGAAACGACTCATCGCCCTCTTCGTCGTCCTCCTCGCAGGCTGCTCGGCACTCCCGGAGAGTGGCCCCCGACCTGAACGCCTCGCCGGCTCCCTCGTATTTCCGCAGACCACCGCCCATCCGCCGGGGTCCGTCGCCCACATCAAGATTCTGCCGCTCACGGGATCGGATTCCCAATCCCCCGTTGCCGAGACAAGGATCCCCGCGAAGACCGGAGATTCCATTCCGTTCTCGTTGTCCTTCCCCGCCGAGCGCGTGAAGGACGGCGGAGAATATCTCGTCGTGGCGCAGGTGATCGACCACGGCGTGGTTCGCTGGTCGAATCTCACCCAACCGTTGCGCGTGAGCTTCGCCGCGGAACCCTCGAACGTGCAGATCCCGCTCCGCCAGGAGCCGTGACGTCGTTCAACCGGCGCTGACCACGCCAAGATCGCGCAACGTGCGTTCCGCCGCAGCGTGATCCCGAAAGTCGTAAACCAGCCCGCGGAACCCGGCCGCCTCCGCTGCGGCGACGTTTGCCTCAAGATCGTCAATGAACAGAGTGCGGGAGGGATCAACGCCAAACTTCCGGAGCGCGATCTCGTAAATCCCAGGCTCGGGCTTGAGCACGCCCACCTCGTAGGAAAACACTCCATCGCGGAACGTGGAGAACACCGGATAGGTGCGGAAAATGAACTCCCGGTGAATGCACGAGATGTTCGAGAGCAGAAAGGTGGGCATCCCTTGTCCGGCGAGGCGGGCGGCCAGCGCTGTCATCGGCGTGTTCTCCTCGAAGATATCCTCCCACATCGCGATGAACGCCGCATCGTCACCGGTGTGATTGAACTCGGGACGCACAAGCCGCAGGAATTCCGTCCGGTCGATCCGACCGCCTTCGAGCGCTTCTTTCGCGGCCACAATGCGGGTGCGATCCGGAAGCTCCGACAGCCCGTTGTGCTCCATCAATCGCCGCGCCGCGACGAGATAGTCGAATCGCAACAGCACGTTCCCGATATCGAAGATGACCGCGTCTATCATGACGGTCTAATGAATCACCGCCCAACCGCCCTGTAAGCAAGCCTCGTCACGCGTGACTTTGCGCCGGCGCCTCCCGAAGCGAAAATTCCTCCACCAGCCACCGGGCATTTTCGCGAGCGGCGTCCGGCCGCCCGAGTGCCCGCGCGGCAGCGCTCCACGCCCTCCACTCGCGGCCTCCGGCAGCGATCATCCCGCGCAGTGCGTCCGCGATTTCAGGCGCAGACTCCGCGATGACGCCCGCGCCCGCCCGTGTCACAAGTCGCGCGTTGCCCTCCTCCTGTCCCGGGACGACCTGACTGATGATCAGCGGTGTGCGCGCCGCGAGACACTCCTGCACCGTGGCGCCCCCGGCCTTCGTGACGACGACATGCGCCTCCGCCATCAATCGCGGGAGTTCCGGCGTCCAGCCAAGCACACGGACATGTTCGCAATTCCGCACCGCGTCCCGGATCCGTTGCTCGAGCGCCGCATCACGACCCACCGTCACCAAAAGATCGATGTCGGGCATCCCCGACAGTTCCCGCACGACCTCCAGTGCGATTCGCTTTCCCGAGTTCACCATGAAAAGCACCGTCCATCGTTCCCCGGGGGCGGGTTCCGTTTTGGCATCCCGAATGTCCGCAAAGACGAGCGGCACTGGGAATCCGAGCACCTTCATCTTCGACTCCGGCACGCCCGCGCGCGCCATCTCCTTCGCGGTTTCTTCGTTTGCGACGAGATACGCGTGCGTAAGGTCCGAATACCACACGGAATTGATTGTGAGCGAGTCGGTGACCAGCGTCACGTAGGGCGCCTCCTCTCCCAGACAGTGGGGATTCAGGAGCGGCACGTAACCCGGATATGTCGTTACGATCACCCCGGGCCGAAGCCTTGCCACCACCGCCCGCAGCCGCCGCGCGGCACCGCCCAGCAGGCCAGCGCCGTCCCGCACGGCGGTGGATTGATCCAGCCAGCGAAACACGAAATCCCACACCGCCGGGGCGCGGTTGATCACCGCCAGATACCCGGCAACCGCGAGGCGATTCAGCGCGCCGTAGACGTCCGCAAGGATATCGTGAACCTCCACCCTCACTTCTGGAGCGACATCCGCGAGCGCATCGCGAAGATTTCGCGCCGCGGCGTTGTGGCCTTCGCCGAATCCCGCAGTGAGGATGAGGACCGATTTCACAACCACCGCTTCCGTTTCACGATCACGAACGTGATGATTCCGATCACCGCGCACAGTCCCCAGAAATACAGATACCCGAATTTCCAACCCAGCTCGGGCATGTTGAACGGACTGCCCGTATTGAAGTTCATTCCGTAGACGCCCGCTAGGAACGTGAGTGGAATGAAGAACGTGGAAACCACGGTGAGCACGCGCATGATCTCGTTCGTCCGGAAGCCAAGACTCGAGAGATAGACATCCATCAGCCCGGCGCTGAGATCACGATAGCTTTCGATGATCTCGATGATCTGCGTGATGTGATCGTAGCAGTCGCGCAGGAAGATCGTCGTGCCGGAAGTGATGCGACCGGTATCGTCGCGCATCAGTGCGTTCAAAATCTCCCGCTGCGGCCACGCAGCACGACGCATCTGCACGAGCAGTCGCTTCGCTTCATAGAGGTCGCGCAGCGCGGATTTTGTGGGTCGTTCCAGCAATTCCTCCTCGATCGCCTCGATGCCGTCTCCCACCGTTTCGAGCACCGGAAACAGCTGGTCGATTGTCGCGTCGATCAACGCATACGCCAGATAGTCGGCGCCACGTGTGCGCGCAAAACCCCGACCGGATCGCAGGCGCTTGCGCACGCCTTCGAACGCGTCGCGACCGTGTTCCTCCTGGAACGTGAGCAGGAAATTTTCCCCGAGAAATAGGCTCACCTGCTCGAACGTCAGTTTCGCGTCCGAGTCGAAATAGACCATTTCGGTGACGATGAAGATATTGTCTTCATACGGCTCGACCTTCGGCCGCTGCGAAGTATTCAGCACGTCCTCCAGCGCGAGGGGATGAATGCGGAAGCGCTCCCCCACCTTGCGCAGGAGCTCGATGTCCCCGAGGCCGTCGATGTTGATCCAGTTCACCTTCGACGGGTCGAACTTGCCGGCAAGCTCTTCGAACGTGTCGAGTTCCACCTCCTCGATGGACGTCGCGTCATACTGGATGAGCGAAATCGCGGGCGGTCCGGCAGAGGCCCCGACGCGCGGCAGCAACGTTGCCGGCGCAGTCCCCGGCAGATGGTAGTTCAGGCGGATCATCTCGGCGGCCTGCTGCTATCAGTCAGCATTCGCGCCGGGCTGGCAACCGGAAAAGTGAGCGAATCCCGCTGGCAACCCGGTGCGCGATGCGCGCCGGCGCACGAGCGTGCCGATTCGAGTGAGTGGCGTGCGCGGAAATTTCCCCGTCCACTCCGTCACGAGCCGTTCGCCTTCGCCGGCGGGCAATGCGAACAGAAGCTCATAGTCTTCGCCGTCACCGACCGCCTGCGCGACTGTGCATCCGCGATTGCGCGGGATTGCATTCATGTCAACCTCGAACCCGCAACCACTCGCATCCGCGATCCGAGGAAGATCAGTCCCAAGGCCATCGCTGAGGTCCATCATGGCGTGGACGGAAAACCGCTTCACCAGCCAGCGTGCTTCCTCGATGCGCGGAGTGAACGTCAGATGCCGGCCGCGCAGCGATCCTCCCAGCCGGCCGGTCACGAACACCGCATCGCCGGCCTTTCCGCCGCTCCGCAATGCGAGTCGCGACGGTTTCACCCAGCCGGTAAGTGCGATCGAGATAAAAATTCCCCCGGGCGAGCGGGCCGTTTCGCCACCGACGATCGACGTGCGGAAGCGGCGCGCGGCCCTGCCGAGCCCGCGGTAGAATGTTTCGACCCAATCGACGGCAAGCTCCTCCGGCAGGGCCACCGTTACGAGTGCCGCATCGGGCCTGCCACCACAGGCCGCGATATCGCTCAGCGCGCGGCACAGGGCCTTCCATCCGACACGGTCCGGCGGCTGGCTGCGCAGGAAATGGACGTCTTCGACGACGCAATCGGTCTTGAGCAGTTGCAGTTCCTCTCGGCCCTTCACGCGGATGGCCGCGCAGTCGTCTCCGGGGCCGACAACCACTTTGCCGGTCAGATGCAGGCGCCGCGTCAGACGCTCCACCAGTGCATTCTCACCGATGTCTGAAAGATTCATTGCGCCAGCTCCGGAGCAAAGAAGATCGCTACGACGGTGGTCGCATTGAACATCACATGCATGAGCATTGGCGCCAGCAGGGATCCCGTCCGTTCATAGGCCAGAGCGAATCCAATTCCCAACACGAACAACGCTGGGATGCCGGGTATGTTGTGGTGCACGGTGGCGAACAGAATTGCCGATGTCACCGCCGCTGCGAAACGCCCCGCATACTGGCGGATCACACCGTAAAGATATCCGCGGAAGATGACCTCCTCGGTGAATGGTGCCACGACCACCGCAAATCCGATCGCAGCCGCGCGATCCTTCCATGACAACGTCGACCTCAGGAAACCGACCATCGCGTCCTCGTCGGTCGTCGTCGCTCCCCCGCTGGTCACCACGGAAGCCAGCAGACACACGAGCGGATAGGTTGCCAGCAGACAGAGGAATCCGAGCCAAAGCACACGGCCCGACCGCATCGTATTGAAACCAAACATCGTCGCCGGCCGCCGTCCCCGGGCAACCAGGATCACAAGAATCGTTCCCACGACGCCGAGCATGAGGACCGCGCTGTTCAACACCATGTCCGTGGTAATCTTCGGCGCCTCCGCCGGCACGGTCGCAATCGAGCTGATGAAAAGAAACGCCAGGAACCCGCAGGTCAGGCAATCGGCGATCCCGAACCGCAGCGACCGATCCTCCGGCACGCGCCATGTCGGCAGCCCCCGCAGCAGCATTCGCCAGCCAGCCAGCCCGGCCAGACTCCACAGAACCAGAAACGCGGTCACCTACGGAGCGAAGAACGGCGGGAGCAGATAGACGCGACCAGCCTCGAGTTTCGGCATCCCCTCGAGCAGGTCCACTTTCACTTCCGTCTTCTTCGCGCCCGCCTCACCGAAGATCTGGAAGAAATTCGCGAGAGAGAATGTCGGGCGGTAGATGACCACCTCCGCGTCCGGTGCGCCGCCGAGTTCGCGTGCCTTGTCGTAGGCGTCCTCGATGTATCCGAGCTGATCGACGAGCTTCGCCTGGTAGGCGTCCAGCCCGCTGAGGATACGGCCATCCGCCACGCCGTCGCGCAGCGCCTGTTCGTCGAGTTTTCGCGAGGCGGCCACGATGCCAACGAACTTCCCGTAGGTCTGCATCACGAGCCCCTGGACATACTCGGACTCCTCGGGCGTCAGGTCGCGCGCGCCGTTGAGCATGTCCTTGAACTTCCCGCTCTTGAACACCACGGAGGCAAGGCCCACCTTTCCGAAAAGGTCCTTGTAGTTGAGCGTCGAAATGATGACGCCAATGCTGCCGGTGAACGTCGTCTCATTGCACATCACCCAGCTCGCCCCGCATGCCGCGTAGTAGGCACCCGATGCACCGATGCTGTTCATGAAGAACACGACGGGCTTGCGCTGCGCCGCCTTGCGAATCTCGTGATAGATCACATCCGATGCGGTCACCTCGCCGCCGGGGGAATCCACGCTCATCACGATCGCCTTCACCGACGGATCCGACAGCGCCTGCCGGAAGGCGATTTTCAGGTCTTCGACCATCGAGTCGCCGAGGGAACCCGGAACGCCGTAGGAAATGACGCCGTTGAGCGGAATGACCGCTATTTTTTCGCTCCCGTCTCCGTGAACGAGCGTCTGCTCTTCGTATTGCTTCTCGCTCCGCACGGCAATGCCGCGCGTCGACTGCGCCCCCATTCCCACCAGCAGCAGGAAATTCACGAAGATGCTCAGGCAGAGCGCCAGGAACAGGAAGACGATCGCGCAGCCGGATTTCTTCATATTGAGCGTGCAGGCTTACTCAATTCACGCCTCCTCACAAGCAGGCATTTCCCGCTGTGGCAGGATCCGCGCCTCATGAGCAGGTCTCCGCAATGGCAGACCGACCCGGATTCATCTTTCAAAAACAATGCCGCAGCTTTCCGGCGGCATGTCAAAGGGTGGGTTGGCGAAACTCTTCAGGGAGATCGCGTCCGCGAAGAGTCCGTTTACTGTCACGACTACTTGTGAGGGTTTTCGGCGTGTTACCGGGCCCTGAACCAAGGTTTCTCGCTATCTATCAGGAGACGATTGATCTCTCATCGAGGATCAGAGTCGTTTGAGTGATTTCCGGTCTCGAAAATTTGGAAGGAACGCGGTTGTCCGTGCCGCTTACGCTGCAAGCCGCTCTCCTCCACGAATCGCCGTCGAATAAATCCGCCCTCAACCCGATGTGAACAACCTGGCAATAAGTTCGCCTTTTCAGAGGACACTGTTCACACTCGCCCTGCGAACAACATGGGAACCGTTTGACACAAATCTGTGACGATCAAAGAGATAATCTCCACGATGAGCACCCTAGGGATGTCCCCATCCCGCTCACTGGGGCAGAACTTTCTCTTTGATCAAAACTTGGCGCGCTGGATCGTTGCGCAGGTCGATCCTCAGGAGGGTGATCATATCGTGGAGATCGGACCGGGGCTGGGTTCGCTCACAGAGATTCTCGCCTCGAGCGCCGCAACTCTCACCCTTGTCGAAAAGGACGACCGCATCATCGATCATCTGCGGGCGCGATTTGAAAGACCCGGAGTGGAGGTCGTTCATGCTGACGCGGTCCACTTCGATACGCGGCGCCTGATGGGTCGTGGACGGTTGAAGATCGTCGGCAACCTCCCGTATTACGTTTCGACGCCGATCATCGACCGCTTCGCGGACCCTCTGCTCTCACCCGATCGCCTCGTCTTCACGCTCCAGCGGGAGCTCGCCGAACGCCTGAATGCCGCACCCCGAACAAAAGACTACGGCGCCATGACGGTCTGCCTCGGTCGCCGCTGGAAGGTCGATTACCTTCGCACCCTGCCGCCGAGCGTTTTCCATCCGGAGCCGAAGGTGCAGTCGGCCGTGGTCTCGCTCGCGCCCCGCCCCGCCGACTCGGTGCCACCTTGCAACGACGCGCTCTTTGACGCCCTCGTTCGCGCCGGCTTTTCCGAGCGGCGCAAGCAGCTTCGCAAAAATCTCTCCAGGTTCGATCCCGCGACCGATTGGGCGGCCCGTCTTGCCACCCTCGGACTGCCGGAGACCGTCCGCGCGGAGGAACTCTCCCTCGTCCAGTGGACCGCGCTTGCATCAGCCGCCGATCCCACACTCGCCCAGCGCGGCGAGGAGTTGTTCGATGTGGTTGACGAAACAGACACGGTGATTGGCTCCCTGCCTCGCGACGAGGTGCACGCGAAGGATCTCCGTCACCGGGCGGTCCATGTGATGATCTTCAACACGGCAGGCGAGATCCTCCTGCAAAAGCGATCGATCTGGAAGGATCGCAATCCCGGCCTTTGGGACAGCGCGACCGCCGGCCATGTCGATGCCGGAGAGACCTACGAACAGGCGGCACGCCGGGAATTAACCGAGGAGATCGGCGTCGAAGTCGATGCGCTGACTCCGGTTTGCAAACTCGGCTGCGGCCCCGAAACGGGCTGGGAGTTTCTTCAGATCTACCGGGCACGACATGAGGGGCCACTCCGCTTCGCTCCGCTCGAGGTGGAAGGCGCGCTGTATTTTCCGGTCGCGCAGGTTCGTGACTGGCTGGCGCGGCGGCCGGAGGATTTCACGCCGATCTTCCGGATGGCCTTTCCACGCGTTGCCGGAGAGTGAACGCCCAGCACCGGAACTCTTACGAAATTTTGACAATCGTCTGACGCCGCTCTGACACCATCCGTTCCCCATCGCGCAATGGTGCGGCGATGAGGATTGCCGGCATTCGACTTTTCGAGGTCGAAATCCCTAGACTGGCGTTGCGATGACCCGTCTCGCCGTCGTGTTCCTCGTGGCCGTGTTTCTTCCGAGCGTCGCGCTGGGCATTCTCGCGCTGCGAACCGCCGCCGATCAGCAGGCAATCCTCGAAGGCCAGACGGCGGAGCTTTACCAGAACGAGACAGACACGCTGGCAGCGGGCATTGGCGATGCGATCCTCGGCAGCCAGCGGGAATTCGCGCAGCGGGTTCGTGATCTGCTCGCGAAGATGGAGCCGCGCATGCTGGCCTGGGGTTGCTCGAAACTGCTCGGAGAAGGTGGCATCGCCTTCGCCATCGATCCAAACGGCGTCGTGGTGACCGGCGAAAGCCGGAGCATGGACGCGGAGAAATTCATCTCGGCCAATCGGTCGTTCCTGAGCAGCATCGCGGAGGAGGCGGTCTTCCCCACCACCCAGAGCGCCTTCAGCAATACCGTGAAGGGCAGGATCGAGGGCACGGCTCCCGGCACCAATGACGGCGACGAGGAAATCCGAAACCGCGCCGCAGCGGTGGGAAAGCAGGTGTCGAAGATGATGCCACCGGTTGCGCGGAAGGTCGCGCCCGCGGTGGCTCCGCCGGACGGGGATGCCGCGCAATCCGTCGCGCCGCAGGTTTCCGATTTTCAGAGCGCAACCAGCACCGCCTCCGACGGAGTGCTTGCCCGCTTTTCGCAGAACCGGCTGGAGCTCATTCTTTGGACACGGCCACCGGAGGCGCACGGCCACGTTTTTGCGCTCGCGCTGCCGGCGGACGCGGTGGCTGCGTTCGTTCGCGAGGCGTTCGAGGCTCTGGCTCCGCCGGAAAATCCCGCCACGGGAATTGCCGTGCTCGACGAGAACGCCAGGCCCGTCGCCCGAAAGCCGGGGGATTTCGGAGCGGACTGGACGCGGCCTTTCGTCGCGACCGGCATCGGCGAGCTGCTCCCGCATTGGGAGGTCGCGCTTTACCTTCGCGAACCAGGTCGCCTCGCCGAGTCCGCGCGCCTCGTGAGACTCACGCTGTTCCTGCTCGTGGGACTGGCACTTTCCGCCATCCTCGCAGGCGGAGCCTTCGTCGCCTGGGATGCGCGCCGCCACATGCTTCTCGCACAACGGAAGACCGACTTCGTCTCCAATGTCTCCCATGAATTGAAGACCCCTCTCACCTCGATCCGCATGTTCGCGGAAATGCTCGAGCGCGATGATGCGGTGGATCCCGCCCGCCGCTCGAAATACCTCCGCATCATTCTCCACGAAAGCGAACGCCTCACCCGTCTCATCAACAACGTGCTCGATTTCGCCCGGATGGAGCGCAACCGGCACTCGTATCGAAAACGCCCGATCGACCTGCATCCGGTCTTGCAGGAGGTGTGGGACACCCACGCCGATCATCTTCGCGAGGCGGGGTTCACGTGCGAATGGGACGCCGCTCCGCCGCCCTATCCCGTCACCGCTGATGCCGATGCGATTTCCCAGATCGTCGTGAACCTATTATCGAACGCGGAGAAATATTCCCGGGACCAAAAAGCGGTCACCTTGCGCACGTTCACCACGGATGGAGCAATCCACGTGGAGGTGCAGGATCGGGGTATCAGCGTGCGTCCCGGCGAAGGGGAGCGCATCTTCGAGGCCTTTCACCGGTCGGACGATTCGCTCTCAAGCGGCGTGCGGGGCAGCGGGCTCGGTCTTGCGCTCGCCCGCCGCATTGCCACGGATCACGGAGGCACTGTCACCCATCGCGACCGCCTGGGCGGCGGATCCATTTTCACCCTCACCCTCCCGCTCGACCCGGAGGGCAAAACGGAACTCCCACCCGCATGAGCAGGCGAATCCTGATCGTGGAGGACGATCCCCATATCCGGCTCGGCCTCGCAGATGCCCTCACGGCAGACGGCTACGAGGTCTCGGAATGCAGCGACGGCGGCCAGGCACTGGCCATGATCCGCCAGCAGGCGCCGGACCTCGTAATCCTCGACGTGATGCTTCCGCGAAAGAGCGGTTTCGATATCTGCCGGGAAATGCGTGCCGCAAAAGCCGGGATGCCGGTGCTGTTCCTTTCCGCCAAGGGACAGGAACTCGACAAGGTCATCGGTCTGGAACTCGGCGCCGACGATTACATGACCAAGCCCTTCGGGGTGCGCGAACTGCTGGCCCGGGTCCGCGCCCTGTTGCGACGCCCCGGTCGCGATTCGCCGACCTCCGACCTGCCGGAAACGATCGCGTTTGGCGACGTCCGGGTGCGCACGGGTTCGCTCCGGGGATCGAGGGGAAAAACTTCGTTCGAGCTGACGCCGCGCGAGCTCGCAGTGCTGGCGCTGCTGTTTCGCCACGTCGGGGACGCCGTCTCGCGAAACCGGATCCTCGACGAGGTCTGGGGGATCGATTACCTCGGCACCACCCGCACGCTCGACCAGCTCATTGTGAAACTGCGCCAGAAGATCGAGGACAACCCCTCCCACCCACGGCACCTGCTCACCGTGCATGGGCTGGGATACCGGCTGGAACCGTGAGCCGCCGCCCCCCGGCCGACCACCTCCGAAAAACGGGTTCCGGAACTTTTTTTGAACATCCCGGCCGCCGGAGCGTCAAAGATATCGGTTAAGGCAGCGATTCGGGCCACCGCGGACCAGTTTTCTTTGTTTCTGAGCTTCCGCATGTGGCCCGAATCATTTTTGCCCCGGTCTTGTGCGGACGCGATCTGTTGGTTAACGGTGTCCGCGTATGGCCGACTCAGTTCTGGTGGTCGAAGACGAGCAGGACGTTGCGGATTTGCTCCGTTACAACCTGACCCGCGCCGGATTTCAGGTCTCGCTGGCGGACAATGGACTCACCGCCCTCGAGAGGGCACGCACCACCCGGCCGAATGTCATCGTGCTGGACCTGATGCTGCCCGAGATGCCGGGGGAAACGGTCTGCCGCACCCTCAAGGCCGACGACTCGACCGCCGGCATCCCGATCATCATGCTCACCGCAAAGGCGCAGCCGGACGAGCGGATCCAGGGATTCGAGCTCGGCGCGGACGACTACGTCACAAAGCCGTTCAGTCCGAAGGAAATCGTGCTCCGCGTGCAGGCGCTGCTGCGGCGGATGCAAACGGCGGAAAAATCCGTCGTCCTCAAGGTCGATGGATTCGAAATCGACAAGGGCTCGTTTGAAATCCGGCTCGACGGAAAGCGCCTCGACCTGACGACCACCGAGTTCAAGCTCCTCGCGCTGTTGATCGAGCGCCGGGGTCGCACCCAACCGCGTGACACGCTTCTTTTCGACGTCTGGGGCTACCAGAACGTGATCGACACCCGCACGGTGGACACCCACATGCGCCGTCTGCGCAAAAAACTCGGCGCGCACGCCGTGCGACTGGAAACCGTGCGGGGCGAAGGATACCGCTTCAGCGCGGTCGCACCGTCTTGACTCCGATTCTCCTTCTCGGCGCCGGCCTCGTGCTGGCGGGCTGGATTGTCTGGCGGGTGTGGGGCAGGCCCCTCATGGATGTGCGAAACACGATCCGCGCCATCGCCAACAACGACCCCGCGCCTCCCATTGTCCGCTCGCGCCTGCGATTCATGACCGAGACCGCTGCGGATCTCGGGCGCATCGCCGAGCGGCTCCGCCGCCAGCGCCGCCAGCTGGCCGACGAGGGATTCAGCCTGCGGGCCATCCTCGGCAGCATGGTGGAGGGAATCGTCATCGTCGACGGCTCCCAGCGCATCCGGCTGGTGAACGACGCCCTGCTGGAAATGTTCGCGCTGCATCGCTCCCCGGTCGATCGCACCATCCCGGAGGTGTTCCGGTTTCCCGAGCTCAGCTCCGCGATTGAGCGCGCGTATCGGGAGGTGCGTTCGATTCATCTCGAGATTCGTGACGCGCCACGCATCGGCGAGACGCGGGCGAACCGCCACTTCCGGGTGAACCTTTCCCCGCTCATGCCCGGCGATGGTCACGAACCCGCCGGCGTGCTTGCCGTGATCGACGACATCAGCGACGTCCGCGTGCTGGAATCGGTGCGCCGCGAGTTTGTCGCAAACGTCTCCCACGAATTCCGCACGCCGCTCTCGATCATCAACGGCTACGTCGAAACGCTTCTCGACGGTGCGCTCGACGACCGTCCGATGGCCGAGCGGTCGCTGGAGGTGATTCTCAAGCACGGCAAGCGCCTGAATCTCCTCATCGAGGACCTGCTGACGATCGCACAGATGGAACGCGCCAATCCCGAGCTTCAGCGCGCGCCGGCAAGCCTCGGGGCGATTGCCCGTAACGTGGTCGACCGGCTGGAAGCCCGCATCACCGCGCGAAAAGCGCAGGTGGAGATCACATTTCCTCCGGACGCGGACGAGGCGGAGGTCGACGCGGCACGCATCGAGCAGGCGTTCTTCAATCTGCTCACGAATGCCCTTCAATACGGCACGGCGGGCGAACCGGCGGTCCAGATCTCCGCAAAGCGGCGGGGGGACGAGATCGAGGTTTCGTTCACCGACAACGGCCCGGGCATTCCGTTCAAGGATCAGCCGCACATCTTCGAGCGCTTCTACCGGGTGCACAAGGACCGCTCCCGCGACGCCGGCGGAACGGGGCTCGGACTTTCGATCGTGAAAAACATCGCGATGGCGCACGGCGGGCACGTTTCCGTTCGCAGCACGCCGGGATCGGGGGCGACGTTCCGGATCGTGCTTCCGGTGCGGGCGCCGGAACGTTAAGAGACGCGGAACACCATGGTGGATGCAAATCTCAAAGGCCTGCGCGGCTTCCTGATCGACGCTCCCGAACCCGGGCGCCTGCGCGGCGTGCGCGACGGAGCGGTCCTCATTGAGGGCGGAAAAATCGCCGCAGTGGGACCGTTCAACGACGTGCGGCGCGTCGCCGGAGCGGAGCGCGTGCGATGGCTGCATTCCCCGGAGGCCGTGATCATTCCGGGCTTGATCGACATCCATGCGCACCTCCCGCAGTATCCCGTCGTCGCCCGCGTCGAGGAGGGCCTGCTGCCCTGGCTGGAGCGCCATGTCTTCCCGGTGGAGAAGGAATTCAACGCCTCCACCGCCCGCACGCTCGCCCCGCAGTTTTTTGAGGCCCTCGCGCGCAACGGGACGACATGCGCGATGCTCTACGTGGCGATCTACGAGGAAAGCTGCGACGCGGCATTCGAAGCCGCGGAAACGAGCGGCATGCGCATTGTCATGGGCAAGGTGATGATGGACGACGGCACCTACGGCGGGCTTCCTCCGGAGAAGGCGCTGTCCGTCTCGATCGAACAAAGCGAACGTCTCTGCCGAAAATGGCATGGGCGGGACGACGGCCGGCTCGAATACGCGTTCAGCCCGCGGTTTGCCGTGACCTGCAGCGAGGAATTGATGCGCGAGGCGGGACTTCTTGCGAAGAAATTCGACGCCTACGTGCAAACCCATCTCTCCGAAAACCACGACGAGATCGCGGAGGTGCGGCGACGGTTCCCCCAGCACCCGAGCTATACCGCCGTTTACGAAGCGTGCGGGTTGCTGGGTTCAAAATCGGTGCTCGGGCACTGCATCCACCTCGGCGACGACGAGGTGCGGATCCTCTCCGAAACGAACTCCGTGGTCGCGCACTGTCCGACGTCAAATCTGTTTCTGAACAGCGGCATCATGCCGCTCGACCGCTGGCTGGACACGGGCCTTCGCGTGGGCCTTGCCTCGGATGTCGCGGGCGGCCCCGAGTTGAATCTCTGGCAGGTGATGCGCTCGACGATCGAGTCGCAAAAAGCCCGCGCATTCCACCAGCCTGGCGTGCGTGTTCCGTCGCCGGCGGACGTGTTTCACCTGGCGACCTTCGGTGGCGCAAAAGCGCTCGGCAAGGAGGCGATTCTCGGAACGCTCGATGTCGGCAAGGACGCAGACCTCGTGGTGCTCGATATCGCGCGGGCACTCCCGCTCAGCGAACTCGGCAACAAGCACTGCGACCTCTCCGCGGAGGATGTCGTCGCGCTGATGGTTTACCGCGGCGGGCCGGCTGCGGTGGTCGAGACTTTTGTCCGTGGACGCCCGGTCCACCGTGCGCCCTCGCCGCTGTTGCTTTAGCCGGCGCTATTTGACGGACTTGTAATCCGTCGACTCGATCAGGACGACCTCTTTCTTCCCCTTGTATTTTCCACAGGTGTAAGGGCCGCAGACGTGGCCGTAACCGCAATACATGTCGCGCCGGTTTGCAAGCGTGGTGCATGCGGAAAGACCGATGGCGAGCGTTCCAAGGAGAAGGAGGGCCAATTTCACGGGAAGGAGATAAACCGGTTTCGTCATCGGTTGTCAACCGGAGAGCCCCGCAAGGTGCAGGCGTTGGTGACAACAGGGTTTGCGGCCCGGCGGGATTCCATGCAACCTGTCCGCCCCGATGCTGTTCGCCTACTACGTCCACCATCTCAGCCCGTTCGTTCTCGAGTTTGGCAATGGCTGGGGAATCCGCTGGTATGGCCTCGCCTACGTCGCGGCATTTCTCGTCGGCATCGTCCTCTACAAGCGTCTCGCGAGACAGGGATACTCGGACCTGCGGCCGGATGCGGTGTCCGATTTCATCGTGTGGGGCGCCATCTTCGGCGTCGTTCTTGGCGGACGACTCGGCTACATGCTTCTCTACGACCTCCAGGAGTTTCTCGCTGATCCGCTGACGGTGGTCCGGCTGTGGGACGGAGGCATGGCGAGCCACGGGGGCATCATCGGCCTCGTCCTCTACACGCTGTGGTATGCCCGCCGCCACAAGGTCTCGTGGAGAAATATTGGCGACAACCTCGTCGTGGTCGCACCGCTCGGGCTCATGTTCGGCCGAATCGCAAATTTCATCAACGGCGAGCTCTACGGCCGCTCAACGAACGTCCCATGGGCGATCCAGTTTCCCAATGAACTGACCTCGTTCGACGGCCAGCGGCTCGCGCGTTCCGCAGTGGATGCCGCCACCGCGATCAACCCGGCCTGGAACTCTCCGCAGGCCATCGCGGAGGCCGCGCGCATTTCCCCGCCGCTGCGCGAGGCGCTCGCGGAAATCCTCACGCCGCGCCATCCCTCTCAGCTTTACGCCGCCGCGCTGGAGGGGTTGCTCCTCTTCCTAGTGCTGTGGTTCGTCCGCACCCGCGTCCGCGTTCCCGACGGCGTGCTCACCGGCCTGTTTTTCATCGGATATGCCGTGCTGCGAATCATCGACGAGATGTTCCGGCAGCCCGACGCGCCCCTCACCGGGCCATTCACGCGCGGCCAGTTCCTCTCGCTGTTTCTCATCGTGATCGGACTGGCATTCCTCGTGTCCGCGAAGCTCAGACCGACATGGGCGCCGAAATGGCGCACGACGGCCTAGAACGATCCGCCCAGCGAAAGGGAGAAAATCGTCTCCGGCAATGCCAGTCCGGCCTCCCGCATGAACTGGATCGCCCGGTGCCGGAGCTGGATGCCGCCCGTGATGGTTTCCGTGAGCGAGAACGATGATTCCGCCCCCAGCAGCACCGCATCACTCATCAGGAGACCATCGCGATCGAGCCGTTCATAACCTGCGCGCAGCTTCACCGCCGCCCCCGGCACGATCGTCTGCTCGACCTGCGTGTAGAACGTGCTCCAGTCCGACTCGGAGCCGGTGGACGCATAACGGCTTTGCGACTGCGACGCGCCAATCGAAAACGTCGTGGGGTCCGCGATCCGCCACGCCACCGCCGTCTCCCAGCCCGCGATTCCGC
>CALGTD010000035.1 GCA_937901895.1 uncultured Spartobacteria bacterium | reverse complement strand
CTATCAGAAGAGTGGGTAAGGCAATGGAACGCATTTTTCTGGTCGCCTAACGTCCCGCATGACCTGCCCCGGAAAGCTGGCGGTCGGGGTGCGCAAGCAGCCCGAGTGCCAGCTTGTAGAGGATAGGTCGATGCGCTCGTTGGCATTTATCTCTTCTCGTATAAAACAATTTCAGACTGAATGGAAGGCTCATCAGCCTTGAAGAAAATCCCGAGGATCTGTTGTTCCTTGAGATCAGGATGGAGGTAGAGCATCAAATCCATTGTTCCGTTCGGTTCGATGTCCCAATCCCGAACGCCAGTGCCGCACGAATCCCAACCGGCGAGCTTCCAAACTCCATTCTCGAGCTTGTTCCATCCCGGCTTGATTGTCTTGTTGTCCTTATACTGGCGGCCTCGAAAGAAAATAGTGTAGGGATTCGGGTTTGTGATACGGACATCAACGATTCTGTCTTTGATCGTTTCGATTCCTTCAACTGTTCTCCCGGTTGAGAGGATCGTTACTTTCAGAGGATGCGCCAAATCAGACGTCTTCTTAAATTGATCAGGGGTAAGAGCGTCAAGCCGTGAGGGGGCGTGTGAGCTGGTTCCCTGGCCCTTGCCCCATCCGCCAGTGAAGGCTTTTATTTTCGGGGATGGCGCAGGCTCTGGTTCCGCTGCCACGCAGGAAAATACGCTTGCAACAAATAGGATGAGGAACCGAATGCGAGTCATATTCTTTGCCAACGTCGCCGATGAGGAATCCCCGCTTGCTTCTGGCATGGCTCCTGCCCGCGCAGCGGAATCAGCAGGAGACATGACAGAAGTCCCGAAGGGACGGGGATTTGCTCCATCGGTCCGTTAGCTTTATTTTTGTTTTGAAAAAAGTCACAGACTCGAGGAATGCACCAGACTCCATAGCATCGCTGCAATGGCGAGCACGGTGATTGCCAATACACATGAACCAAGCAAATATGCGATTCCCAAAATTGGCCAGTAAATCAACTTGGGTATTTGCCCAAATGCAAGGACAGCTAGCGCTCTTTCATGAAGCGGCAATGATGAGAGAGGGACATCGATAGGCGGATCCGCAGGAGGCGCTTTTGTAAATATCAGTTCGAGCGGCAGAAGGAGCACAAAGCCGACAATCGTTGATATGCAACTGATCGAAAAAGCAGTCTGCGAAAATGGTGCCTCTGGAGCATACTTCCCAATTGCTCCGGCGATGATGATTCCGACGAAACCAATCAGGATCACTGCCGGGCTATATCGCAGCGGTGTTCTGATGTGGGTGTTCTCCGAGAGGCGCATATTCTTCCAGCTAACGCCGAAGGCCTCCTACACCTGCCCGTGGGCGCGGCTCCGACTGTGGGTTGAATGTGGCATGATCATGGCGGATTGAACTCGCGGCGGGGCAGGTGTTAGGAGCGCTGCCTTGTTAGCGTTTTCGGTTTAGGTCTTGAGGTGCTCGGTCAGAACAATCTCGGCGTGATACATCGAAAATGCGGCGATGGCGGCACCGATCAAGCTCACCGTAGTCCAAGTGAAAGGGACAGCGGGGGAACTATTCCAGTCCATCGCCCACGTGGCCAAACCAGAGACGACGAAGATCACGGAAAAGGCAACACCCACGAATACTACGTCTCGAAAGGCGGGATAGTCAGGCCAGCCTTGAAGGATGCTCTTCTTGTCTGCCTCAGGGAACAGCATCTTCCGCGAGTGTGCGAAAATCCATCCGAACACCGCCACTGGCGCTAGTGCCAAATACTGGATCATATCGCCGTTGGAGGCAATTTTCTCTGCGATGCCTTGTATGGCGTAAGGACGCCAGATCGTGAGAAGAATCCCAGCCACGATGCAAAGAAACTCAAAACTCACAAAGAATGCACGAGCAATGTTAATCAGCCTCTTCATCTTCCGGGTGTCTCATATCGCGCTCTCTGGAAACGCTCTTGAGCTGCCGATCTGCGTGCTCAGCAAGCGCGTCCGGGTCCGGCTCCTTAGCGTCGAGGAAACTTCGATGGGTGTCTGCGGTGCGAATCATGATCTCCTCCCGGTCCCTTCTGACCCCGATGACCTTACCTCGCCCGTAGCCGTCAGCCGCCATCAAAAGGGCCGCATCTGTGATGTCCGGTTCCGCCTCCGGCTCAAAGTCGGGGTTCTCAAGCAAGCCCGTCATCAAATTGGCCAGATTGGTTTTGATTCCAGGTGCCTCTTCCGCAGTCTCTCGGACTCGCACCTCGTCAGCATTCCGGCGGTCAATATACTTCCGCAATGAACCCCAAAGACGGCCAAACAACGGGTTCGGTGGGCGCACGGTTGCTTGGATGTCGTGAAAGACCTCTATGGACCGAAGCTTGGCTACAAACGTCTGGTAGTCGGCAATAGGTTCAATGGTGCAATCGACGAAGAACCCATCGTAGGCGGCTTCGATCAGAGTCTTGAATCTCCTCGGGAAAACATCCTGCTGAATGCCGTTCCATACGTGGAGGTATGCAATGCCAGAGTAGTCTGGCAGGTAAACAAAGGGGGAGGAGGCGGCCAAGAGGTTCTGGGCAATCGCATCAATCTGGGACTTCGAGTCAGTGTCGACTACCGTCACATGCCCTTCTTGGTGAAATTTGGCGAGGCGGCCGAATACAAACGGTATGTCACGATCTCGGCGATCAATCGTATCTGTGATCGTCCACCTGAATTTTCGAATTGTGATCGTGGGCGCGTCGAGAATCGCATTCATCAGACGGTTTTGATCGAGATTGCCGAGCTTGACGACTCGACCGAGGTAGTAGCGACCGCGTTCCATTTTCTTACGCTAACGTCAAAGATCAGCTACCCCGATCATGCCCACAACTCTCAAATCGGCTCACTTTGCAGGAAGATCGGTCGTACTCGTGGACGCCCAGTCTGCTAGGGGTTAGCTGCATCGCCTTGTTCGGCATTTTTCGATATCAGTCAACAGCGGGAACAATCGGAAGGTAAAGCACTATGACAAGAATGAAAATCGTGGCAACACCGATCCAGAATAAATGGCGCTGTCTCGGATAGAGTAACACAGAGGTCACCAGCAAAAATACAGGAGCTACCATCACACCAATTGAAACGGTCCAATGTAAACTTTCTGAAATTGCTCCCGGATACATCGCGAGCCAAATGAGAAGAAGAGTAGACCCTAAAACAATTGTCTCCAGCGCACAAAAAGTAATGCGCCGATATTTGGCCGGTGGAGAGATAATCATGATTGCGCAATTATTTCTTGCCGAACGT
>CALGTD010000034.1 GCA_937901895.1 uncultured Spartobacteria bacterium | reverse complement strand
GCATAAACGCCCTGTCCGGAATAGACGTTCTGAACACCAATCTTTGCGTCGATAGTGACGACGACCTGAGAGACCAGTCGCCCCGCACCGACCAGCGCAACGATCAACACGGCCGCGAAGCGTAGTGGATGAACTCGCACGCCCGAAGAGAGACCTGGATTACGCGGCGAAAGGCAAACCCGATTACCGTCCAATGCCTTTTCAGACTCAACCAACCCGTCCGAGCCGCGTCTGCTCCGAAACCAACGTCGAACGGTGGATCGACAGTGGCTTGAAGACCCGCTCCATCCCCATCCGCGAGCTCATCACGCCGCGAAAGAATCGCCCGTCACAACGCGCAACGCCCTTCGCGCGCTCGCGCGCCAAGCGTCCAACTGACGATCGTTTCAGTGGTCGATCACGCGACCGCCGCGGGCTTCCGCCGCAGCCAGAACGCCGCCACGCCGACGACGAGCCCCGCGAGCGTCGCATACGTGCTGGGCTCGGGAATCGCCGACACCGAAAAATTATCGAAAGTCGCATTCGCCGGACCGAGTTTCTGCGACGATGGCGCATCGGGATTGCTGTCCATGACCAGCAGACCGACCCGCCCGCTCAAATACTCGTCGTCGAACAGCTCGACGGTCGCAATCGGCGTCTCGTCGCCGATCCGATAAACGCTCCCGGTCAGAAGACCGCCGACTCCGGTGAAAACAAATCGATAGTCGAAGGCGGAGTTCAGGTCCTCGGTCAACTGCGCCGCCGCAAACACTTCCGGGTGCCGCATTTCATCGTCGAACCGGGTGATCTCAATTTCGCCTTTGTTTCTGCCCGCGCTCGGTCCCGGACTATAATTGAAGAAATAGCCGTCCGCCTCCCCGAGCTCGAACTCGTTGACTCGCGCGACGATCCCCAAGCTTTGCGGAAGCTCATCGGCCCAGTCGACCAAGTCCACGCTGATCCGGAAATCGGACACCGTCACATCCTTGAGCAGGCTGCCCGCCCGGCCCGGCCCAAGGAGGGCGTGAAGGGGAGCAGCGGCCTAGATATTATAAACACCGTCGGCGATGGTGAAGGTGCCCTCACTGGCAGGACTATAAGTTTCCCAGTCATCGCTATCGTCGTTGTTGAAATCCTGAATCCAAGTCTGAGCCATCGCGGGCGAACCGGCGAAGACAGCCAGACCAAGCGCAACGGAAGCAGGGAGGAAGCGGAGGGAGGTCATAACTACAGCAATCATATACACCACGGGGGCGGGGGATTGACTATATGCCGGGACGATTCCCGGCATCGGACGCACGACAGGGGTATGAACGAGGTCCGTAAGGCCCCACTTCGGCATGCGTTTGCAAATATTCAACGCTTTCTGCACGAATCCGTCCGCCAAGCGCACGAATCTGCGCCTCGTCTTGCAGCCCAGCCTCGGCTCGTCACGCGCCGCTCCGACGACGCCAGATCACGAAGGCGAGCGCCCCCAATCCGGCGAACACGGCGTAGATGGACGGCTCGGGGATGGCGGACACGGTGGACACCGAAAATCGAAACGACCGACCTCCAAACGAACTCAACGAACCAAAGCTGTCGTCTGGCTGGATCGTCGAGTAGTAACCTTGGCCGATCGACCAGCCCTCGTCGCTTTCCAGCGATGAAAAAAGAGCGAGGCCGATATGAAAGCTGGGATTCCCGGCGGGCTCGACACTCGCCACCCACCAATAGGTCGTGTTGGCGCTCAGGGCGAACGAAGATTCGGAGACGAAGGAATATTGTCCCGCGATCGTCGGGGACGTGCTGCCGGAAAGCGTTTCAAGTAGCGCCCCCGGAGCGCCTGCCCCGGCCGAATACAGTCCCAGCGAAAATCCGGTTCCCTGTCCCGTCGAGGCAATGGCCAAGGTGATATTGTCGAGTTCGGTCGCGGTGTCGCCGGTCATGAACGACTGCATCGCCACCGTTACCGTGCCACCGCTGTATAAGGCGCTTCCGTAACCGGTGGGTGGGGCATCCAGGTTGGACCAGACCACGGTTTGAGCGTGAATCACACCGGTCGCGGAAAGAAAAAAAAGAGTGGCCGCGAGAATCGAAGCACGGACTGGGAGGAATTGCATGGTGGAGTTGGACGGCTGATGGCGAAGGTCGAACCGACAGAACGACCTGAACAGGCCTACCGACCCAACTCCGTGCTCGATCCAAAATTGGTCCGCTCAGGAAGAGATGAAGGCAGCACTCCCCTGTTCGTCACATTCCCGGCCAACTCAACGTCCTTTGCACCAATCCGGCCGGAGAACGCACGAATGTGCTGTTTGCGGATCCCCGACCGCACCTTTTCCCGATTCCCTCCGCCCAATCCCCCCCTCGTCGCCTCAGATCGCCGGCAACGCCGCACGCAGGCGCGTCAACGCCGTCCGCCCGATCGAGAGCGGCCGCCTTGGAAGGCCGCGGCAGGAGGGCCAGTCGGGTGTTGTCCCCGGCTGGCCCTTTTTGCGCTAATCGAGATCGTCGGCGAAGGGATCGGTGGGGATGTGCGAAAGGCGCTCTCGATCTCTCCGCCGCTGCTCCATGTCTCTCGCGAGTTCGGTGCGACAGCGTTCGAACACCGCAAGGCCTGCTGCGCTGCCCTTAAGCGACAAATCGTCAACCAGGATGTCTCCCCTGGTGATCTCCAAGTCATCGGACTTGGCAAAGTCGGAGAGAAATTCGGAGCTGACACTCGTGATGAAGCCTTTGCGGATATAGTTCGCTTCAGTGCCGATCGCCGGCGC
>CALGTD010000033.1 GCA_937901895.1 uncultured Spartobacteria bacterium | reverse complement strand
CTCCTTGGAAGGAATCCCCCCAACCGTCCCCTCGTCCCGGCCGGCACCCCCGCCTTGGGGCGAGACAGCAACTCCGCTCCTCAAAATCAAAAAAGGAACTATATGCCCTCCAAGACTGCTCAACCCGCCTCGCCTGCCAAGTCCGCCACCAGCGCCAAGCTGCCGGTGAAAACCTTCCGCCTCGGCCGCATCAAAGCCGCCGTGTGGGAGAACGAAGCCGACCAGAAGAAATTCTACAACGTGACCTTCGCCCGGACCTACGTGGACGACGCCAAGAACTATCACGACACCGACAGTTTCGGCCGTGATGACCTCCCGCTCGTCGCCAAGCTGGCCGACCAGGCCCACACGTTCATCTTCGACCGCCTCGCGGAATTGAAGTCCGAACAGAGCGAGTGACCCTCGCCACCACGGCGGCCGGTAACCCCGGCCGCCTTTTTGTGTCCTAACGCGCCGCCATTAACCCTAAGCCCACCTCACGAGACTTCGAAGTGCGTTAATCGTAACAATATTCTGTTTGAGGTATATTCTTTTATCGGTATACGTTTCGACATGGAGCTGGTTCAAATCTACCAATGCCTCTGCGATCGCACCCGCCTTCGCATCCTTCACCTGCTCGCGCAGGGACCGCTGTGCGTGTGCCATTTCCAGTCTATACTGCGCGAGCCGCAGGTGAAAGTTTCCAAGCACCTCGCCTATCTGCGAACGCGAAGCTTGGTGCAGGCGGAACGCCGCGGGAACTGGATGGTGTATTCTCTCCCCGCCAAACCCTCGCGGGAACTGGCGGCCAATCTCGCCTGCCTTCAGGACTGCGCACAAGAAGAGGCCGTTTTTCGGCAGGATTTGGTTCGACTCAAGAAGCTCGCGCCGGAGTTGGCGCCGTGCGGTTGCGACACCGAATGACTTTTATGCCCGATTCCAAACCCACCGTTCTTATCCTTTGCACGGGGAATTCGTGCCGCAGCCATCTCGCTGAAGGCATTCTTCGCGCGGTCGCAGGCGATTTCCTCGACGTGGTCAGTGCCGGTTCCAAGCCGGTTGGCCATGTGCATCCACTGGCGATCAAGGTCATGCAGGAGATCCAAATCGACATCTCCGGCCACACGTCGAAGCACATGAACGAATTCATGTCCCGGCCGGTAGAGACGGTAATCACTGTCTGCGGACATGCCGACCAAGCTTGCCCGATTTTTCCCGGCCAGGTGAACCGACACCACTGGCCGTTTGAAGACCCCGCCCACGTCGTGGGGACCGAAGAGGAACAACTCGCGGTGTTCCGCCGTATTCGAAACGAAATCCGCCGCACATTTACGGCCTACGCCGATGGCCGCCGCGACCAACTCAAAACCCAACGTCGTTAATCTCCCTATGTCTACGACTGAATCCTGCGGCTGCGCCGCCTCCCAGCCGGCTGCTACTGGCCTCCCGATCTCAACGCTCAAAGCGGCGCTTGCCGCCGCGCCGCATCTGCCCCTCACAGTCGTATGGACGGACGGCGAGCCCATTGAGGCGCATTTCCATGTGACCGAGGTCGGTCGCGTGCAGCGCGACTTCGTGGATTGTGGCGGCACCGTCCGCCGCGTCGTTACTTGCCTGCTGCAAACCTGGGTAGGTGAAGATACGGAACACCGCATCACGGCCGGCAAGCTGCTCAAGGCGTTCGCCCACGCCGCGCCCATTTTGCGCGACGAAGACTTGCCCGTGGAGTTGGAATACGAGGCGTGCAATGTCGTGCAGTTGGTCCTGGCGGATGTAAGGCGGGAGGAACATCGCTTTGTGCTCCAACTGGGAAAGAAGCACACCGACTGTCTCGCCAAAGAGCTGTGTCTGCCGGCCAGCGGCCAAGGTTGCTGCTGACGATGAGCGCCAGCCCTGCCAAAGGCCTCTCGTTCCTTGATCGTTACCTCACGCTGTGGATATTCGCGGCGATGGGGCTAGGCGTCGGTCTAGGTCACTTCGTTCTGCATGATCCGGTCGCATTCTTCGCTCCCCTGACCCTCGGCACCACGAACCTGCCTATTGCCATCGGTCTGATTCTGATGATGTATCCGCCACTCGCCAAGGTGCGTTACCGCGAGTTGCCGAAAGTGTTCGCCGACACGCGCGTGCTGACGCTGTCACTGGTGCAGAACTGGATCGTGGGACCGTTGCTGATGTTTGTTCTGGCGGTGACGCTGCTGCGCGACCATCCCGACTACATGGCCGGCTTGATTCTCGTCGGCATCGCGCGCTGCATCGCGATGGTTCTGGTTTGGAACGATCTCGCAAAGGGCAGCCGCGAATACGCCGCGGGCCTCGTTGCGCTCAACAGCCTCGCCCAAGTTCTCACCTATAGCGGATTGGCGTGGCTCTTTCTCACCGTGCTTCCGCCTTACTTCGGGCTCGAGGGACGCCTCGTGAAGATCGCGATTGGAGACGTCTTCTGGAGTGTGATGACCTACCTTGGCATTCCCTTCGCGACCGGCGTGCTTAGCCGGGTGCTCTTGATCCGATGGAAAGGCGAAGTGTGGTTTGAAACGCGGTATCTGCCGCGAATTTCTCCTCTCACGCTGGGCGCTTTGCTTTTCACCATCGTGATGATGTTCACGTTCAAGGGTGAATCGATCGTGCAGTTGCCGCTCGATGTCATTCGGATCGCAACTGCACGATCGAATGACATCGAGCGGCAAC